>DAOSYC010000062.1:0-6514 GCA_035380905.1 Spirochaetota bacterium | reverse complement strand
TGCCCCGCTTTATATATGCGAAAAAAAATGGTATGTTGTCTATTATGCAGCCTGAGGCTGTGCACCTTTCTTCTTGTACATAACAAAAGCAAATATTGCCACGATAAGAATCAATACAACCCACCAGTAGTAAATCGCGAGATAGAACACCAGTGAGATTATTGCCGCTGCGACAGTCAGCACGAACCGTATCATGCCTGCACCGAACTGTCCGATGAAGGGAATGAAATCCAGAAGCGTGGTAAGGGGACCGACCATCATATTCAGGCCTGCTGACATCAGCAAAAAGCCAATGATAAGGAAAGCCCACCACCAGAACCTGTCACCTGAGCGTAAAGCCGACATGAGGTTTTTAAACTCACCCGCTGACGCTACGAGCATCGGTGAGTCGTCAACCATTGTGCTTGTGATAGACTGGCCGGATTTATCTCCCGCAAACGTATATTTTGTATCAGCCGGATATACCGTATATGCAAGACGTGTATCGCCGATCTGAGGATCCTCGGCACTACCTGTAAGATATTTTGGTTCAAGATTTTTTCCGCCGCCTTTAAACTGCACCTCGGCAACCGGTATTGAATACCCGTTTACTTTCGCTGACTGTGTGTTAATAGTAGTTGTTGTTTCACCGGACGCTACAGGATTACTCGTATAGCGGGGAATATTATGACTGCTCGCGAATTCTCTCCACCTTGATTTTTCTTTCCCCTGTATCGGCTGCGGATTTGTCGTCCACTCTAATGAATACTCGTAATGAGAAGTAGTAATTTTCTTCGTACCTTCTTTTCGTGTTTCAGATCTTTTCGTAGATACTACTGCGTAATATTCTTTCCGTTTCTCTATCCGAATGTAATTCCCGGACTCTAGATAACCCTCGTCACCAATAGCAGTGACTTCAGGCACTCCGGTAACAAACGCCATGCTTCCATCCTGGGCACCTGCAACAGGTCTCGCATTTTTGAAAACTTTCGCAAGTTCAGTTTTCGTCGCCCCGCAGTACAGCACAACAAACGATACAAAAAAACAGATTATTCCCGTAAAAACACCTTTAATAGATGACATGATCTGACCGCCGGCACCCTGTACAGACACTTCATCATCGCTTCCGACGCTGCTGTAATCATCGTATCCGGAATCAAAATCATCTTTGTCATCACCAAGTGACACATCAGAGTAAAAACTGTTGTACGCCATACGTTCCTCCTATGCGATTATTGTTTTTTCCTCGAGGGAAACCCGCCCTCCATATTACAATCCCTTGAATATGCACAAAAAAAACCAGCACATCATTATTATGACATGCCTGTTTATGAACTACAATTCTACATATTTTCATACTATATCTTTTATGGTGTCAAGAAAATAATACTATCATCATAGCCGGAAGAATAATTAACTCTTCATATAATTATTCGGTATATTATTTTCTTCTATCAAAAAAGACCTTGAATACAACGGGAGGGGCGCTTCCAAATCCACTTTTTTTCTCATACCGTATAGCTTCGTATTTATTACCCGCTTTGATGTTCATTTTACTGATCCACGGTTTATAGTGGTTCATCCTTGAATTATGGCTTACACGGACATTGGTATCTTTCCAGCTCTTATATACGTATTGAGCCGGGGCATCACTATCCCGGGGAATAAAATTAATAAAGATATCGCTGTATTGATTTTTCCCGTCAGGATTGTACTGAGAGTCTTTAATCTCCTGTATTATCGCTGTCCCCTCGAACGCTCTGTAGTTATCCTCGATATTGTTTTTTAAACATGCAAAGCAGATGAAAGGAATAACAATACAAACCATTTTTCTCATAATGCTGCCTCCAACATTTTTACTTTGTGTGCTGCCAAAAAAAATACATGGCAGAAGGAAATGCTCCATCCTGTTATTGTATCATTTATGTGATATCACGCTGTATGGTAAAAAGCTGTTCTATGCCGTTTCTGGCAAGAGACATCATCTGGTCAAGCTGTTTCATTGAAAAAGATCTGTTTTCCCCGGTCCCCTGTACTTCAACGAGATCAAAATTACTGTCCATTACCACATTCATATCGACGTCCGCCCTTGAATCCAGACTATAGTCAAGATCAAGATGCAGCCTGTTATCGACATATCCTACTGATATTGCCGCAACGGCAGCAATGATCGGATCTTCCTGCAGCATCTTCTCCTCCAGCATCCTCGATACCGCAAGACGCAACGCGATAAATCCGCCGGTAATACCGGCAGTACGCGTGCCTCCATCCGCCTGGAGTACATCACAGTCCACAACGATAGAGTACCCTTCAAGTTTCCGAAGGTCCACCGCCCTGCGCAGCGAACGGCCGATAAGACGCTGAATTTCTACCGACCTTCCATCGGGACGGGCCAGTCTTCTAGGAGTACGCGGACTGGTTGAATACGGCAGCATTGAATATTCCGCGGTGACCCAGCCGGTCCCCTTTTCCTTCGCATGAACCGGCACATCGTCAGACACATGTGCCGCGCATATAACACGGGTATTACCCATTTCAAAAAGCACTGAACCCTTTGAAGCAGGGCAAAAATCATTCTTCACATTAACGGTTCTGATAGAACTGGTATCTCTGGTATTCCTGCTCAAGTTTATCTCCCTGTTTTTTAAGCTTCTTCAGCTCCTTAAGATCATCTATTTTCTGTTCAATATTTTTGTGATACGGATTTTTCCTTCGTGCACTTTCAAACTCATCTATGGCGCCGTCAATGTCACCCTTCACGTATTTCCGTATACCCTTCTTGTAGAGCCGTTCGGCCTCCCGTTTGTCCTCTACTGTTATTATCTGCAGCATTAGTTTGCAGGACACCGTAAAGGAATACACCTGTCCGAAAATTCCCGCGTCTGAATAGGAGGCATCGGCGCTGAAATTTACCTTGTTAACCTGATAATTAAATCCCATGCCGAATGAATATGTACCGGCATCATTAAACCGGTATCCTGCGCGGAGTGCAAGAAGGTCCAGGTAGGTAAACTCAACACCGGTATTAATACGGAAACTTTCATCGAATCCATAGGTGAAATCATATGCATCTGATGATGAGATTAAATTCTCTATCATATCAACATTAAATGCAAACCATTTCGTAAGTTTATATGACGCCCCGAGCCTGACCAGCCGCGGGAGCGGGTCCTCCTTTGCTTTTGTACCGACATTTTGTATCGACAAGCCTATTGAAAAATTCCTTACCGGCGCGTCAAAAGGGGAATACATATACAATCGTTTCATCAGGCCGATATCAAAGGCAAATGAATGGAGCTGGAGAGTATCGATGCGCTGGTAGATATATTTCAGCGATCCGCCGATCTCCATAAAACCAAGTGAAATCCCGTACGCAAGGACATTGCTCATATTATAAAAATAGACCGTGCCAACTTCATTACCGTCGATATCGATCTTCTCAAACGGAGGCACCCAGAAAAGGGAACTTGATATACCCATGAAGCCGTTATAGACGGGAAACGCCGCGCTTATATTTTCAAACCGCGAATCAAGTATCAGCTCCTGGTGCATTACCGACAGGACAGGATAACGCATTGTGCCAAGGCCTGCCGGATTATAATATATTGAATTAATATCTTCAGTTACTCCGGTAAACGCCTCCCCCATACCAAGAGGACGGCTGCCGACACCGATTTCGAGAAAATCAGCACCTGATGTACCGACAGTTCCCGCGGCATTGGCAGTTTTCACTAAAAAAAAAGAGTGAAAAACAATGCACATGGAAACCAGAAATGTAATAGTCCGATTAATCATCGTATAATAATATAATTCCGCACAATCCACTCACCCCGGCAGAACGGCACATATACTGCCATTTTAATATCGGCAAATACATCCCTGTGAATCAGTTCAGGAAAGCACAACTATACCGCACCACGATTTCCTGCGATATTTCGCCGTTGTAGTTAATATAATACTTATGACATGCCAAAGTGAAATATTTTATTGTAATCCCATTCCTGCAGAGATACAGCATCAGGGAATAGCTTTTCATGATCCTTAAATACAGCAAAAACGGCAGCCCGGTCATAATCACAAAGAAATAATGCTGCCGTATCAGCACCAACCCTCATTAATGCTGAACTTCCCGAAAGGATACGCTTCATCCTTTCCTGAAGATACCGGAACGTGTAATACAATTCACGGCTGCTGCAGTCATTACATCTGAGAACAAATATGCTGCCGCTGCCAAGGTCCCTGTATATAGTAAAAAGATAATCAAAAATTGAAATGTTCCGTTCCAGGCCGGTAATGCTGTATGCGGCCTGGCGTTTCATTCCAAGAGTGTTCAAAAGAATCAGGTGCAGCGGTAAATCACGTGCAAGAATATCAAAAATGTTACCGGTCCCCTGTATATCATCCCCGGAATCAAAAGAAACCATAAACACTGCGGAATTACCTGCGATATCCGCAATATGATTGATATTGTTCACAGTGCCAAGGGTATGTTCTGCTATTGTCCGAACTGCACAAAAATAATATGTGCATCCGGGATCATCACTGATGCATTCCATCCGTTTCCGCAGGTAGATATCCCCCTCGATCTCCTCTCTTTTTAGAAATATACCTGTTTTACTTGAGAATATTTTCCGTATAAAATTTTCATGAATATCAAACACAACACTAACTTCCTGAATTTCTTTCAGTGTGTGAAATACAGGGAGATAGGAACTTTTACCGAAATCAAAGGATATAAATGCGAACGATGGAAATCCTTTTTGTTCCATTATCGTTTGTATATGGCTGCACAGTGAATCGAAAAGCGCATCCTCGTGGAATGAAAATTGATTAAATGCACTGTTGATTGAATCATAATCCAGGAGATTGGATGTTTTATAAAAAAGGGTATGATATTTTCTAAGAAGTTCATCCCGTGAAAGATCGTGTATATCTTTTTCCCGTCCTGAATGACCGGTAATTTTGGACACCAGCTCCCTGAATTCCGGAGTGAAGGCCTTTTCACGGAGAGCTTCTATTTCCGATTCGTCAACTGCATGTCCCTCCACTGCATCACTTCCGGCATCTTCAACTATACCGGAATCAAGGGGATATTCTTCTTCCATTGTCACTCCCGATTTAACGCATACCCCCAACCACAATATGGAGGCTTGAAGTATGTACCTCCCCAGCGTGGAGGACTACGCAAAACTACTTTTTTATACACGATGTACTGTATATCTGAATAGTTGCAATATTGTTGTGTATACTATTGTATCAATAGGAAAGTTCAAGCATTTTTTGAAGACAGCCTTTTGCCTTCACCGCAACGTCAGGCTTTACTGATATGACAGGAATCTCATTTGCAAGAGAATCGCGGAGTTTCTCAAGGGTGATTTTTTTCATGTTGCTGCATATAAAACCAGGTGAAGCAAGTATGCATTCCTTTTCCGGCGCTTCAGCTTTCAGACGGTGAATCATACCCATCTCTGTTCCTACAATAATTTTTTTATGGCTGGTGTTTTTTACAAAAGTCACCATGCCCCCGGTAGACTGCACTTCATCCGCCAGATCAATTATTTCCGGCCGGCATTCCGGATGCACCATGACTACCGCATCGGGATGATCAGATTTAATCCTCTTCAATTCTTCAGGGGTAAACCGTTCATGTGTGGGACAGAACCCCTTCCATGGTATTATCTTTTTTTCGGTAAAACGCTGTACATATGAACCAAGATTTTTATCAGGGAAGAAAAGTATTGTATCCGCATTGATCCGCTGTACAATTTTAACCGCATTCGATGACGTGCAGCACACATCAGAGAGCGCCTTCACGGCTGCTGTTGAATTAATATATGTAACCACAGCCGCTTCGGGGTACTGTTTCCGCATCTTCGCGACATCGGCGTCAGTGGCCATATCCGCCATCGGGCAGCCCGCGCTTTCGTCGGGCAGCAGTACCTTTTTTTCCGGTGACAGCAGTACTGCCGATTCCGCCATAAAATGAACACCGCAAAATACAATAATATCGGCCTTTGTTCCGGCAGCGATACGGGCGAGTTCGAGGGAATCACCGGTATAATCGGCGATGTCCTGTATTTCATCAGGCTGATAATTATGCGCAAGAATAACCGCATTTTTGTCTGAGGCCAGTGCTTTTATTTCATCTTCCAGTTTCATATGTATCCCCTGCAATCAGAACGTAGTTTGTTATCAATATATCCTGAAAAATCCTGTATAATGAGTAATTATCTATAATAAAATTAAAGATCATCAGGCATCTCTTCAACATTGAAAATCCTGCACTAGAATTTCATTCAGAGAAGCCAGGGGCAAGATAATTTTTTCTGTTTAAAAAAAAATTAAAAAAACTATTGACATAAACTGAAGTAAATTACAAATAGTAATCCGTCTTGATCATACAACAGCGATTCGTCCAGCGTTGTGAAATCCTTCAGTTCCGGATATAATACGATCAGCTTGCTATTTTAAAACAACACTATATTCCCCTGTAGCTCAGTCGGTAGAGCAGTTGGCTGTTAACCAATTGGTCGTA
>DAOSYC010000061.1:0-19204 GCA_035380905.1 Spirochaetota bacterium | reverse complement strand
ACAGGGCGGCTGTGATTCTGTACAACAGTGTGACATGAAAAGGGGGTAGTGTGAAAAAAGGCGGAAATAAAAAAGATTCCAGTGCGCGGCAGTCTGCTCTTTCCGGAAGTGCAGCTGCGGCTGCGCCGATGTCGCCCTATACTGATATCTCCGAAGTCTATGATTATCTCCTCCGGCACGTTGATTATGAGCGGTGGTACAGATATATACGTGAACTGATCTTTCGTTATATGACGGACCCCTCATGCATCCTTGAGATAGGGTGCGGAACCGGTAAGTTCGGTGCAAAATTTTCGCGGGACGACTTCACCGTGTATGGAATGGACAGTTCCCTCGAAATGCTGCAGGTCGCCCGTGCCCGGGCATTCAGGGAATTCAGAATTTTCTGCGCAGATGTGCGGAACTTTTCCCTTTCTAAAAAGATGGATTTTATTTTTTCTGTCCACGATACTATGAATTATCTCATAACAGTGAGTGATTTCCGCAATGCCTTGCGTTCTGTGAGGAGCTGTATGCATGATGAGAGTATTTTTATGTTTGATCTGACTACAGAATACAATATCAGGCGGTTTTTTGACCTTCAGGAAAAACGTTACCGTCACAAAGGCATCTCCATACTGTGGGACAACAGGTATAACGCCCGGAAAAAAATAATATCCTCCGTCCTGACATTCACCTACAGGGACGGCCGCACATCCAGGGAAACACATCTTCAGCGGATTTATTCCCGGGATGAAGTACTCCGGCTGCTGCATGAAGAGGGGTTCGAGGTGGCGGATATATTCAGTGACTATTCCTTTTTACCGCCCGGGGAGGAAACGGTCATGGTCAATTATGTTGTACGGAAGGCGCATCGAATTTGCGGATCTTCGGAAAAAAGATGAAGGTGTTATCATGAGTACACTTTTTTATTTTATCGGGTTTCTGGCGGGAGTCGCGGTATTTCTCTATATATATTCCCTGTATCATTCAGGGAAAGATGCTATTATGCGGAAAGTAAACGGTTCGGGGAATGCTGAAAAAATTTCGATTGAGCCCGGTTCCATCGAATACAGTTCTGTTCAGTCTTATCCCCGTGAAAAGAGGTGCCCGTTGTGCGGGGCGGTGCTTTCACAGTATGAAGCATTGTATGCTTCCAGACTGGAGATGAATGGCGGCAGTAAGATTATGATATACGGCTGCCGTTTCTGCTACAAGCCGGACGAAGATCCTGAAGAAAAAAAGAAACACGACTTCTGAACCTCACCCTATTAGGAGTTTTCCCGGAGATCCTCTTCCTGTGTTCCGATGAGCGGATACAGGTCAGTTCCGTAGGGGCCCCGTATCAGCCTGAAGCTGCAGAAATCATAGAAGCGTGTTTCCATAAGCTCATCTTCCCGGCGTTCCATTTCATTTTTCATTACAGCAATCTGCTGTTGATATATGGGCCCCATGGGGAATACAATTCTACCCCCCACTTTAAGGTTTCGTATAAGATTGATGGGCCTGGTATAGCATGCTGCCAGTACAATGATAGCGTCAAACATTCCGATTTCTTCTTCAAATGTCGTTCCGTCACCGGCAAAAAGACGTATGTTCCTGAACCCGTGGTCACGTATCCTTTCTTTTGCGGCTGCTGCCAGTTTTTCATGGTATTCGATTGATATAACATCTTTTCCCATTGTGCCGAGAAGCGCAGTGGAAAAGCCGGCACCTGTGCCTATCTCAAGGACCCGGGAGGTTTTCTTGACATCGGCATGGTGGAGCATTCTGGCGAGGACGTAAAAGGGGTCACTTGTTTCCCCTCCGCCTATGGGCATTGTTTCGTCAGTGTAGAGTCTTTTATGAAAAATGGAATCATAAAAATATTTCGGGTCAATTTCACCGTATGATTCCACTACCTGTTTCCGGATTCCGAGTTTTTTTAATTCCTCGATAAAGGATTTTTTGGATGCCTTCATCGCCGCTCCTGATATGAAATATTTTTTTATTCGATCAACTGAAAAAGGTACGTCAGGAAGTAGTCGGATATGAGAATAGCCATCGATGACTTCACGACCGCCTGTATCGTGGACTTGCCGACGCCTTCCGCTCCTCCACGGGTGCTGAATCCCTGGTAGCAGGATATAATCGCGATCTCTATGCCAAAGAAAACAGACTTCATTATTCCTGTCAAGAAATCCATGAGGCCAATGTATTGAAGAATGTTTTCCACATATTTATCGATGGTGATGCCAAGGGCAAAGAACGCGATAAAGGCGCCGCCGAGAATGCCGACAATGTCGGTGATTACTGTGAGCGCCGGTGTCATGACAAAACATGCGATGAACCGCGGAACGGAAAGGTACTGGACCGGGTTTGCCGATAGTGTCACAAGGGCGTCGATCTGTTCGGTGACTTTCATCGTGCCGATTTCAGCGGCAATGGCTGAACCGACCCTTCCCGCAAGAAGGAGCGCCGTGAGCACAGGGCACAGCTCCCGCAGCATGGAGATTGAAACAGCGCTCCCGATAAAGACTGATGAGCCCGGGAGAAGCTTGTCCATCGCGCGCCCGACCTGCAGCGCCATTACCATTCCGGTAAAAAAAAGGGTAATTGACGTAACCGGAAGGGACCGATACCCGATTTCGAGCATCTGCAGTATTATATTTTTTATGTCAAAGGGGCGTCTGAATATCCATTTCAGGGTTTCTTTAAAGAAAAGGACATGGCCTCCGAGCTCTTCCATGGCCTTCATTATGATTCCACGGTTTTCAGAAACGGATGTCATTCCTGTACAGCCCCCTCGTAATCGTGCTGTTTGTCGAGATTTCCGAACTTCGTGCACCGTTCAAGGAACATGAGTTCAACGGTACCCGTAGGGCCGTTTCTCTGCTTTGCAATGATAATGTCGGCGTACCCTTTCCGGGTAGTGTCCTTTTTCACTTTTTCCTCACGGTACAGGAAAAGCACAACGTCGGCATCCTGCTCAATCGCGCCTGATTCCCGAAGGTCGGAAAGCTGGGGGCGCTGGTCTGTCCGGGATTCCACCGCCCGTGAAAGCTGGGAAAGGGCAATTACTGGAACATCAAGGTCCCGTGACAGCTGCTTGAGGGACCGTGAAATTTCCGCAATCTGAAGGTGCCGTTCCAGCCGTGAAGGGGAGGTCATAAGCTGGAGGTAGTCCACAATGATCATCCCGAGTTTCTCACGCTGCGCGACCCGCCGGGCTTTTGCCCTGAGCTCAAATATATTAATAGCAGGGGTATCGTCGATATACAGTGGTGATTGTCCCAGTTTTTCCGCTGCCGCCGCAATGCGTTTCAGCTCATCCCCGGATATGTGTCCGGTACGGACCCGCTGCGAGTCGACGCCGGATTCAATACAGAGGAGCCGCATGGCAAGCTGTGTCGCGGGCATCTCAAGGGAGTGGAAAAGCACTGATTTCTTTTCTTTCAGCACGACATGGTTCGCGATATTGAGGGCAAATGCGGTTTTACCCATTGATGGCCTTGCGGCAATTATCAAAAGCTCAGAACCATGAAAACCTGTAAGAATGTTGTCCAGGTCGGTAAAGCCGCCGGGAACACCGGTTATGGTGCGCTTTTCCTCTTTCATCTTAATGATGTTCGCGAGGGTCTCGTTTAACACATCATAAATGTTGTTAAAGTCCGAGGTGATGCGTTTCTCTGTGACAAGAAATATATTGCGCTCTATTTCATCCATGAGCTCCTGGGTGTCCCTGCTCCTGTCATAGCAGTGCTCAATGGATTCTGCGGCAACATCAATGAATCTTCGCCTCAGGCTCAGTTCTTTGACGCGGTTGGCGTAATATTCTGCATTCGCGGAGTGTGCGGTAATCTGGTAGAGTTCTGCGAGACCCCTGTCGCCCCCCACCATGTCAAAATGCCCTACATCTTTCAGGCGTTCCTTCAATGTGATAAGGTCAACAGGGATGTTCCGTTTGTCCAGGTCTATAATGGTGTCGAAAATCCGCCTGTGCCCGTCAAGATAGAAATCCTCCGGCCGGAGGATTCCTATAGTTTTTAATAGTGCTTCTTTGCTGAGGAGCATTGAGGCGAGACATGAGGCTTCAGCCTCGACATCCTGTGGAGGCAGTTTCTCAGACGTCATCAACTACTCCTTGTTAACGGTGACTTTTACGGTTGCCGTAATTCCTTCATCAAGTTTAATCGGAACGTCAAATGCTCCCAGTTCCTTGATTGGAGATGCAAGGTGGATCTTTTTTTTGTCGATCTCGAATCCTTTTTCTTTGAGCTGTTTTGCGATATCAATGGTGGTAACAGAACCGAAAAGCTTGTCTTCCTCGCCGACCTGAACAGCGAATGAAAGTTCAATGCCGGAGATTGCTTCCAGCAGCTTTTCGCTCTGTTTTTTCCTTTTTTCCTTCTTGATGCGGATCATCTTGTTCTGGTGCTCAATGGCTTTTTTGCTGGAGTCATTTGCCATGACAACAAGATTCTTCGGAAGAAGAAAATTCCTCGCGTATCCGTTTGCAACTTCTTTAATGTCTCCCGCCTCTCCGAGGTTGGGTATATCTTTCTGCAGTATAACCTTCATGATATATCTCCGTCATTATAAGATTGTGATAGCATGTCCAAATTTACTGTGTACGTACTGCATAGTATAGATGTACTACATACTCCCTGCAAGAAGAAAATCATTCCCTGTCATCTTTACGGATGCCGGATGATGACAGTTTTCTGAAGTCGGCCCAGAAATCTATCGCGCCGAAGCTTGCAAGAAGAATCGCTGCAATCAATACGTACTGGTTAAGCAGCACGATTGACATTATAATAATCAACGGCAGCAGGAACATCGGCAGCTTTCTTTTCAGGAGAAAAAACTTAATAATCCCGAATGCCTGTATCAGATACAGGAACGTAAAAATAAGGGCCGTGTTGAATCCTGCGGCATGTATCCACCGGCTGGCGGTTGCGTCAACCAGAAGAAAAACCAGCCAGCCGCCAATCAGTGCGAATATGAAATAGTCGTTAAGCCTGAAATGCTCCAGGCCTTTTGTGTCAATATCGGCACTGTCGTACAGCCTCCTCGCGAACATGCGCATTACTATGAATGTAAATGCCGCGAAAAGCAGTGAGTTGAGAAAATACGAAAACGGGACAAGGTCCCTGACAATTTCCAGTGACTGGTCGATCTGCCGGACCAGCTCTTTTTTCTTTTCATCCCCCATTCCTTCGGTGCTGCGGTTGAGGTAGTTTACAAAACTGCTCCGGGACTCAGTGAACAGGTCAACGTTTTTCGCTGCTTTCAGATAATAAAAGTTCGATGTGAACACGCCGGTTGACCCCAGCGCTGCGATGAGCAGAAAAAACTGTAAAGAACGTTTATTCTTCAGGGTGTAACCCGCAGCGCCCCCTATTACGGCAGAGGCGAGAAGAGAAGCCAGCAGTTCACTGTTGATACTGAATAACTGATTATAAAACACTATCCCGATAACAGCAATGGGAGCTATGAAAAAAAAACCTCTGCTGTTCCATCGAAAGAATGCGTATGCAGAGCTGAGTATTACTACCAGCCCTGCTAATGACGTAATCGCCAGGCTGCCCACAATTACAGTTTATTGAAGAACAAAAGGTAATAGAGCAAGAATGCGTGCTCTTTTGATTTCTGTTGACAGCGCCCTCTGGTGACGTGCGCAGGTCCCCGTAATCCTTCTTGGGAGAATTTTTCCCCGGTCTGTAATAAACTTTTCGAGCATGTCCGGGTTCTTGTATTCAATTTTAATTTTTTCATCGTGGCAGAAACGGCAGCTCTTTCTTCTGAAACGGTTAGGCCTCTGGAAAGATGAGCGGTCGCCGCCGCGTTCGCCTGATGAACGGTGCTGCGGGCGCGCGTTGCCGCGGCCGGAATCAGGTCTTCTCGCTGGCGATGAAGCGGGGGCATCAGCGGATGCCTCCGTTGTCTCTGCCGCCGCGGCCGGTGTTTCCGGCGCTGCAGTTTCCGCTGCAGTTTCAGTTTTTTCCGGCGCTGCCTCTGCAGCCGGTGTTTCAATATTTTCAGTTTCGCTATTTTTAATTTCTTCTGACATGTTAATGCTCCATGATTATGTTGTGTTGAAAGACTGTGTAAGGCCCGAAAGCCTTTCCTCTCATCTGTGTATTTCCTTCGGCATCAGATCCATGCATGGTATGCATGAGCTTTATTTAAAAAGGAATATCGTCGTCTGAAAAAGGATTATCGTGTGCGTATGATATATCTTCAGGTTCAGGCGAAGGTGCAGACATCTCCGGTGAAGCCATGTCCTGACCCTGTTTCGGCGTCAGGAACTGGAAGTTCTCAACTACTACTTCCACGGTAGAACGCTTGTTGCCGCTCTGGTCATCCCATGTGCGCTGCTGAAGGCGCCCTTCAATTCCAATGCGCTGTCCTTTTTTACAATATTGAGCGATTGCTTCGCCAAGTTTTCCCCATGCGATGCAGTTGAAAAACGAGGTATATTCCTTTCTGTCGCCGGATACCGTATAAATTCTGTTGTTCGCAATAGAAAAATTTGCCACTGACGAACCGCTCTGGGTGTACCTGAGCTCCGGATCTTTGACCATTCTTCCTATCAGTATTACTCTGTTAATATCACTTGCCATGGCGGGGTCCTTTTAGTTCTGGGGTGCTTTTTCCTTTTTCATCTTTACGAAAAGATAACGAAGAATATCGTTGTTCAGCCTGAAGTCGTTAATTGTTTCCTGGATTGACTCCGGCGGAGCCTGTACGTTAAAGAAAAAGTAGAACCCTTCGCGCTCTCTGTCGATTTCGTAGGCGAGTTTTCGAATGCCCCATTCTTCTTCTGACTGAATTTCGATGCCGTGCTTTTTGAGCAGGTCTTTTGCGGTAGTCTTGAGTGACTCAAGCGTGTCGCCGATACGCAGTATCAGCGTTAACTCATAGTTGTTCATTGTATTGTAATCCTCCCTATGGAATTTTATGCTAAAATGCCCTATTGCTTTTAGCAGAAAGGGGTTACAATGTTCATTATATGCGCTATTTTTTTCAACACTTTTTTTAGTTTACGGAAATAATCCAATCGGTTGAAATGGTTTGCGTCGATGTACTGTCCGCGGGAGGTTCTTCAGTATTCCCGGAAAAGTGGACAAAATTGCACTATAATGTGTGAATAAAAAGAACACAGATGTCCCGATCCGTGTCATGGGGCTTGTTGTTCTACGGTTACAATGTGAAGCAACTGAGCGGCGTTACGCATAGGGTAGTGCCGCGTGTTTACAAGAAATTAAAGGCGGCATTGAAATTATGTTTGAAGCGGTATATGGAGTTACGATAGTGCTCTTCGCCTGCACATCCGCGGTGAGCATTCTGGCCCTCCATTCAGACCGGAGTATTCTGGCGGAACGGGCGCAGACATTGTTCTATGTTTCCACAATCGGATTTGTTATTTCAGGGATTGTGAAATATTATCCGTTTTCATCCGGCGCGTTTTTGCACATTATGGCGTCAATCTGGGGATATTTTTTCCTTCTTGCCGCCTTCCTGCTGGTTATTCTGATGTATCTGCTTTTCTCGAAATGGCGCCAGTACTGGAAATCCATTGCCCCCATTTCCCTGGTGTTTGTAACGGTGCTCCTTGTGATGTCGGTGCCGTTTATTAATTCTTCACGTCATATGCGGATTGACCTGATCAGCAGTCTTCTCCCGGTACATGTTGTTCTTGCTATTGTGGGGGAGCTTTTTTTCTTTTTCAGCTTTGTCGGGGCGGTGCTGAGTATTGTAATGGAACGGCAGCTGAAAAAAAAATCTTCAATGGTTTTCATATACAGGCTTCCGAACCTTGAAACGATTGAGAAATTCAACATGTGGGCGACTCTCCGGTCACTTATATTTCTTACCGCGGGCCTTGGTGTTGGTGTTGTTCTTCTGTGGTGGAGCTTCAATGTGCTGTCGCTGTTTTCACTGAAGGAGATAATCATTTACGTGTCCTGGGCGCTTATACTGGTTCTTTATTTTCTGCGGAAAAGGAACATTCTTGCGGCGTACCGCATTAATTATCTGACGATTCTTTCCTTTGTTATTATTATGTCGTTGTATGTGTATTCCAATATTGCAATTCAATCCGGGTTTCACAGTTTTAAATAGAATGAAAAAAATTAATACAGTCCTGGAAATAGCGCTTGTGGGCATGAGCCACAAAACGGCACCTGTTGAAATGCGGGAATGTTTTTCGCTTCACGATGATGATGTCCCCGGATTTCTTGAGCGTTCCCACGCCAGGGGTGTCGATGAAGTGGTATACGTGTCAACCTGCAACCGTGTTGAGATATATTTTGCGTCAGCTGATATTCAAAAAAGCATGCAGATTATCCTTGATGAGCTTGAAAAGCTGTCCTCTTTGCGGCACCATGAATTTGATGCAGTGATGTACAGGAAATATTCCCGTGACGCGGTACTGCATATGCTCACTGTCGCCTCCTCTCTGGACTCGATGGTGGTGGGGGAAAATGAAATTATCGGCCAGATGAAAAAGGCATACGGAAGGTCGGTGCAGAAAAAAAAGACCGGTGTGGTGCTGAACCGTCTTTTTCATCAGGCATTCAAAACCGCCAAGCGGATCCGTACGGAAACCGGTATATCGAAAAACCCTCTTTCCATTGCATATATCGCCACGGAGCTGGCGAAAAAGATTTTTGAAAACCTGGGAGAGCGGAAGGCCCTCCTTATCGGTGCCGGGGAAATGGGGGAGCTGATCCTCAAGTACCTGACAAAATACAATATTGGCGATATCACCATTGCCAACAGGTCGCTCCATAACGCGGAACGGATTGCCGGCGATATCAACCGGTCGGCCCATATCATCCCCCTTGACGATGTGGCAAAAGCGGCGCGTGATGTCGATATTATTATTTCCTCTGTGTCATCGCCGTCGTATGTTATTACTGATGTCATGACGAAGGAACTGCAGAAACACCGGGAGCACCAGCCGCTTTTCCTGATCGATATCGCGGTGCCCCGGAATATCGACCCCCGTATTGCGGATTTTCATGATATCTTCCTCTATAACATTGACGACCTGAAAATGATTGCCGATGAGAATCTCAGGAGCCGCCTCAATGAAGTGGAGATCGCGGAAAAAATGATAGAGTCCGATGCTGATGAATTTTATCAGTGGTATGAAGGGCTGGAGGTGGTGCCGGCAATACAGCGGATCAAAACGACCTTCGACGAAATCCGGAAAAAGGAACTGAAAAAATACCGACAGAGAAAACTGAAACATCTTTCTGATGAGGATTTCAAATATATTGAGGACCTGACGGCGCAGATAATGACAAAGACGCTGCATAACCCGATAATGCACCTCAAGCAGTACCAGTCTGAAACGTCAGGGCACCCGGAGAGGGATTCAATACGGGAAAAAACAAAATTAATTGTGGAGCTGTTTGAAAAGTGAAACATGCAGGAAACGCACATACATTTGTTCCAAGGCTCATTTTCTGGGAGCTTACCAAGCGCTGTAATCTGCACTGCGCCCACTGCAGGGCCGAAGCGGGAGAGGTCGACAGCAGCGGCGAACTGGACCTCGGAGAAATACAGCGCGTTATTGACAATATCGCGGCGCACTACAAGCCTATTATGGTGCTGACCGGGGGTGAGCCTTTATACCGGGATGATATTTTTGATATTGCAGGGTACGCGGGAAAGAAGGGGCTGCCCACGGCACTTGCGACAAACGGCACCCTCATAGATGAAGCCACCGCGGGCCGTATACGGGATGCCGGGTTCAGCCGCGTGAGTATATCCATTGACGGGGATTGCGCCGCGTCCCATGACGGCCTCCGTGGAATACCGGGGAGCTTTGATGATGCCCTGCGCGGGGCCGCGCTCCTTCGTGATGCCGGAGTGGAGTTCCAGTTTAATACAACTATTACAAAAAGAAATGTCAATGAAATGGAGGGTGTGCTGAAGCTCGCGGCTGACCGCGGCGCGAAGGCGCTCCATGTGTTCATTCTTGTTCCCGTGGGATGCGGCGCGCAGATAATGGAAAGCGATATGCTCTCCCCTGAGCAGTGTGAGGAGGCCCTTACCTGGCTTTATGACGCGACGAAAAGATCTGCGATTGAATTTAAGGCGACCTGCGCGCCGCACTATTACCGGATTATCCGGCAGAAGGCGAAGGCGGAGGGAAGGACGTTGACATTTGAAACAGACGGCCTTGCTGCTGTTACCAGGGGGTGCCTTGCGGGTTCCGGCGTGTGTTTTATCTCGAACCGGGGCGATGTGCAGCCCTGCGGGTATCTTCCCCTGAAGGCGGGAAACGTTAAAGAAACTCCTTTCAATGAAATATGGGAGCACGCGCCGCTTTTTGCAGACCTCCGCGACTACAACAAATTGACGGGAAAGTGCGGGGCATGTTCGTACCGCGCATTCTGCGGAGGGTGCAGGGCCAGGGCGTTTTACGAAACCGGAAATTATCTCGACGAGGAGCCGTACTGTCTGTATCAGCCGGCGGGATATACCACACATACATGAAACACGGAGCGTTGAAGGATTAACTGACTTATGGCTGATATTATTACAATGGATACAGTGTACCGCAGGTTGAAAGGGATGGGGAACGCAGAACGGGATGTCCCCATGAAACACTACACTACCTTCAAAACCGGGGGGCCCGCAGATATTATATTCCGGCCCGGGAACAGGGAGCAGCTCCGTGAAGCGGTGGCCTGTGTACGCGGGTACGGTGTCCCTCTGACGGTCGTCGGGGGCGGTTCAAACCTGCTTGTGTCCGATAAAGGGATACGGGGCGTAGTACTTCTCCTTGCAGGTGGCGACGGCACGCGGGGAAAGATAACGTTCTGCGGGGATTCACGTGTATATGCTGAAGCGGAAGTTGATAAGAGGGAGTTTGTGGACTTCTGCCTCAATGCAGGCCTCGGGGGCATGGAGTTCCTCGCGGGGATGCCGGGATGCATCGGCGGCGGGATCGCGATGAACGCAGGAACAAACATGGGGACCTTTGCGGGCATTCTTGATGCTGTCGAGTTTCTCGACGGCAGCGGAGAGCTGCGGACGGCGGAAATTACAACGGACATGGCCCATTACAGAAAAATGGACCTTGGACGTGACGCGATTGTACTTGGCGGGTTTTTCCGTCTCTCCAAATCTCCGGATCCCGGTACAGTGAGGCAGACCGTGAGCCGCCTCATCAGCGAACGCAACATGAAACATCCCATGGGGTATCCCTCCGCCGGATCGGTCTTTAAAAATCCGGCGAACCATTCCTCCTGGAAGCTCATCAATGACGCCGGCCTGAAGGGGAAGAGAATCGGCGGGGCCATGGTGTCAGAGCTTCATACCAATTTTATTATCAATGTCGATAACGCTACGTCAGAGGATGTCCGCTCACTCATTGAGTATGTACGGCATGAAGTACATGAGCAGTTCGGTGTTACCCTTGAACCTGAAGTGAGAATGGTCGGCGACTTCTGATCCCTGCGGTTTATGCGGCAGTACTTTCTAATTGTTCCGGCGGCGGTATGAGAATTATATGCATGTGTAGTATCTGCGTAATCCTTGCAGGATTTTCCTGTTCAGGTGTAGATCAGCGGGGCGGTACTATCCGCCCCGGGCCGGAAGCTGCTTCAGGCGCAGTATATTATCAGCTACCGGCATTGTGCACATCAAGGATGAAAGAGGGCAGGGAAATTACTGCCTGTATACGCATAACCCTGAAACTTGATTCTCCGGGCCTCCGGCATGATGTTGAGGGCCGAATGGAAGCTGTCAGTGATATTGTCCGTGCGGTCCTGAGGTCGGCACCGGAAAGTGTATTGAATAATGTTGACGAATATGAAGAGGTCCGAAACAGCATAACGGTGAAACTGCGGGGGCTGCCGGGAATGGCAGGTGTTCGCGGGGTGCTTATACAGGAATTGTCGTTCAGGACCAGATGACGGAACCCGGGAAGATTTCAGTGTGCATAAAAAAAGGTTGAGGGGATAATTTCAGGAATTATCCCCTCAACCTTTTTCAACTTCACTTCTGTCCTGACATGGGTACACACAGTACCTAAACCTTAACACCTCCCGGTGTATTTGAAGAACAAAAAAGTTGTAAAAACTCTACCGAACGTCATCTGTGAAAAATATACTTTCCGGGGAAAGAAACGTCAAATTAATAGTTCCTTTTTTCGAAAAAACATACTAAAAACTTTGCAGTGCCGCCTCGTTGGTGTCGAACACTTTGATAACCGAAGTTACCTTGGTGAGTTCAAGCACTTTCCGTACTTCCTGGTTGGGGGCGGCAAGTCTAAGCCCGGATTTTAAACTCTGATTAATATTGAGAAAAATACCGATGCCGGAACTTGTGATCATCTTGACATTTGAAAGGTCGATAACCATTTTTTTTATTCCCTTGCTGATGATGGTCTGCTGCAGTTTTTCTTTAAGTTCCGGAACGTCAAGTGTATGAACTTCGGACATCTCAATTTTGACAACGTAGATATCATTTTCCTGTTCAATGAGCTGAAACATACATTACTCCGTGTGCGTTAAGATGTGTTTTCTCCCGGCAAGGGATTATTTTTTAGTATTATATGCGGAATGATTATAGTCAACAAAAATTTAAATATTTTGAAATATATACTGTAATTCATGGAGGAATGACAGTATATATAATGCCGGGTGCGAAATCTTCGGCATGGCGGTACGCTATTTTTTTGTAATGACGCGGCTGAGTATTTCTCCAAGATCGCTGATCATGTACGGCTTGCCTATTGCACCGCTGAATCCATATATCCTGTAGTCAGACATGACAGGGTCGTGGGAATAGCCGCTTGATACGATTGCTTTCGCATCGGGATCAAGTTCCAGGAGACGTTTGATGCTTTCTTTTCCGCCGGTTCCCCCCGGTATCGTAAGGTCCAGTATTGCCGCATCAAAGGGGGTCCCCTCATTCATCGCCTTTTTGTATTTCTCAAGCATTTCCTCTCCGTCGGCCGCGAAGGTAACGTCATATCCGAGGTGTATGAGCATCTGGCCGGCGGCATCGCGGACAATTTCTTCATCGTCCATCAGCAGTATTCTGCAGTTGCTGCAGTGAGTGGTTGCCTCCCGGGCAGCCTGTTTTACGGGTTTCTTTCCTGTGGCAGGGAGATATAATGTGAATACCGTTCCTTTGTCCGGTTTTGATTCTATGGTTATACGGCCGTTGTGACGCCGGATTATTGAATATGCGATTGATAATCCAAGGCCGCTTCCCTTCTGTTTGGTTGTAAAAAACGGGTCAAAAATTTTTGAATGGTACTGCTCCGGAATGCCGATGCCGGTATCTTCTATTTCGATCTTTACATATTTGCCGGGGCTGAGCTGCAGCGGAGAGCCTGTGCCGATGTCGGCGTTTTCGGCATTAATTGTGATTGTTCCTCCCTCGGGCATTGCCTCATTCGCGTTAAGAATGAGGTTCTGGATCACCTGGCTTATCTGTCCTCTGTCGATATCGACCGGCCGAAGGTCTTTGTCAAAATTGTAGGAGCAGGAAACATTCGCTCCCCTGAGGACAAATCCCGATGAATCCCGTATAAGGTCTTCGATGGATGCCGCCTGTTTGACCGGAGAACCGCCCTTGGCGAACGTAAGGAGCTGCCGTGTGAGGTCCTTTGCACGTATGGTTGCTTTTTCTGCCTGCGTCAGAATATGGTAACTGTCGCTCGAGGGTGATGTATGCATCTTGACAATAGACAGGTTGCCGACAATCGCGGTCAGGATGTTGTTAAAGTCATGGGCGATACCGCCGGCAAGTATTCCCAGTGATTCCAGTTTCTGAGTTTTTCTCAGTTCCTCTTCGATCCTGAGTTTTTCTGAAATGTCACGGAATGCTGCAACCATGCCGACAATGGTTTCCTCCTGGTCCCTGATGGGTGCGGCGGAATACTCGATCTGCCGCTGTAGTGAAGATGCTGATTTCAGCAGCGCCCTTGTCGCGGTGTTCATTGCAGAGCCGGTTTCAATAATCTCTTTTAAGAGTTCCCTTGTCGCGTCTTCTCCATCCGGTCCTGACAGGTTGAATATCCTGTGAAATTCCTGCCCTTCCGCGTCCTGTTGTGTCCAGCCGGTGAGCTCCTCGGCAACCCTGTTTATGCTCACAATGCTGCCGGTGATGTCTGTCGTAATAACTCCGTCCGCGATACTCTGCAGGGTGACCCGGAGCCGCTCCTTTTCCCGGGCGAGGGCATGCTCAGCGCGCTTCTGCTCGTCAATATTTCTCGCGATTCCGTGGATCGCCGCAGGAATACCGTTGGAATCTTTTATGGTGTTATTTACGAAGAGATACCAGCTGTAGGTGCCGTCGTGTTTCCGCGAACGCATGATAAACGTGCAGGGTATCCCTTCTTTACCCTTTTCAAACGCTTCGTAGGCGATGTGTGCATCTTCCGGGTGAAGCATCATTGACATGCTTCTGCCGATAATCTCTTTCCCCGTGAAACCGCCTTCGCGCAGGAATGCTTCATTGACGTTGGTAAAATTTCCTTCCATGTCAAGGGTGTATACTATTTCAAAAGAGTTTTCAATGATCCCCCGGTACTTTTCTTCACTCTGGCGGAGCGCTTCCACCGCCTGTTTTCTTGCTGATATATCTTCAATGATTCCCACGCCGCCAATAAAATTTCCATTCTGCGCAAAAATGCTGTTCATAAGGGCGCGTACATAGGTGCTCTTGTCAGCTGTGATTGAATTGTAAATTCCTTCATAATATCCTGCTTTTCCGTTCAACGCGTCTTTTACTGCATTTTTGACCTCTTCGTTCTGAAGTGCGGTAAGCATGTTCAGCCCGATAAGCTTTTCCCTTGACGTCCCGATGATCCGGACAAAATTATCATTGCAGTCACGTATTATTCCGTTCTGATCGAAGTGGAGTATTCCCACGGGAGTCCGTTCAAATATAAGACGGTATTTTTCCTCGCTCTGCTGCAGCAGCTCAGCTGATTTTTTCATTTCGCTGAGGTCCCGCGCAAACGCCTGGACTATTCCCTTCCCGTCACGGGCAACAACACGGGAACTGACGCTTACCGGCACCGGGGTGCCGTCTTTTCTCGTGAGAATTCCTTCGAATAAAAGTGAATCCCGGTCGAAGAGTTTTTTTATTTTCTCATGTACAATCGCCGTTCTTCCAAGGTCCCGGAGGTTTTTCCCCAGCAGTTCCTGCAGGGTGTATCCGGTCATTTTCAGTGTGTTGTCGTTCACGTCGAGTATCGTACCGTTGAAGTCATGTATAAAAAGGGCGTCATTGATGTGTTCTATTATTGATTTGTACCGGCGGTTTGTGGTTTTTAATTCTGTTTCCGCATTGTCCCGTTCTGTAGTATCCTCGAAAAAAATTACAGTTTTATTGTTTGTACGGGTGACATGAAAGGTTATATGTTTTATCAGACCGTTTTTGCAGGTTACGTGAAATGATTTTGAAATGGAGTTTTTGTGTACGAATGTTTCATGGTCCGCGCTCCATTCGGTCATGACATAGGACCGGTATTCCGGGTCCGGGTAGGCCGAGTTAAACCAGTCTGCAGAGGTGTGCAGGTCGTCAGCCGTATAGCCGAAAACATCAGTAAATCTTGGGTTAACATATTCAATCATCTGATTGTCATTGACTATGACAACAGGAAAGGGAGAGAATTCAATTATATGGGAAAAGGCAATATTGAGCGTCTCCTTTCCGGTGTGGGCAGTCCCCTCCGGCCCACTGGTGGAGGGATGCGATGGTGAGGTATTATCTGTAGAGCGAGGCGCTGTTTTTTTTTTCATGCCGATAGCCGGATATTTGAAATTATATAAATGTATTATTTTTATTGGAAAAGGTCTATCATTTTTTATGATTGCAGTAAAAGGTAAATCGTTGTAGTATGTGCGTGTATACAGGTGATTGCACAGTTCTTCTGGCTCCTCAGAGTGAACTATTATTTATATCATAGATTGAAACGGAAATTGCATGAGTGAACAAAATTCTGCCGGTGAAACGGTACGGGAACTGCCTGATTTTCCTACGGAAATAACATTTAAGGCAGTGTTCCGCAACAATCCCGCGACAATTGATGTGCTCCGTGAAATTTTACAGGAGAGGGACATTGACGCGGAGATAACCATGAAGGAAAGCAAGAAGTCCACCTTTGTGTCCTATACGGTAACTGCAGTTTTCCCCTCTGGTGAGGTCCTTCAGGGGACCTGCAGCGCAATAACCCTTGTTGATGGTTTCTTTACCCTTTTTTAGTCTGGAGTGACAGGGCGATACCTGCGATGGCGCCGGTACTCCACGCGAACTGCAGATTAAATCCCCCGGTGTCGCCGTCAATGTCAAGGAGTTCACCCGTTATGTAGAGGTCTTTCGCGATACGGGATTCCATGGTGGCAGGGTTTATCTCGCTGACTTCCACCCCTCCCGCGGCAACAACGGCATCATTGAAGGAGCGGGGCTCTCCGGTGTCAAGGGTGAGGTGTTTCATGACTGCAGCAAGGTCACGGATTTCCCCTTTCGAGATGGTGGCTGTTTTCCTGTAGGGGTCTATCCCCGCGATAGTGCCCAGGACCTCCGGCATCCGCTCTTTCAGGATTCCCCTGAGGCTGAATGCGAGGGTCTTTGTGCCGTCGCTGAAAAGTGACTGCAGCAGTTCCCGGAGTTCCTCTTCGCTTCGCCCGGGAAACAGGTCAATGCATATTTCACACTGCTGTCGTGATGAAGCCGCATCGTTTGCCGCACGTGATATATCGAGGGCCGCAGGTCCGGAAATGCCGTATTTCGTGAAAAGGAGTTCCCCTTCGGATTTCGCCGCCGCTGATCCTCCGATTCTCGCCTCAATGCGGCAGTCCCATTTTATCCCCTCCAGCCTGTGGAGCGCGCGGAGCGGAATATTCAGCGGCACAATGGCGGGAAAGGGCTCATGGATGGTGTGTCCCAGGGCGCGGGGGATATCGTACACGTCCTTCGCGGCGCCTAACTGCGGACTGGCGCAGCTTCCCATGGCGAGGACCGCGGCATCCGCAGTATGTTCCTCCCGGCCGGCGGTGATGAGGCGGATGCCTTTTTTTCCGGGGATTATGCGGTCAATTTTCCGGTGCAGTTGTATATCGACCCCCCTTTTAACTGCTTCATATTCAAGGATCTGCTGAACCGAGGAGGCCTGGAGGGATGCGGGAAACATTTTTCCCGCGCTTTCCTCGATGAGAGGGATGCCGATGGACTCAAAAAATGTTATGGTGTCATCAAGGCCGAACCTGGAAAAAATGTTCTGCACAAACCGCGGGTTGTGACCGTGATACCGGGCAGGATCAATGAGGCTGTTGGTGATGTTGCAGCGCCCGTTTCCTGTAGCCAGGAGCTTGCGGCCGGTTTTTTTCTGTTTTTCATAGACGGTAACCCGTGTCCCCCGGGCCGCCGCGAAACATGCCGCCATGAGCCCCGATGCGCCGCCGCCGATTATTGCTATGTGTTTCATCTGCTGTTCTCCTGCCGGTATAGTGCCATTGTGGTGGATTTCTATGCAAGTTTTTTTCGTGCCCGCGGTACCGGGAAGTTTTTCGGAATTTTTGTTGATTTATTTGCTCTTTCCCGCTGAATGATAACATGATACCGGTACGGGTTCAGTGGTTCTGCTGCGCGCATCCTGTATTGTACTACTTTTGTCCGGGACGGATTTTTATGGCTGGAAAAATAATTAAACTCTATGACTGTGATTCCCTTGAATACTGCGGGTCGATCATTTCCGAAGGGGCGGAATGGGAATATGAAGGTGTGGCGGATGAGCATATGATTTCCGTAACAAAGGGAATGCCCCTGAAGGGGGTCCTCGCGTGCCTGATAAACTTCAATATGGTCTACGATATCCACGATAAATGTGAAGAACAGTGAGACGGGAACAGCACACCCCTGATGATCAGCATTGACGGTAAAGAACGGCTGCGGGAGAAAATCCTGCAGGGAGGGCGCATAACTCCGGAGGAAGGGGAGTCCCTTTTCGCGTGGGATATCCTTGAGCTGGGGATGGCGGCGGACCTGCGCCGTGAAATGCTGGTCCCCGGCAGCGAAGCGGGTTTCATCATTGACCGCATTATCAATTACACCAATGTCTGTGAGGCGAAGTGCCGGTTCTGCGCGTTCCACGCCCGGGGTGGTGTGATTGACCCCTACGAGCTTTCACTGGATGATATCCTTGAGAAAGTGGAGGGCCTCATGGCGATCGGGGGTACCCAGGTGATGCTGCAGGGGGGGCTCCATCCCGATTACGGCCTGGACAGGTATACTGCCATGGTCAGAGCCGTGCGGGAGCGGTTTCCGGAGATGTACCTCCATTCGTTTTCCCCGGCGGAAATTGTACACCTTTCAGAAAAGACCGGCATGCCCTATGAAGCTATTATCGGTGTGCTGAAGGATGCGGGGCTCAACTCCATACCCGGAGCATCGGACCTTCTTGTGGACAGAGTCCGGCAGGACGTGAGCCCGTGCAAGATGACCGTGGCCCAGTGGTGCGGCGTGATGCGGGCGCTGAAGTCCCACGGTATGGGTTCCACCGCCACCATGACCTACGGCATGGGGGAGACCCTCTCCGAAAAGATTGCGCACCTCGATGTGGTGCGGTCAATCCAGGACGAAACGGGAATTATCCGGGCATTTATTCCCTGGTCTTTTTCGCCCGGAAGGACTATGATGCCGGATGTCGTTCCTGCAACGGGCATGGATTACCTGAAGATCGTGGCGATCGGGCGGATATATCTTGATAACGTTCCCTACATACAGGCCGGGTGGCTTACGGAGGGGATGAAGCTGGCCCAGGTTGCCCTCGCCATGGGGGCCAACGACATGGGAGGTGTCCTCATGGAGGAGGTGGTGGTAAAGGCCACGGGAATCACCACCCGCACCAACATGGATGAAATGATTGACCTTATTAAAAACGCCGGGAAAATTCCGGTGCGCCGCGACTCGGAGTACCGCGCGGTGAAAATATACCGGGACTGATACCTCATGAAACAGAAACTTGCGTATACCATTAATAACGATAATCCCGCGGAGCGGAAACGCTTTGTCCGGCGCACCTTTGACGCGATATCCACCACCTATGATCTCCTTAACAGGATCCTTTCTTTCGGGATTGATATGCGGTGGAGGAAGTTCTCCGTGAAACTGCTCGGGGACCTCCGGGGAAAGCGGGTCCTTGATACCTGCGCCGGTACCGGTGACTCAAGCGCGGTCCTTGCAGAGAAGGGGGCCGATGTGG
>DAOSYC010000060.1:17212-19285 GCA_035380905.1 Spirochaetota bacterium | reverse complement strand
GTTGACCGCCTTGAAAAGTCAGGGCTTGCGGTACGGCAGATGAACCTCAATGACCGGAGGGAATATCATATTGTAATTACGGAACAGGGCATCAATGAAACCGGGAAGGCGATACCTGTAATCGCCGCGGTAAATGCCCTGATTGACAGCGAATTCACAAAAGATGAAGTGGATATCTTCAGATCTGTTATCACCAGAATGAACTGCATGTTCAATACATTCAGAAAATAACCTGCCATGTATTGTGAAAAACGGGTAGCATTACATCTCCGGGATGCGGGGAAGGTGTAATGTAATTGTTGTTCCATCAGTTGAATGTATATCCAGTGTTCCGCTAAGCTGTTTCACCATGGCCTTCACAAGTTTGAGTCCCATTCCGGAGGATTCCGAAGAATCATACTTTTCCGGAATGCCAACGCCATTATCTGAAATAATAAGTGTAGCACCGGTATCTTTTCTTTTTAGTTCAATACTGATAACTCCCGTTCTATTAACCGGAAAGGCGTATTTTACCGCATTGGTGATAAGTTCATTCACGATCATGCCGACGGTTGAAGATGTTTTTGTGTCGGATATGATGGAATCGATTCGGGACTTTATCGTGATATGTTCCGCTAAGCCGGCAATTGACATAATTACTATCTTGCAGTATTTTCCAAGATCAACCCTGTCGGGAGTGTCTGTAGTATACAGATATGTATACAGTTCCGCCAGGGCACGGACGCGTGAATGAATTCCCTCAATTGCCTCCTTCGCTTCACTGCCTGTTACCGAATGCATCTTGAGTGTTATAAGGCTTTCAATAGTGGCGAAGCTGTTTTTGGCACGGTGCTGCAGTTCTTTCAGGAGATTGGTATTATGCTGAAGCGCTTCCTTGAGTTCTTCTTCTGCAATAACGCGGTCGGTAATATCGGTATTGAAGCCGACGAATCGTATCGGTGTGCCGGTATCATCAAACAGGCACTTGCCTCTGCCTGTAATCCATCTATAGCTGCCGTCTTTTGTCCTCATTCGGAATGATGATTCATAATTAGTATTCTGGTGTGAAAGATAGTTCTCAACTTTTTGAATTGCAGCTTCCCTGTCATCAGGATGGAGAAGCCCGGACCAGGCTTCTCCGGTAAAGGGGAGTTCCTCCGGCTCGTATCCAAGCATTCGTGCAAACTGATCGGAATGATAGGCTTCGCGTGTAATCAGATTCCAGTCCCAGAGTCCGTCGTTCGTTCCTTCAACCGCAAGTTTGAAACGTTCCTCGCTTAACCGCAGTTCCTCCCTGATATGATACTCCCCGGTCATATCACGTGCTACACCGACATACCCTGTGACAATTCCATCATCATCAAAAAGGGGGGCACCAGTGGATACATGCCACCGTATAGACCCGTCCCGGTGCAGTACACGGTATTTAACATCCCGCTGTTTTTCCCCGGTACGTATCACTAAGTCCAGAAATTCCCTGCATGATGAGATATCTTCCGGGTGCACATAGGGCTCAAAAGATCTACCAATTGCCTCCTCCGCGGGCTCACCGACATACTCAAGCCAGTTCGGGGAGATGTACGTAAATATCCCGTCCAGAGTGAGTGAATAAATGATATCATTGACGTTCTCAATAAATGAACGGAAACGTTCTTCACTTTTACGTAGTGTAACTTCAGATTTTTTTCGTTCTGTAATATCTGAACTGATCCCGCACAGCGCCATGGGTTCATTGTTGTAATCAGTAACGACATGTGTCCTGAATTCAAGAATTACAGGTGTACCGTCTTCGCGGTAGTTTACGACTTCCCCATGACAGTGTCCGTGCCGGAGTGTGTTTTGTAGAATTTCCTGTTGTGTCAAACCGGCTTCAGGGTCTTCTCCGAATATAGCTATATTTTTCCCTATGAGCTCCTCTTTCGGTCTGCCGAGCATATTGCATGACGCGTTATTGACATATGTTATGGTGCCATTGAGGTCGGTTACTGTGATCCAGTCCTGAATCTGGTCAAGAATTGTTGCCTGAAAGTTCAGGGTTTCTTCTACTTCCCTGCGTTCAGTAATATCAATGATCTGCAGCAGTGAGAATATATG
>DAOSYC010000060.1:11049-17112 GCA_035380905.1 Spirochaetota bacterium | reverse complement strand
CGATTGACCGGTAGCGGTCTTCACTTTCCCTGAGCTTGTTTTCCCGTTCTAAAATAAGTTCCTGCGATTTCTCAAGCTGTTCGTTTGTGTGTTTCAGCTTTTGCTGATGTTCCAGGACACGCTTTTTCTCATTGAAAAGACGGAACGCCATTTTTATTGATGCATCGAGTACCGTGATGCTGGAATTCTTTACCACGTAACCGTAGGAGGTAATCTTCTCTGTTTTTTCAACGATTTCCGGTTCAGTGTGGCTGGAAAGAAACACTATTGGAATGTCCCGTTCCTGAAGAATCAGTTCAGCGGTCTCAGTTCCGTCAATACCGCTTCCAAGATCGATATCCATGAGGATCAGGTCGATACTCCTGTTTGACTTAAATGCTTCTATCGCGTCTTTTCCCGATGAAGCAGTAATAACGCTGTATCCCCGTTTCTCCATTTCCATCTTCTGCGAAAGGGCGACAATTACTTCATCTTCAACAAGGAGTATTGTTTTATTATATGATGCACTGGAGGACATGTGATCCTCTGATTATCCGGAAAATTTATGGTTACATACAAAACGATGCACAATTATGAGTATTTGTCAATGTGTTATTTGAGAAAATATTAATGACCGGATTATGGCATAGTTGTCAATGATTGTTGGCGCAAGTGCAGACGAATCTTGAAACCCGGCTTCGAATGTAAAAAAAGATGAAAAGAATATTCATGAAGCGAAGAGTGCTGAGAAAGAAGAAAAAAAAATTTCGGGGCGAGAGGATTTGAACCTCCGACCCCATGACCCCCAGTCATGTGCGCTAACCGGGCTGCGCCACGCCCCGAAATGTGCCGTTACGACAAAACAAAGTACAAAACCCTTTGTGTGGTGTAAAGAAAATTCTTTTTAAGATTGATATTTTTTTTCTGCAATGAAAGCATCACAACTATTATTCCTTTACATGTCCGGAACACGGTATAGCAAAAGAGCAAATACCTTTATCAAGAGAAAAGCCATGAATAAAGAAATGTCCCTTTGGATCGAAAAACTTTCCCTGGAGTCCCACCCTGAAGGGGGATATTACCGTGAAGTGTACAGGTCCGATGAGCAGATACCGAAGGAGGGTCTTCCCGTAAGGTTCTCCGGGCCCCGTGCCTGTGCGACCTCTATCTATTTTCTGCTTCCCCGGGGAGAGGTGTCCCGCCTGCACCGCATTAAATCTGATGAACTCTGGTTTTTTTTCACCGGTGCTGACATCAGGGTGCACATGATATCCGGAGAAGGAACATATCATTCCTTTATCCTCGGAGCAGGTGAAGGCAGTGTGCTTCAGTCTGCGGTGCCCGGGGGATGCTGGTTCGGCGCGTCAGTGGAAGGGGGCGGGGAGTTCAGCCTTGTGGGGTGCGTCGTGGCGCCGGGATTTGCCTTCGAGGATTTCGAAATGGGTGACCGGGACACACTAATCAGCCGGTATCCGCAGCACCGGGAAATAATTATCAGGCTCACACCATAACAGTTCCTGCACCTTCACTTGAAGATGTCCTCTGTTTCCCGGTACCAGAGCACAAAATCAAGGTGGTCCATGGGAATACCGGTGCTCCGGGCAAACTCCTTCATGGAGGATTCAATTTCCAGGTAACGCCGGCTTGTGAGGGTTGGAGGGACGGATTGTATCACCCCCAGTCGCGCGAGATTTTTTAAAATATGCCGGTCCAGGATCGCGATGTCGCCTCCGAGGCCGATGTTCCTTAGAAAGTGACTGGCTTCCTTGAGCCCGATTCCTTTGACCTTCATGGCAATGTCCCGCCGCAGTTCATACACCGACTCAAATCCTTCGATGTACCCGCGTAAATCTATACCGTTATTTCCGCAGAACATTTCACGGGCTTCAAGTATATAGGCGGCTTTTTTATTACGGAACCGGACGATATTGAGACGCTCACGAATTGTATCGTATTCACCGCAGAAAAGACAGTCCCCCTCAAGAAGGCGCTGCACCGCGCGGCCGCTCTGCCGGGCCTTCGACTGGGGCGTGAGAAGACAGAATACCAGTTCCGTGAATAGCTCCATGCTGCTGCCGTGTTCACGTATGGCGCGAAATACCGAGAGACGTTCTTCTATTTCTTCCCGTATACCGGCATGGAGTTTTCTGATCTCACTGATACGGATTATTTCTTCCGGGGAGGGATGATACATGACTGGTCCTGGGCGTGCTTTCTAAGGTTTATCAATGCGTTTCTCAGGGTGTTCCATTCGTCGCCGGAGGTTGTTTCCATTGCCCGGAGCAGATGCGGTTCCGCTTTGCTGTCGCCGATATTGCCTAACGCCGTAACTGCCGTGTTCCGCACTTCCACAGACGGGTCATCCATAAGTGAAATAAGGGTGTCCACAGCCCGTGTTTCACGCATCATTCCGAGGACCGCTGCTGCGCGGACGCGGACAAAAGGGGCTTCATCTTCAAGGGCCTTTATTAGAAGCGGAGCTGCGGAGTCATCCTTGATTTTCGCGATGGCCCACATTACCCCGGGAGACTGCTCTTTTTGTGAGCTGTCGCAGAGTTCCCTGACGAGAGGCGCAATGGCCCGGGGGTCTCCGGTTTCTCCAAGTGCCCAGGCGGATGATTCACGAACGAGTTTACTCTCATCGGTGAGCCCTTCAATAAGGTGCGGGACAGCACTGATGGACTTGGCGGTTCCCAGGGCCCGGGCGGCAATTCTCCTTACTTCGGGATATTTGTTCTGCAGTGCCTCAATTATTTCTGTTGAATTTCTGGTGCATACCCTGTTCAGTACAAGTGATACTTCATAAAGGCTGTGGTCCTGGTTTTTCTCGGCAAACTTCAGGACGGCCCCGATTACGGCTTTGCCGTAATTCCCAAGAGCTGTGGCTGCCGCAAGGCGGACATCTTTATCGGGGTCTCTCATCATTTTGGTTAATGGGGCGATAAGCTCCTCGTTGCCGGTTTTCCCGAGTATCCTGATAATCTCGGAGCGTATGAAAGGATCGGTGTCGCGAAGGTTCTTTATGAGAATATCCACCGAGTGGTCAGCCATTTCCTCCAGGATGTGCAGGATATTTCCCTGCATCGCGGGATTTGCCTTTTTTAACGACTTGATAAGGTCAGGTACTGCATTATCACCGATATCCGCGAGGGCCCGTTGCGCGCCCTCCCGCACAAATGATGATTTGTCTGAAAGCGTCGCAATGAGAACCGGAATTGCGGGTTTCCCTATTTCAGCGAGGGAAGACGACGCAATCCTCCTCATGTCGCGGTCCCTGTCGCGCAGGCACTCAATGAGGGGTCCGATTGCCTTCGGGGTGCGGAGGCTCCCAAGTGCCTCCGCCGCCTTCCATCTGATGTCCTGATCATCGCTTTGCAGGGATCCAATAATGTCCGGAATTGACCGTGCACTGCCTATACCGATAATTATACTGAGTGCATTTTTGCGCAAATCCCTGTGGGGACTCTCAAGGGCCTTTTTAAGCGCGCCGAGTGCCGGGGGCCCGATTTCTCCCAGGGCCCATGCGGCGCCTTCAACAACTTCAGGGGAGGGGTCCATAAGGGCCGATATAAGGTGCGGTATGACGCGCGTTTCCCCGAGGGAGCCAAGTGTTTCAGAAGCGATCCTCCGTGAATTTACATCATTGTCCTTCAGGGCTTTGAGCAGCAGTTCAAAAACAGTGTCTGTATTTTCAGAACGGAGGCAGAATTCCTGTGCTGCCTTTCTGCCTCGTACCGAAGTGCTGCGGAACGCATTGACAGCATCCGGAAGTGCTGCTGAATCATGAACAAGGGAAATAACTTTTTCTGCAATATTCTGAACTCCGGGGTCCTCCAGTTCCATAACATCAATCAGGGCGGGGAAATGACGGGCCCCTGCGTCTGCGAGTGATGCGAAAGCGGCGGATTTTACCGGATCATCTTCGCTGTCGACGGCTTTCAGCACTGCGCTGATGGCACCTGCGTCAAGCGCGAGTATGCTGTCAGCCGCTTCCCTGCGGCGTGCATTGTCCGGACCGGTAAGGGCTTTATATAATTTCCGGACTCCGGAATCAAGGTGAGGCGTTTCATTTTTTTTCAGGAAAAAGATAGGTATCACCCCGTACTTTTTATTACATACCCCTGCGGAGCAGCCGTTCCGCGTTTCTAAACTGCTTCAGTGTGGTATATGTTGCAATAAGGAGTTTCCTTGTTTCATTGTCAAGGGGATTTATTCTCAGGGCTTCTTCAAGGTATTCACGGGCCTTTTCAGCGTTGCCGAGCCTGTTATGCGCCAGTCCGAGATAGTAGTACACCTTAAAATTAATATTTCCCCGTTCTTCCGACTGGCGGAGATAGCGCAGTCCCTTTTTCGTGTCTCCCTGATGGAGGAGGGAAACTCCATATATATACAGGAGACCGGTATCGCTTCGTACCGGGTATTCAGCAAGAGCTGCGGTAATGTCCCCGTAATGACGTTCTTTGAAGAGTATAATGAGTACTTTTTTAAACAATTCCGGATTATCCCCGGGATCTTCAATTGACGAAAGGAGAAGCTGCGCCCCGGCAGAATGGTCCCCGAGTTTTAACAATGCCATTCCCCCGAGGTTTTTAATTTCCCTGTTGTCCGGATACAATTCCATAATATCATCGCAGTAATCACGGAGCTTCTCATATTCTTTTTTTTTGTACAGTGCCCGTGCTTTTTTCAATGCGGTATCGGGGGTCATTTTTTTTATCTGCAGATACCATGTCCTGATATAAAACTTTTTCAGGTCCGCAGTATAGCGGACAGACACAAATACCGTCAGGGCTGTAAGGAAAATGAAAATCAGGAATTTATTTTTCATGATACGCCGATGGAGATATATATCCGGGAGTCCGCCCGATGGGACATGGGGAACTCCCGGATATTATTTTTCGCGGGAATTGGTTAATCAACAACCGTAACATTCACTTTAAATTTCTTCGCGGGAGGCACATTCTTGAGCCATGGCCGTATATATTGGAGTTCCAGGCTGCCTGATCCCGCTTTCACCGCGGAAAACCTGAAAACCTGGTGTTCTACCCCCCCTGAAAGTTGTTCGGGATCGGGCTCCAGTTCCGGCTGTCCGGCCAGTGAGAGGATATCTGGTGATCCCGCTACAGACCATCCATATCCTGTACTAAGCTGTGCTTTCAGCTTTACACAGAGCATTTTGTGTGTATGTACTGTAATATTCTGATTGTTGTTTTCGTCAGAAACCACCTGTTCGCAATTTGAAAGGTCCACGACCGTCGATTTACAGGCTGAAAACATGGTACCCGCAACAAGGGCCGCTGAAACACAAAGAATAGTGCGCAAATATTTCATATGTATGTTCTCCGTTAATCATTTTTACTGAACGTCCGCGACTGCCCAGGCAGCTCCATAGCCGACGCCGTTACACCCGTATTCTATCCACATATAACCCTGTTCGCCCCACTGGGTCCCCCAGGAGTTCCTCAGGAGCCATGAACCGTGACGTCCCTTGCTGTCATCCCATCCAACGAGCACAACTGCGTGGTTGACATCATTGGGGGCATTAAGGCGTGTGTGCTCATCAAATACACCTCCCGCGTAGGCCTGGAAGGGCGGGGTGACTTTCACTGTCGTCGCGATGGGGCCGTATTTGGTAAGGGCTTTTTTCATTTCGGCAACAGTGGGGGTGCCGCCGTCAGGGCGGATATATCCCCATGAAACAACCTTGTAAGGTGTTGGTTCGAAACCGGGACATGTGTAATCTCTGTTCTTGTATTTGGCTTTTTCTTCCAGCCAGGCCCCCCTTCTTTGAAGAGACTCGAAGGCGTTTCCATACCAGCCGCCATTACAGCTTCCTGCGCGTTGTCCGTTATTGCCGCGTGCGCAATCCACAATCTGCTGCTCGGAGAAATCGTAATCCTTATTCTGCTGAATTTTATAACTTGCTTCAAGCAGTGAAACGGTAGTAAACGCCCAGCAGCTTCCGCATGTTTGCTGGTGGCGGATCGGGGTTACACGGTTTTTATCCTTCCAGTTGAATGCGGCAAGTGTCGGATTCGCGAGGTATGCAAGGTCCTGGCTGTCGCTGCTCTGCCGGTCAGGCTG
>DAOSYC010000060.1:0-10949 GCA_035380905.1 Spirochaetota bacterium | reverse complement strand
TTGCGGTTGCCGCTCCCCTTTCTTTTCTTCACAAATCTGCTCAGGGCTTTCTCGCCATTGATTGTCTGCCTTTTGGCAGAAGAGGAAAGACGGGAAGGGGCTTTTAATCCTGTAATATCCTGAATACGCTGTTTAAGGGCTTCTGTCATCTCCGCTCTGAAGCTAAGATGCTTTTCCCGTATCATTTTCTGGATGTCCCTAAGCTGTTCCCTGGCTTTTTCAACAGCCTGTGAGTCCTGCTGCCGCTGCATTTCAAGTTGTTTTCTCATATTGTCGCGAATTGATGATTGCGCATGTGAATCTTGTAGCATGAAGAAGATGCTGAGTAATGCAATGCCTGCTACAAATGAAGCTTTGAAGATTTTCATAGTATAGCTCCTGGATTGGAAAAAGATGATCGTACATTACAACACATGAAAATTATAACAGGAGATATTAAAAGTCAACAAAAAAAGGGGCAGGTATCCAGCAGGGCGCATTTGTACTCCTGCCGCGTGTAAGCAGTTATCCACGAAAAAAAAATACATCAAAAAAAAATCCCCGATCGTATTAATAATAAAGAGGTATGTACGGGGATGATATTCATGTGTACCCGTATAATTGAATCGCGGAGGATACATGATATCACAGGGAATTTCATGTGCAGTAAACGGCATCGATGCGTATGTTGTAGAGGTTGAGGTGGATATAATCAGCGGTCTCCCGGGATTTACTATTGTGGGCCTGCCGGATTCTACAATAAAGGAGTCCAAAGACCGGATACGTTCCGCACTGGAAAACTCCGGCTTTGAGTTTCCGCCGAAAAACTATGTTGTCAACCTGGCCCCCGCGGGCTTCAGAAAGCAGGGGGTAAATTTTGACCTTCCCATCGCGCTGTCAATTCTGAAATCAACAGGACAGACAGATGTTGACGATGAACAGATCCCCATGGTGGGTGAACTTGCACTGGACGGGAGAGTGAAACCGGTCCAGGGGGTAATATGCATGGCCATTGCCCTTTTCAGGGGAGGATACAAAAAAATGATTGTTCCCTGGGAAAACAGGATGGAAGCGGCTGAAGTTGAGGGGCTGGCGGTGTTTCCCGTGAAAAAGATACGGGATGTACTCGATGTTTTTAAGGGAAATATTGATCGATGTAACGCTGAACCGTATAATTGTGAAGAATATGCCGGAGGATACAATTTCCGGGAGGTCCGGGGCCAGGAGACTGCAAAGCGGGCCATGGAAATTGCCGCCGCCGGTCACCACAACATCCTGCTCTACGGCCCGCCGGGTTCCGGAAAAACAATGCTTGCAAAGAGGATACTTTCGGTGCTTCCGGAACTTACCCGGGAACAGGCAATATCCACCACCATGATCCATTCCGTCGGGGGCATGCTCCGGGAGGGGCAGGGACTGGTGCGTCGCCCCCCGCTCCGCGCTCCCCATCATACCGCCTCCGATGTGGCCCTTGTGGGAGGCGGCAGAATCCCCTCCGTGGGGGAAATATCCCTTGCCCACAACGGCGTACTGTTCCTTGATGAATTTGTTGAATTCAGGAACAATGTCCTCCAGGCACTGCGGCAGCCACTGGAGGACAGCGAAATTACGGTATCGAGGGCATCGGGCACTGTCTCGTTTCCCGCAGATTTCATGCTGGTGGCATCAAGCAATCCCTGCCAGTGCGGATATTATTTTGACCGGGAAATACCCTGCCGCTGCTCTGAGCAGAAGGTCCGCAGTTATTTTCAGAAAATATCCGGCCCGATCCTCGACAGAATCGATATGGAGGTACTGGTGGGACGTGTGCCCTACGGCGATCTTATGGCGGAAGGCAGCGAGGAGGATTCCGGTGTAATACGGCAAAGGGTATCGGAGGCGAGGGCGCTGCAGCACTCCCGCTTTTCAGGAAGTACCACCGCGTACAATTCCAGAATGAACAATGATGAAGTGAAAAAATTTTGCGTGATTGACATGGAAACAGAAAAAATACTGGAAACGGCCATAATGCGCATGCATCTTTCGGCGAGGAGTTTTTTCAGAATACTGAAGGTGGCGCGTACCATTGCCGACCTTGACGAATCCGGAAATATCGGCAAACAGCATGTTCTTGAGGCGCTGTCGTATAAAAATCTTCAGAGAAATTATGATATATAATCTGCCCCTCCTGCCCCGGCGGTTCCATGGCACGGGAACCGCATATTCTGTTCAGCCGTGAATAGCAGGGGGCTAAAGAAGCCTTGTTCCCGTAGGGTGGTGATATGCCATGTGCTCTATCAGAACAACGGGCTTTAGCCCCTTGTCGTTTTATGGCATGGGACAATTTTTTAATCCATACAGACTGTTGCAAAAGTGATACAAGGTAATTAATTTTCAACAGCGGACGGGTGGTTTGCGGGAAAACAGAGTACAAAAAATCATATATGTATGCCAAAAACGGACTAAAATGAGTGAAATAAAAGAAATATTTTTAAAATATTGTTTTTTTGTTGTGCCGGAAATATAATTTCTTCAAAAAAAATCATATTGGAACTGGTTTTTTACAAGAAAATCCCTACCTTTTGGACTGTATTCCGCAAATGGCACACAACTTGCATTATAGTACTGTATTGTTGCAGCATCGATTTTTGTGAGCGATGTAAAGAATACAGTCCTTTTACAGGAGGGAATACATGAAAAACAGTATTTGCAAAGATTGTATCAATAAGGAAATTTGCGGAAAAAAGAGTCTTCAGACATGTGAACACTATGACGTTGTTCTGACCAGGGGTGAAATTATGAATCTCCTTGGAAGCCTGCAGCAGGAGAACCCGTCTTTTGTTCCTGCGCTTCTTAGTGCGGTAAAAAAGACCTATCATATAAATCTCGCATACTAAACAGCATATTAGAATAATGCATGTGGAAAAGGACTGGTCTCCAGTCCTTTTCTGCGTTAAAAAATAACATTATGTCGCATTATGAGAATTCACACTGTTTTATGCCTTGATGCAGCGGACCAACTGGCCGCTGCTTTTTTCAATCAATGGGATTCTTTGCACTGTGCATTCATGGTCCCCCCTGCTGCAGCGCGGATAGAACACGCATCCTACGGGTGTTTCCGTTATGGTTGGAACAATGCCGGGAATTGTTTTCATGCGTTTTGTGTCGGTGCCGATTGACGGTATTGCCTCGAAAAGGCCGGCAGTGTAGGGGTGGAGAGGATGCTCGTAAATCTGTGCGATTGAACCGTATTCCACAATCTCCCCGGCGTACATAATGGCTACTCTGTCAGCGACATTGGCCACAATCCCCAGGTCATGGGTAATAAGCATAAGTGACATGTTCCGTTTCTCCTGAAGTGAAAGAAGCAGGTCAAGGATCTGTGCCTGTATGGTCACATCAAGGGCAGTGGTGGGCTCGTCCGCAATCAGCACCTCTGGTTCCGCGGAAAGGGCCATGGCGATCATGACCCGCTGCCGCATGCCTCCGGAAAGTTCGTGGGGATATGAATTGTACCGTTTTTCCGCATTGGGTATGCCGACCTGCCGGAGCAGGTCAATGGCAATGTCCCGGGCCTCATCGCGGCTTTTCTTCAGATGGAGCCGGATTGCTTCCGATATCTGGTAGCCGATCCTGAATACGGGATTCAGGGAGGTCATTGGCTCCTGAAAAATCATGGCTATTTCGCCGCCACGGTATTTCCTCATCTCCTCATCGCTGAGAGAGAGGAGGTCCCGGCCTCTGTAGAGAATTTTGCCGGAATCGATGTTTCCCGGGGGCGATATAAGCCTGAGTACCGAAAAGGCGGTAACAGACTTGCCGCAGCCGGATTCTCCCACAAGGCCCAGGGTTTCGCCTTTATTCAGTGACAATGATACGTCCCGTACCGCGAAATTCTGTGATTCACGGGTTCTGAAGCTCACGTTCAATGCGTCAATTTCAAGAACGGTATCCATGTAGTCCCTCTCCCCTGTTGTTGCGTCGTAGCCGGCAGTGTCAGGCGCCCCGGTGTCCCGATATATCAGGTAATATTACGGTTTCTCACTGTTACCGCAATCCCCTGCGCCTGAAAGAGTTCTTTCAGCGCTTCCGGGTCTTTGTCTTCAATGATGAATTTATAGATGGTGGAGTCCCTGTATCCCAGGACCTCAATTTTTTTCAACGGCACAAGGTTCAGCAGCCCCTTTTCAGCCTGTTTCGGCCTCAGTTCGCTGATCTGGGCAAAGGCCACCCTGGAAATATTCTGCGCCTTCAGCTCCGTAATGAAGGTATTGATTTTGTCGAAAACAATTTCCCGTTGCATAGTGTGTACCGTTTTTTTGTAAAATAAATAGTATGTAGTTGCGATATGTGCTGTGCTATCGCCCCGAAAAAAATTTTTCAATGTCCCGATTTCGGCTGTACTGTAATGGCTCCCCGCGCGTAATCCACAATGTAGTATGTATATGACGCGGCTCCGGTATTCCGGTTTCCATTTCCCGTTGATGCGAAGTTGCAACCGGCTGTAATGTATTGTATGGAGTCACGGGTTGTCCTGGAATATGTTTTTCCGTGACCGGAGAATACCGCCGTCACGGGATACTGCTTTAAAATGGCATGAAGCTCTTCAGGATTCTTCAGTGTGAAGTCAGGATCAGCGTTGCTGTCATTCGTGAAAACCGGGTGATGCAGAAACACCAGAATCCCCGGTGCCTGCTTGTAGCGGCGGATGTCTTTTTTCAGCCACGTGAGCTGTTCCTTATTGATGCCGGGATCGTCACCATTGCATGAATCAAGCACAATGCAGTGCAGGGCGCCGTAATTAAAGGAATACCTTGATGTACGCTGTGTGTATTTCCTGTAGAATTCATCAGATCCGTCAAGGAGGTCCATCTCCCCCTTCACAGTGAAAAGGAGCGGCCTGAGACAGGTAATGTTCTCGTGGAAATCCCTGAACTGTCGGGTTATATCGAGCCGTTTGATGCCCATCCAGTCGTGGCCCCCGAAAATCATGTCCCCTATATGGACCACAAAAACAGGGTTGTCCCTGTTGATAGCCCTGATTGTCGGGCTCACCCGCATGTTGCGCCCCTTGAACGGGGATTCCGCGTAGGTGTTGCCGGTAATGATGAAGCGGAACGTGCCGGGATCACCTTTGGGCATTGAGGAACAGGATAACACCGCGGCAATTGCCGTCAGGGCAAAGGCTTTTGCCGGAACACATCCTTTGAAAAGCTTTACAATGAATACATCCGTTCTGAACATGCGTTATAATCAAATCTCCAGGGTTATTTCACTGCAGGTAGTGCCGCAATGAAAGAGCAGCACTCATTGCATCGGGAGAATTAAAAACTGTCAATAAAAAAGGATTGTCATTCCGCATATTTTACGGTATGAACTACCTCACCCCCCGGCCCCCTCTCCACGGTGGCGAGGGGGTGCAGAAAATCATGCTGAAGAATTATTGAATAGCATGCAGTAAAGAATTTCTCCATTACAGGGCAGCACATGTCCTCTATAGGAGCCCTCTCCACATGGAGAGGTGCGCGGCGGAGCCGGGGTGAGGTCTGACAATGATAACCACAGGAATTGAAGTATTTCTCGCGGGAATTGACGCATACAGAAAAAAACGAATAGCCCTTATCGCGAACCAGACCGCGGTAACGGGAGCATTCCGCTATCTCTGGGACGAAATGCGGCGTCTCGGGGTGCCGCCGGTTCGGATTTTCAGTCCTGAACACGGTATCTTCGGTACGGAACAGGACCAGGACCCGGTTAACGGACAGAATGTGAGAGGCATTGAGGTGGTGAGCCTTTACGGCAGTACCAGCGATTCCCTGGTTCCAGATGGCCGGTATTTTGAGAATATTGACTGTATCGTGTACGACATTCAGGATGTTGGCGCCCGGTATTATACCTATGTGAATACAATGGCCCTCTGTATGAAGGCACTCAGCGGCAGCGGCATTGAATTTGTTGTCCTTGACCGACCGAATCCCCTGGGGGGAGTCGAGGCTGAGGGTCCCTCTCTGGGGGATGAATACGGATCATTTGTGGGGGTCTTTCCCGTACCTGTGCGCCACGGCCTCACCGCGGGGGAACTGGCGCTCCTGTACCGCGATACAGAGTCCCTTGACCTCAGCGTCACTGTGGTCATGATGAACGGGTGGGAGCGTGACATGTATTATGATGATGCAGGGCTGCCCTGGGTCCCGCCGTCCCCCAATATGCCCTCAGTACATACCGCCGTGGTGTATCCCGGCATGTGCCTTCTCGAGGGGACAAATGTCTCGGAAGGGCGGGGAACAACGGTGCCCTTTGAATGTTCCGGGGCCCCCTTCGCGGGGTCAGAGCCCCTCGCCGGAATGCTCAACGGCATGAACCTGCCGGGAGCATATTTCAGGCCTGTGGAGTATAAACCGACGTTCAACAAGTATAAGGGCCGTAGCATACCGGGAATATATCTCCACGTCACAGACCGGAAACGCTTCAGGCCGTTCCTGACGGGTGTCGCGGTGACAAAGGCCTTTCATGACCTTGGCGGAGAACAGTTCCGTTTTCTTCACGATGTCTATGAGTTCAACTCCCGGCACCCCGCCTTTGACCTCCTTGCGGGAGGACCCGAAATACGGGAAGCCATTACGGGAGGCGCCGGCATCACTGCCATCAGCGGGTTATGGAAGGACTATGAGGACAGGTTCCTGAAACACAGGAAAGAGTATCATATCTATTGAGCACTGAGGGGGCCCGTTACTGGATTGTAGCGGTTTTTTCGGAAATGAATTTTAACACCTTGTCCGCGATTTCAAGGGAACCCAGCAGTTCCTCGCTTGCGGTGTCAATCTCATCAGCCTTCTGGTTGACATTGGAAATGTAGGTTTTCATGGTGATGATGTCATTGAACAGCTCGTAACACTGCCCGTCATTTTCCCCGCAGAGGTCAAGGAGCAGTTCAATGTCGTCCGTTGGATCTCCCGATTCGCCGGCAAACGCAACGAAGGCGTCCAGAGATTTCTTGACTGAAAGAAAAAGGTGCCTGATGGCGGCAACAGTATATTTCGGGTCTTCCGCGATCATCCGCTTCGCGGTGCCCAGTTCCTTCTCGGATTCCTCTAATAGTGATTTGTATAGTTTCGTTGCCATACTGCCCCTTTTCGTCAGAAATAATGGCGCCCTGCGGGCTGCGCAGTTATCAGTATAGGGCATTTTCCGTGGAAATCAAATATTTCGCAATGATTTTTACAATGTCACTTTTTTTCGGGGGGCGATACAAAGGCAAGGGTCCGCTGTTTCCGCATCGGCACCATGGAGTACAGGGTCCGCTGTTTCGGATCCTCCAAAAGGTGCTCCCACCCGCCGATATAGGCAATACTGCGCCCGGAATATTTCCCCCGGTACCTGATAATTTTCTCCGCGAGCTTCCTCTCCCGTTTCACCCCAAGGCGGTCTTTCGATATCCGCGAAAGGATGATGTCCACAGTACAGTCGTCCTGTTCAGCAAAAAGCCTTTTCGCGAGAGACATTTCCTGCTGCGCGCGGTTTCCGGTGAACCCGGAAAGAAGCAGGAGGTTTTTCCGGTACACCAGGCGGTGCGATTTCAAAAGGCGCAGAAAGGAAATGAACGGCAGGTCCACCAGGTGATACGGGACACCCTCCTCACGGCAGAACTGTTTCACCGCCCTGTATTCGAAGGGAATGTCAAAAAAAGACTCAATGGTATGGAGTTCCGGTGTCATGGTAATGCCCAGGGACCGTATATTACGGAGGAAAATCCTTTTCAGAACGGCCCCGGCAGTTTTACGGAAAAACACCGAAAACCAGCTCACTTCAAGGAGCACCGCATCGGGGCGTATATCACGGAGCCGGGCATACAGCGAATCGAACCCGCCGGGGTCACCATGGGAAGTCCCAATGAAGGTAAGGGGCTCACCGGCCTGAGACATACCGGCTGCTGTCACTGTGTTCTGCATCGCGGTATCCATGTCTGCAGCGGCCCCCTGTATGGTGTGATAATTTATTATGTCACATGCGTTAAAAAAATGCAATAAGTTTTTTTGGGAAGGGGGAGGGTATATACACATCTACACTACGATATACTATAAAACATATAGTTCTGTCCGTGGAGTTAAAGTTACCCGTACGGCGGGACAATCAGATAACAGTCGGCATTATTTACCATTGTAAAAATATTAAAAAAATGAATTGGATCATTGACATCAGGTAAAAAATATATTAAACTAGTCGTAGACTGGTATAATTATTGTGGGAGAAGAAACATGAATGTCGTTGGTGCATACGATGCAAAGACCCATTTATCAGAGCTGCTTGATAGAGTCAAAAATGGTGAGAAGATAACCATTACTAAACACGGCGTTCCCGTCGCAGTGCTTCAGGCACCGGAAGTGTCACGCAAGCGGGAACCGTCTCTGGTTATTAATGAACTTCGAAAATTTCGAGAAGGTCACTCATGTGAAAAAATATCCATTCGTGAAATGATTGAAGAAGGGAGAAGGTTTTGAGTGAAAATTTCGTTGTGGACAATTCTGTCGTTATGGCCTGGTGTTTCAGCGATGAAACGGAAACATACCCTGATCGTATATTGGAAAAACTTGTTTCAGGGAGCGCCTTTGTGCCATCGATATGGCCGCTGGAGGTAGGTAACGTACTCTGTGTAGCTGAACGTAGAAAACATCTCAGTATTGCGGACAGTATGCGTTTTCTGGAATTGCTGAATGAATTACCTGTCATTGTGGAACCGGAATCACCGGAAAGAATGCTGAAAGAAGTGTTTTTGCTGGCAAGAGAATATAACCTTTCAACGTATGACGCTTCATATCTGGACCTTGCAATGAGAAAAGGGCTCCCGATCGCCACTCTTGACAATGCGCTGCAAGAAGCGGCCGGGCGTTGTGGTGTACCTGTTCTGAAGGCGTAATAAGCATTGGGGTAAGGGTGCCGTTGGAGTAAGTCGTTTTGTTTTTTAATGAAAGGGAACAAGGCGGCTTCAGCCCCTTGTCGTTGTGGTTAGGGGAGTTATTTCAGCGCCATGAAAAAACAATGGGCTAAAGCCCGTTGTTCTCCGGGAAACTCCATAATCTCAATCCCGGTATTGCGTTGAAATGTGCATCGTACGTGATAAGAAGTGACCCCGTTTCAATACAGTGGGAGGCAATCCAGAGGTCATTAATTGGTATAGGATTTCCAGTCTTCCTCAATGAACTTTTAATTTCACCAAAAATATCAGATGTTTCTATTGTGGCGTCTAATATGGTAACAGTGGGTTTTTTAAGAAAGTTTTTAAGCAGTCCCCTGTTCCAGGAATCTTTTGTACCCGCTTTAAAGCCTGCATACAGCTCTCCAAGCACAAAAACTGACATATACACAATAGAAGCATCAGACAACGCCGTTAAAACATTTTCATCGCCCCGTAGAAAATTGCTGTATGCATTTGTGTCCAGAAGAATTTTTTTCATTTCCAGTCAGATTCGTCAATTGTATTGAAATCCTGAATATTATTCTGGAATTCAGTTTCGTCCTGCTGCGACCAGACACCGAATAAATCAATGAAATCATTTCTTCGGTTTTCAGGTGTTCCATGCTGCAAACCGAGGGCTTTTTTAAGCAGCATCTGAATGGTCCTGTTGAGGCTTGTCCCCTGCTTTCTTGCCTTCTCTCTTATCAGGGAGTCAAGAGATGAATCGAGGTTATGTATTGTAATTGATTTCATTGCTTTGCCCGTATCTGGTTCAATATGATCTAATTCTGGTTCAAATATAGCGATAATTGATACGATAATCAAGAATTTTTTAATACATTCATCTGGAATGGTTTTTAAGTAATATTTTTTCCATTACCGCAGAACAAGGCGGCTTCAGCCCCTTGTAAGTGTAGTTAGGCAGAGAATATGATGTGTTTTTACGCAACCCACCGCAGAATTTCAATTTCAACACCTTTTTTCACCGCCTGGTCCTCGAGGTCATAAATTCTTCCTGCGATACCGTCTGAAAGATAGTATTCTCCGCAGTTGTTGCATACTTCTGCCGGCACATCCCGTATAACAATTACAGAATTATTTCTGGTAGGGGTTACAGTAATATAACCTTCTGATGATTCGCCTGATTTACATAATGTGCAGGTCATTGGTTTCTCCTTTCGGTAAAATCATTATTCCAGATAGAGGTATCGGGAATGTATACCGTAATGATGATCAGGGTAGTGATATGTGATATTATTAAATTATGGCGATTTTTTATATTTATTCATCAATCATTTTGAGTATTACAGGATAGATTTTCGGGAGTTTTTCAGAAATTATATTCCAGATGATCTCCATATCTACACCGAAATAGTGATGAATCAGAATGTCACGGGTCCCCGCAATTTTTTTCCATTCAATTCCAGGATATATTATCTTGATCTCATCCGGAATCTTTTTACTGGCTTCTCCGATGATTTCAATTGATCGGATAAATGCCCTTGTTAATACTTCGTCTGAAATGAAATCTTCATACGATAATCCATTGCTTTCTTTTGCAATAAATTCAATTTCATCACGAATATGCCTCAGAAATTCTTTATAGTTCTTCATACACTGCTTCTTCTTCAATGTAAGGCAGTAAGTATTTGCTTATTGATTCTTTTGTCACAAGATCAATTTTTTCACCATAAAGGTTTTTAAGGGTAGCGTGTAAATCCATAAAGTTATCAAAGTTCTTTTTCCCTTCTTCAAAGACGACAATAATATCGATATCCGAACTTTCAACTGCTTCATTGCGTACACGGGAACCGAAAAATCCGATCTTTTTTACACCGAAACATTTCAGGTCCGTTTTGTTTTCGGTGATTTTATTGCGAATTTCTTTAAATGTCATGAGAAACCTCTTTATTGTTAGAATATAAAGAGAACATCAGATATTGTAAAAGTCAATATTTTTTCATATACAGAAGACAGTCCGGCCTTATTAAAACGTGTTTTCATGTGGGCAGGCATCCATAATGAACGCCCGGTTATT
>DAOSYC010000059.1:0-19387 GCA_035380905.1 Spirochaetota bacterium | reverse complement strand
TATTGCGGAAAGGTTGTGCTTTCCCGTGATGCACGCGCGGGACGGTATACGGTGAGCGCGGGGGAGGATAAAAACAGCCTCCATGACAGCGGATATTTTTATATGGAGCAGTACCGGAAGCCCGAGTTTTCTGTCGATATAACTCCCACCAGGGATTACTTCGTGAACGGGGACACTGCGGAGTTCAAGGTCCAGGCGAAATATTTTTTCGGCGCCCCCCTTAAGAATGCCGTACTCCGTTACAGGTTCTACGAAACCAGGCTACGGGACAGTGATACCGTGTACTGGTGGGAAAGCGGCTACAACCGGCGGCAGTCATACAACCGTATACGGCTCCAGGGGGATAAGAATGTGGATGACCAGGGAGTGGCGGTTTTGAAAATTGACTGCGGCACGCATCCCTATGACAGGGAGCTTACCCTTGAGGCGACCGTGACGGACCGCACCAATATCCGCATAACCTCAAAGAAGACTGTCCGCATAGGACGGGGCGATTATTATATAAAGATAATTCCCTCACGGAATTTTTTCACTGCGGACGGCCCCCGCCGTGTTACCATAAAGACCGTACGCCATAACGGCACACCCGTCGGGGGGACCGTGAAGGTGGAGATGTACCGGTATGTATGGAAGCCGCTCCAGATGGTGTATGTCCATGAGCGCAGGCCGGTGTACACCACAACGGTGACCACCGATTCCCGGGGCATCCATGTGCTGAACATTCCGCCCCTGAATGTCTCCGGCGAGTTCGACATTGTGGTGAAAGGGACCGACCGCAGGGGGAACCTCATTGAGGGGTCCCGGGTAGTATGGATATATGATAACTGGTCTGAGCGTGTGGCGTCGCGGTTCAAAAATCTTGAGCTCACCGTGGACCGCACGAAGCTGGGGGGCGAGGGGAATGTTACCTGCCTTGTAAAAAGCAGATATCCTGATTCATACGTATGCCTCACCCTTGAGGGGAGGGATATTTACGAGTCCCGCGTCGTGAAACTCAAGGGGAATATGGGAAAAGCGGTGTTTGCCATAAAGAAGGAGTACGCCCCGAACCTCTATGTCGTGGGGACCATGCAGCGGCACCGCGCCCTGTATACTTCTTCGGCATCGGTGTCGCTGCCGCAGAAAGACACGGCCCTGACTATTGACATTTCACCTGACAAGGAAAAATATCTTCCCGGCGAGAAGGCCACGGTGCGCCTGAAGGTGCGCGACGGAAAGGGAAGGCCGCTGCGCGCTGATCTCTCCCTGGCCTGTGTGGATGAGTCGATATTTCAGATCCGCCGTGACCATACGCCGCGCATGAAGGATTTCTTTTATTCGCGCCTGGCGAACTGGGTCCTCACGGCTTACTCCTATCCCATTACCCTTCTCGCGGGTGCGATCAAGAGCGTCATTACGCAGATCAGGGAGCGCTTCGAGGATACCGCGTTCTGGCAGGGAAATATCAGGACCAACGCCGAAGGAGAGGCGAGGGTCACGTTTACGCTGCCGGATAACCTCACCACATGGCGTCTCACGGCGCGGGGCCATGACCGGGAGGGGCGTGTCGGGGAGCAGGTGAAAAAATTTCTTGTGACACAGGACCTTGTGGCCCGGATCGGTGTGCCCCGTTTTCTGGTTGAGAAGGATGATATCAGCCTGATCGGTATTGTGAACAGTAATACGGAACGGGGACTCGGTGATGTGGCGGTGGAGTTTTCCGCCGATGGTAAAAAAATTGCCCCCGACACACGGCGGCGCATCAGCCTGCCGGGATACGGCTCCGCGCGCCTGTTGTATCCCGTCACCGTTCCGGAGGACAGCAGAAAAATGACACTCCTCTTCAGGGCCTCCGCCGACAGGGATGCGCGGGATGCGCTGAAGCTTTCGCTTCCTGTTGAAAGCCGGGGTACGCCGTATACGCTGTACGGCGCCGGGGACATGAAGGAAAACCGTTCAATAGAACTTACCCCCATAGGGGACACCGGGGATTTCACGTTCAGGCCGGAATACCTCACGGTTACCGTGAATCCCGGCCCCCTCCCGAAAATGCTGCGCGCCTCGCGGTATCTTATGAAATACCAGTACGGCTGTATTGAACAGAGCCTTTCGAAGGTGGTGCCCGTTGTGGCGTTCAGGCGGCTTTTACTCCGGATGAATACGGGGCTGCAGGTGCCGGACAAAAAAATTGAAGCGAAGGCGAAACGAACGCTGCGGATAATCCAGAACCTCCAGAATGATGACGGCACATGGGGATGGTGGAGCGGAGACCGCGGCAACGAATATGTGACCGCCTACGTGATGCATTCCCTGAAAATAATGAAGGGCCTTGGTTTCCGGGTCGATATAAATGTGGTCCGGAAAGGCGCCGACGCCCTGGGGCGGATTGCGGTGAATCCGAACACTGATGACGATGCCCGGGCCTATGCTCTTTATGCCAGTGTAATATGGGGGCGATGGAACGAGTATGCGTACCAGAAACTGGAGCGCTCCGAATATCAGAACCCCTACCGAACCGCGTTCATGGCGCGCTCCCTCGCGGCAGTACGAACCATGCAGCACCTCTCGTCGGGAATAAGGGAGCGGAATGCCGCACGGCTGGGAGAGGTCCTCGGGGAACTGAAGAATATGCAGAAACGCGACAGCCGCGGGATATACTGGCCCGATGCGGCGGGACAGCGGTGGGGCTGGCAGGGAGGGCCGGTGGAAATTACCGCCCATGTGCTTTCGGCCCTTGTGGAGTCGGGGGACGCATCTCCTGTCCCCGGCCTTGCGGCGGCGTCCCTCGGGAGGCGCGGAAGAGGTGACGCGTGGAGTTCCACAAAGGAAACCGCCTATGTCATGGAGGCGCTCTGCGGATACCTCGGGAAGGGCGGCAGCCCGGTATCATCTCCCGGTGAGGTCCGAATTTCCCTGAACGGCAAAGAGGCGGCGAGAATACCCTATAACCCCGCGAAAGTTACCAGTGAAGCGGCGCTGACAAAAAAGATACTCATTCCCGCGGGGGAACGCGGATCACGGTATGTCCTTACGGCTGAAGGGCCGGATAATCCCGCGGTCACCTTCGATGCGGCCCTGCGCGGAAGCCTGTATTTTAATCCGGCAGGATTTTTCTCGTTCCTGAAATCTGAGTCACGGGGGCTCGATTCCCTCGGTAACGGTGTAAGCCTTGTCCGCAGCTATCATGCAGTCCGGCGTGTCCGGGACATGAACAACGCGGAATACATGGTCCCGGGGGACCTGTCTCCTTCCGAAGGGATTGCTGTTGGCGATGAAGTCCTGGTGAAGGTCCGTTTCAGGGCAAGGGACAGGTTCGAATACCTTGTGCTTGAAGATTGCCTGCCTTCAGGATTTGAAGTGACCGCGAAGGACGCCTACAAAGGGATAAAACTGTATTCCCATGTGGAGCGCCGGGACAACAGGATGCTCTATTTCTTCAGCCGGCTGGAAAAGGGGCGGATCTATGAGGTTGCCTACATAATGAGGGCTGAACTCCCGGGATCATTTCTGGCAAAACCCGCACGGATGGAATGTATGTACGAGCCTTCAATACAGGGCTGGTCACAAGCGGCGCGCTTTACCGTAAAGAAGAAGGATTAAAGCACTTTCCGCCGGCTCTGGAAAAAAAAGGAGGCCCTGCTGCAGGTTTTGTCGATATTATAAGTGAAATATACTACATTTTTTGCAGTATCCTCCCCGGCCCCGTAAGGGGGCCGGGGAGGAAGATGTGGCGTGAAAGGGAATATCGAAAGAATGAAGAAATCTGTTAAGCCAAAGGGGCAGTCATTTACAGAGTTTATAGATACTGAAGGGAAAAAATGGGTCCAGACATCCACGGAGGACCTTTTCTCTATCAAGGAAATAAATGATATAATCGGTAAAATCGAGAAAAAGGAGGACGAGGCGGAGGACATTATACTCGCCCGTATCGACTTCAAGCAGGTAAACAAGGATTACTACGAGAAAACAATAGAGCTGCAGGAGCGCCTGAAAAAGAAAAATGAGATGCTGAAAAAACTTGTGGAGGAAGCCCGCACAGTCATCAGCAAAAAGAATCTCATGCTCCGTGAGCTTATTGACTATGTGAAAAAGCTGCACCTCATTTTCGCCTATTACAACATTAATCCGAGAAATGTTGAAAAGGTTGACATCCCCCCGGAGATGATGGAGGGTATCCTCCGTACAAAAGAGGAGGCGCCGCGGGAATTTGAAGAAGAGCAGATTGAATACACCGAAGTTGAAGAGATTCTCCTGGACGATGAAGGAAACGAAGCGGGCCCTGTTTCATAAGGCCCTTGCGTTCTTGTTCTGTGCAGTACCGCTTTGCTGCAGCTATTGCGCTCCTCCGGAAAACCCCCGATATTTCCAAACCTATATGCAGTCTGACCCGGGGAAACTTGACCCCTTTTACAGTACCGACGTGATTTCAGGGCGGGTACTCACGAAAATATGCAGCGGCCTTTTTACCATTGACAGCGACGGTGTTCTTGTGCCGGACCTCCTTCGGGGGTACACCTTTGACGGCAGGGTGCTCCGTGGTACACTGCGGCGGGGTGTGTGTTTCCATGACGGCAGTGAACTGACAGCTGATGATGTCGTTTTTTCGTTTGCGAGAATATGGAAATCCGTGAACCCGACATCCCCGAGGAAGTGGGTGTTTTCCAATGTTCGTGAAATAAAAAAGCACGGGCGGTACCGTTTCAGTATCCTGCTTGAGAAACCGCACGCGGCATTTCTTTCCATGCTTACCATGCCCTGCTGTTTTATCATCTCGCGGTCCGCCTTCACCCGTGACGGGTCGGTAATAGGTTCGGGGCCTTTCGCGCTGCAGGAATGGCGCCAGGACGAAAAGATTGTGCTCCGGAGAAATGAGCGCTATTATGGTACAGTGGCCGCCCTGGAGGGCATGGTGTTCCGTATAATTCCGGAAGACCTTACCGCACGGTTTGAATTTCTTAACGGGACCCTGGATTATTTCGACATACCGTATCTCGCGAATGCGGGGTTCGATACAATACGCCGCAGGGTTGTAGAGGTGCCGGAGCTCAGCGTACATTATGTTGCACTCAATACAGGGCGCTATCCATTCTCCGATGAATCGTTCCGGCGTGCCCTGAACATGGCGGTAGACAAAAAAGCGGTCATGCGGTGCCTGTTTAAGGGCAGGTTCCGGGAGGCTGAAGGCGTTGTGCCTCCCGGCGCCGGTGGATACCGGGGCGTTGTGCGGAAGTACGGATATAATCCCGTGGAGGCGGAAAAGATTATCGCGCGCATGGGGCTTCGCGGAAAGACTGTACGGGTCCTGATCAAATCCGACAATCAGGTATCCCTGATCATGCAGCTGATCCAGTACTATCTGTCGAAGGCGGGTCTCAGGGTGGAAATTGTACCCCTGGAGTGGTCGGCCCTGAAATCGCGTACATTCCGGGGTGACTTCGACATGGCCTATTTTACCTGGATTGCGGATTACCCCGAGCCTGAGAATTTTTTCTATCCGCTTTTTTATTCCCGGAATGCCGGGGCCGGGGGAAACCGTTCCTTTTACCGCAGTGCGGATGTTGACAGGCTCATTGAAACGGCACGCCGTGCGACAAACCGGCAAAAAAGATTTGACATCTACCGCCGCATCGAAGGGATAATTCTTAACGAGGCGCCCTGGATATTTCTGTGGTATGCGGACAAAAGAATTGCCCTGGGCAGCCGCGTGAAGGACTATACACCCTATCCCATTTTCAGCGGGTTCAAGGGGAACCATATAACACTCAGGGAAGAACGAAAATAGAGGAGGATCCCGTGCCGTTAAAGATATATAATACCATGTCAGGGGGCCTGGAAGAATTTATCCCCGGCGGTGAAAAAAAAGAACGAATTGCAGATTATCCCCCGGTGAATGTGTATTCCTGCGGCCCCACGGTGTACAGCTATGCGCACATCGGGAATTTCAGGACCTTTATATTCAATGACCTTTTCAGGAGATATCTGAAGTTCCGCGGCTTTACTGTGAACCACGCGATGAATATTACTGATGTCGATGACAAGACAATCAACGGGGCCCTGGCCGAGAATGTGTCATTAAAGGATTACACCGACAAATACATACAGATATTTTTGGATGATCTTGCTACATTGAATATAGAGCATGTCGAGCACATGCCCCGTGCCACGGAATCCATCGATGCCATGGTGGATCTGATGGAGCGTCTTGACGCGAAAGGGATTGTATACGAAAAGGACGGCTCGCTGTACTTCAGCATAAAAAAATTCGAGGATTACGGGAAACTGAGCCGCCTCGATTCGCGGGAGATACGGAGCGGCCTCAGGTATGATACCGATGAATATGAAAAGGATGATATAAGGGATTTTGCCCTGTGGAAGGCGGGGAAGGAGAATGAGCCCTCATGGGACACCCCTTTCGGAAAGGGGAGGCCCGGGTGGCATATTGAATGTTCCGCCATGGTACGAAAAGTCTTCGGCACCACAATTGATGTACATACCGGGGGTGTGGATCTGATATTCCCCCACCATGAGAACGAAATAGCCCAGAGCGAGGCGGCGTACGGAGAAACGTTCGTGCGGTACTGGGTACACGCGGAGCATCTCCTTGTGGACGGATCCAAAATGTCAAAATCAAAGGGGAATTTTTATACCCTGCGGGACCTTCTTGATAAAGGGTATTCCCCGCGCGCGATCAGATATCTCCTTGTGACCGCGCATTACCGGAAACAGCTGAACTTTACCCTGGATGGCCTTACCCAGGCAGGTCACGCCCTCAGGAGGATTGATAATCTTCTGCTGCGTCTCCGTGAAATCACCAGGAACTCCGATGAAAACCTTGTGGTGAAAACCAACTCCGATGATTTTATAAAAAAATTCATTGAAAGCATGGACGATGATCTGAACGCGTCGAAGGGGTTGGGGGCATTTTTCGAGTATCTCCACACAATCAATTCCCTCCTTGACGAGGACCGACTCACAAAAATTGATGCGGAAAGGGTCCTCGGTGTGCTGAAACGGATAGATTCAGTGTTCGGGTTTATCTTTTTTCAGGAGGAAACGGATGCGGGAGTGGACACGGAAAGAATTGAAGCCCTGATTGATGAGCGGAACCGTTCCCGTAAAGAGAAAAATTTTAAGCGTTCCGATGAAATACGTGACATGCTCCTGGAAGAGGGAGTTGTCCTTGAAGACACAAAAGACGGTACCCGGTGGAAAAAAAAGAAATAATATACGGACGTAATCCGGTCCTGGAATATCTCAGGTCCATGACGCCCCCTGTAGTGGCAGAAATCATGCTGCAGAAGAATGCCCATGGGAAAATTATTGATGTAATACGGCGCGAGGCGAACCATCTCAGGATTCCGGTAAACCTTTGCGAAAAGGAACGGTTTAATGAGTACGGCCCCTCGGCGGCGCATCAGGGTGTGGTGCTGGTACTGTCACGGCAGTCCTCCGGTGAAGACGATGCCACGTTTCTGCGGAACGTGGCGGAGCGGGGCGGTGTTGTGGTGGTCCTCGATCAGCTTACAGATCCCCATAATATCGGCTCAATAATACGTACCACTGAGGTCCTCGGAGGGGATGCGGTCGTAATAGGAAAAACACGGTCCCCTGAAATTAATCCCACCGTAGTAAAGTCTTCTGCCGGTGCCACAGCGTATCTTAAGATTATTACAGTCCCGAATATCTCACGGTTTCTGGAAGAGGCAAAGAAGGCCGGATTCTGGGTAATCGGCTGCTCCCAGGAGGGAACGGTGGATGTCGGAGAAATTTATGACCTGAAACCGGCGGTCCTCGTTGTCGGCAGTGAGGGGACCGGCATGAGGCGGCTTACTGAAGAAAAATGCGATCATGTCGTACAGATTCCCGTGAAGGGAAATATTTCCTCGCTGAATGCCTCCGTCGCGGCGGGTATTATTCTTTATGAACTGCTGCGGTAGCGAATCCTTCCTGAAAAATAAATAACTTGCAATGCTGTATCTTTTCTGATAGAAGTAGTCGGCAGTAAAAAAGAATGATCTTATTTCCGGAACCGGTGGTCAATGGAGAACGCTTCCGGATTCGGCGGCACTCTTCTGGAAGCGCTATATTGGAAAAAAATATAAAATATTTGTTGACCAAAAAATTCCTAAAAAAAATAATCTGGAACAATATGTTCTAAGTGTATTCACTGGCTTTTTGGGCTTTCAGGTTTCGCGGTTCTTTAAAAGTAAAAGGGGTCTTGTATCGTCAGACGGTGCGCTCAGTTTTTTTTTAGCGGGTTGGATTATGGATAATCTAAAAAAAGCGATGTGGTTTACTGCGATAATCACGGTTGTGAATGTGATAATCAGTTTCGTGCTCCTTCAGTGGAAAGGGGTGCCCGAGTTCAGGGGATATCTTACCGGGACTTTGCTGAATCTAATATTTGCGATACTCTGGGTCCTCGGCGCCCGGAAGGGTATGAAGTCGAACACCATTGTGCTGCTTATTATCACGCTGGGGGGGTTCCCTGTACGTCTTGGGATTCTTCTCGTATTCGCTCTGGGGGGGTTATACCTTTTTCAGATGGATACCACGTTTTTCGCACTGGCCTTTCTTGTCTGTACTATTTTCAGCCTTATCATAGAGGTATGGTTTTTTAATAATTTACGGTTTCCCGAATATAAAAAATTTAAGGCAAAGTAATCGCGTATGGATAATAAATCTCTCCAGTCAATGTCTAAAGAAGAACTTATTGCGCTCATCGAAGAGCTTAAGCCTGAATGTCTTCTTATCCCGGACCAGAATAATGATTTTCGTGTAAACTATTTGACCCTTGTCGAAGCTGCTTCCGATATTCTCTTTGTCCTTGACAGGGAGGGTAACCTTATGTACCGCAATTCCGCCTGGGAGCAGCTCTTTCCCTACTCAGACGATCTGATCGGCAAACATTTCACCACGTATCTCCCGCAGCTTGAGGTGGAGCGTGCAAACGCGGTTTTTAATGCTGTTCTGAAGGATGGGCAGCATATAAAAAACGAGATAATGAAGACAATTGATAAGGACGAAAAAACCGCATACTATCTAATAAATTTTTCACCAATCCGCGGGGAGGATGGAAACACAAAGGGCCTCTTCGGCATTATGAGAAATATTACCGAAATGCACCTCATGGAAAAAAGGCTCAGGGATAACACCCGCCGCCTTGAGGAAAAAGTGAAGGAGCAGCTCAACCAGTCGGAGGAGCTGAAGCAGGTGCAGGCTGTTAATGATGAAATAATCAACAATGTTCCAATCGGGATTTTCTCTATGGACCCGACGGGGATCATGCTCAGCGAGAACCCTGCCCTGAAACGGTTCATGGGCCATCGACCGACGGAAACGCGGGTTGGAGTGAACCTTCTGCAGTATGAGGGTTTTAAGCAGTCAGGGCTTGACAAAACCTTTGAAGAAGTGATCCTCACCAAAAAGCCCATCACCATGCGCAATGTTAAGTATATCCCGATTTCCGGGGACAGGCTTTTAACAATAAATGTGAGGATGGACCCGATCCTCGACAACCAGAATAAAATAAAGAATGTGCTTGTCATCGTTGAGGACGCAACAGAGCAGGCTCAGATTGCAAGTAACATGCAGAAGGCGGAACGCCTTTCCGCAATGGGGCTCCTGGCTGCCGGTGTGGCGTATGAGCTTAAAGTTCCACTGAATCTTATGACGGTAAATGTGAACTTTATTGAAAAAAATATAAATCCTGACAGCCCGATGGTTGAGTATGTCCATTCCCTGAAGGATGAGCTTCTCAGGGTCAGAAACATAACGGATCAGCTCCTGAATCTTGCCAAGCCCGCGGAGCATGATAAAGAAACCTTTGAGGTGGATAAACTGGTTTCCAGCCATCCGATACAGATTACCCTTAACAGGCTCCGGGAAAACGGATATGATGTGGTCACCAATGTTCCGGAGGACCTGCCGTTTATTCGCGCGACGAAAACACAGCTTGTACAGGTCCTGCTTCACCTTATTTCAAATGCTGAAGATGCGATGCCTGATAAAGGCCGTCTCACCATCAGTGCCGGTGCGGAGGAACATGATGGCGAACTGATGGCGTCAGTGACTGTTGAGGATACGGGGATAGGCATTCCCGAGGAAAACCTGTCCAAAGTATTCCAGCCGTTTTTCTCAACAAAGGGGCAGAAGTCAACCGGACTGGGGCTCATGGTAACATATTCCATTATAGAGAATCATGAAGGTTTAATAGGAGTTAAGAGCAGGGCCGGAGAGGGAACTGCGATACGAATACTTCTTCCTGCGGTCACGCCTGACGGGGAAGTATAGGATAAAGGGGTAGAGCATGGAACGAGCTGCTGCGAACCGTTTAAAACGATATAAAGTTATGGAGTCATGTCTCGAAAAGGGCGGGTTCCATGTATTCTCACAGGATGATTCAATGCCGTCATATCACGCTGATTTTGAGCAGGATTTTCATGGTGACACAGCCTCCCGTTCAGGTTTTGTTGTGACCGATCAGTCGGAGAAAAAACCGGGCAAAAGCCCTGTGGTTGTGTCAATGCCTTCCAGGGCGGAAGATAAGGAGTATGACATCCCCACAATAACCGGTTATCTGAAATGGCACATGGACCGGATTTCCGAGAATGTTATCGGACGGGACGAGATCGTAAAACAGGCGATGTTCGCGATCATAACCAGGGAACACATGCTGCTGCTGAGCCGTACCGGTATGGCGAAATCGTATCTTGCAAATTATATTTTTAATACATTCGATAATGTCCGCCAGTTTTCGGCGCAGGCAACCAAGGACCAGACGCCGGATAACTATTTCGGACCGTATAATATCGACGAGTTTAAAAAGGGGAAAATCCGTCACAATATCCGGGGATCCATTATTGAATCGGACCTCGTGTTTCTCGATGAGTTTTTCGATGCCAGTGACGTTGTGCTCCGTTCGCTGCTCACTGTTCTGAATGAGCGGAAATTTATCAACGGCCCCGAAATCATTGATGCCGCTGTTCATACCGCAATCGCTACCGCGAACTACATGCGGATGAATGAAGTGACAGAGGCTGTGCTTGACCGTTTCAGCTACAAGTCGATTATCCCTGAGGACCAGAATGTGTATTCCCAGATCCTCATTGACCATACCTATTCATTCAGCCAGGGGGAGGCTATTGAACCGGACAAAAAGATCCCCTTTACCCAGATGATTTACATTTCCGACATCGTGAAGAATAAGAATAAAAAGATCAAAGTTGAAATCCCCGATTTCATTTATTTTATGAAAAATGTAATAGTGAACAAGTTCATGGGGGAAATGCGGAAGAGCGATTATAACTATTTTATAAGCCCGCGGAAGCAGGCTAAGATTGCCGACTTTCTGCGCGCGTCGGCCCTCCTTGACAACCGGTACGAGGTGAACATGGATGATGTGAAAAACATGTATCTGACCCTCTGTACCCTGAACAGTTTTGTGTCCATCAAGGCCCGGGACAAGTCGGAAGTTGATGTGTTCCTTGATACGTATCAGCAGACGATGGTGCATTTCAATACGACCGGTGCGTATCAGCAGACGGAGTTTCTCCTGAACATGCGGAAGATTTTTCAGGAAATCCGTGAAGATCCGGATAAAAAGGACAAGCTGAAACAGGCAAAGGGCCTTCTTGAGGGACTGAAAAATCTTTTCAAAAAGATATTCCCTTCAAAAAGCAAGCTTGAAGATGATGATATTACTATTGAGACACTTAAAAACAGCATAGCCGAAATCAATCCCGCCGTGGAAGAGGTCCGGGAATTGAAGGAGGGGATACTGAAGGACTATAAAGATATCCTGATGTAATGAAGGGTAGCAAATTTGGCTGATTACATGTATACAATGTCGAAACCCGAACGTCCGAGCCTTGATTTTTTCCAGTACTGGGACTCGCTCGGGTTTTTTGATAATATCCAGGCGATTCTTCCGCCTCAATTTTTTGTAATCTTCGAAATCGCGAGGGTCATCTTCACGTCTGAATTTATTTCCGATGCCCTGAGCGCCATCGAAGATATCTCGAAAGAGGAAAAGATCGAGGCGCCGGACCGTGATGAAACAATCCTTATAAACAGGCTGGAACGAATATCTCCATTAAGCGATAATATGGAGATTGACATGTATCGTACGATTTACGATATGAAAAAAGCCCTTCCCAGGGAACTTGCCCTCGATGATGATATATTCGACATAAAGCTTTTTACAAAGTCCCTCCTGGTGCAGCGTTTTTATGAAACTGAATCCGACAAATTCAAGCCCATATCGACGCTCCGCGATGAATCGGGGAAGGACGCCAATAAATTTGAACAGAAATTTTATCTTCTTCTCGACAGCTCCCGGTCTATGGACATGCGGATGCGGCTGTTCTTCTCGAAGTGCCTTGTGGCGGAATTCCTCCGGAGAAAATTCAACAGCAACGCGAAAATATTTTTCCGGCAGTTTGATTCAAGTCTCGGCAAGCTTATCAAACTCGATAAAAAAGAGGACTTTCCGTTTCTCGTTGAGGAAATTCTGTATACCACCACCGGGGGCACCAGCACCAATCTGCAGGATGCGGTATATCAGGCAATTGACGATATCAATTACGACAAGGAAATGATCAACGCGGAAATTCTTGTGGTAACAGACGGTATCAGCAGGATTGAAAAATTTAAGCTGCAGGAGAAGCTTGGGGATATCAAGCTCAATGTGCTGAAGATAGGGAAAGACCTCGTTGAGGCGAATTTTTATGATATTCAGCAGATGGTCTCCCACAATAATCTGGACTTCGATCCTTCACGGCTGAACATCAATGACATTAAGAGAAAAATGGAGAAGTCCGATGACGAAACGGTGCTGTCGGTGTCTGAACGCCGTGCATACCGGGGGCTTCTTGATTATTCCGAGCGTGTATTTCAGGACCTGAAAGAGGTTTCCAACAGGTTTATTGAAATTCCCGACCTTGAGCCATCCAGGCTTTTTGAGCTGACCGACGAGGGGCTCGACTTTATTGAGACAACAGCTGATGAATACGACCGCATGAATTTTGACGGAAAGCCCATCGGGGAAATGACGCGGCTTTACAAAAAAGCGTTTTTTCTCAGCGAGTATATTGAACTGCTCCTCGAACACGGCAATAATTCGAATAACCATATTCTTTCAATGTCCTATGAAAAGCTGAAAAAAATAAGGCAGCGGATGCTTAATGACCCGCTGTTGTATGACATTATAACCAGGGAAAAAGGATACGACGAGGACAAGAAGACCATGAAGCTCTCCCGCAGGGAGGCAAAGAAACGTCTTAAGGAAATGCAGCTCCAGAACAAGGCGCTCTCTACAAAGGAGATGAAACAGGCCCAGATGCTCATGGTCATGGATGTGGGAGAGGGAAGCGTCGGGCAGTTCCTGAAACTGCTCCTCGTGAAGCTGTGGCAGCTCATTACAAAAATTGCCGCGTTTGCTGCAGGAAAAAAGAAGTTCGGCGAAGACGATGAAGAGCAGGGCGGAGGTTTCGGGTCCTGATCAGGAATATATCTCCGTGCTGGTATTGAGTGAAAATGAAACGCTCCCGGGATCAGTGATGCCGGGAGCGTTTTTTATTAATATGCAGCAGGTTTTACGGGTACTTACAGTTTTTCGTTTTCGTACCACTGTATTGTTTCAACGAAAATATCAATGTTGTTTTTTGACGGCTGCCATTTTAAGTCATTCTTTGCCCTGCTGCAGTCAAGGACAAAGTTTGAATTAATAAAAAGAACGTGTTCTTTCCTGAGATAGTTAATGCCAAGAGGTTTCAGGATGAAAGAAAGAATTTTCGTGGTTGTCGGGGAGATATGCTTTATCTGGCAGTCAAGTTTTGCTTTTTCCCTGACTTTGATGACCTGTTCCATCTGAGTGGGAACATCATCAGACCCGAGATTGTATATGGTTCCTCTTGATGACGGGTTCTCAACAGCTTTGAGCATGGCATCGGATACGTCATCGGGGTGTATAAGCTGAAAGCGGGTGTCTCCGTCTCCTGCAATATACAGCTGGTTGGCGTCTCCCATCGCCATTGCCATATAGAGAATAATGAGGATCATCGAATCGTCAACGTTCGGGCCTGTTACGAGGGTAGGCCTGAATATGGTTATATCGGCCCCTTCTTTTTCAATTTTTTCCTGGCAGAGGTATTCGGCTTTGAGTTTGTCTTTGCCGTAGGGAGTCACAGGTTTTTTCGCATGATGCTCTTCGACAATAAGGTCCCCGGTATTTCCGTAGACTTCCCCGGTTGAAAGGAAAATAATTTTCTTAACTCCTGCTTCTTTCGCTGCTTTTAGAACATTTTCTGTCCCCTTAATGTTCATTTTTTTCATATGTCTCCTGCCGTCGTGTGCAGGGTTTTCAATGTCCATAAGGTGAAACAGGATGTCAACATCCTGGAATGCTTCCGTAAGCAGTTCATAGTCGAGAACATTTCCTTCAATGAACTCGACGGCATCAGGTATGCTGGCGTCCTTCCAGTTGTCAATCGCCCTAATTTTTTCCCCTTTCCTGAGAAGCCTGGTGATGAGACTGTTTCCGATCAGCGTATTGCAACCTGTAATTAAAACCATAAAATCCTCCAGATAGGGACCGGCCGATTATGTATATGGGGCAGAATGGAATGCCGTTGGCCGGTATTGTAACAGCAGCATATCAGTTTGAGACCAATAAAGAATTGCTGTTGTTGTAACAAAAATAATCTTTTTATCTTTTCGTCAAGAATAATTGTGTTTTTAACGTCTGCGGCACGGTGACTTCCTGCGATGTGCAATGTCCGGGTGTAATGACCATTGATCGCGGATGGACCGTGCAATGATGACGTGGTGGATTATTGTTGAACAGGAATAGTAGTGAAAGGTTTTTGGAGAAACCGGTGTATTGTTGTTCCTGAAAGTATTCCCTCTATTCTGCCTTGTATGGAATTTCCCGGCACTATGAAATACAATGGATTTCCGGTTCTGTTGTCGCCAATGACAAAGAAGTGTTTCGACGGAACCTCCAGCACTTTTCCTTTCGGAATGAGGGGGGCCGCTCTTTCGATGTTGTGGTACACCGAATATCTCCTTCTGCCGTTTATTTCACTGAAAAGACGGGGGTCGTTTCGCAGTCCATGTGCTTCGCGGGCCGCATCGGTAAAAACGCCAAGAGACAGCGGAATGTTATTTATAATAAATGTGTTATGGGCAAAGCTGACTGTATCACCCCCCTTTCCGAGAATTCTCCCGATTTTTGATGTACCTCCATGGTTGTACAATACCGTATCCCCCCGTTCAGGGGAACGGATGCTGAACCGGTTGCCGAGAAGGATTTCCGATGCGGTAAAGGTCGGCGCCATTGTGCTGTTTCCGGGGATAATTATGGTGAAAAGAGTAACTGCCATAAATACAGTTATTGCGGTGGTACATGCCGATACCAGTGCGAATGCCAGATATACCCGGAATGAGTTGAGGGGCTTCAGGATGATGCTGCCGTGACGCTTCGCGGTGACAAATCCCTCTACGGGGGATGATATCCACAGGGCGGCATACAGAATGCACTGCATGGATACATGAAGCAGGTATGAGGGTTCAGCTGTTTCTGTAAGATACAGAGGTGAAATAAATGCGATCACCGTGAGGCCGCAGTAATATATAATTCCCCTGGAAGCATCGCCATTGTATATCTGCCCCAGGCCCGGGAAAAAAAGAGAGAAAAAAAACGCGATATACGGGTTTCTGACCCATAATGTGCCTGAATGTATGATGCCTGATTTCATTAATTATTTCCTGGTTTGATGATTCCGGAAAAGGGCATTGGTCTCCTATAAGAATGATTCAATGAAGCGCTGCACTTTCTCTTTTCCCCGGTACACACCGAAATGCCCTTCACAGAGGATGTCCGCCTCAAGAGTCAGGAGAAATTCAAGGGACTGCACATAGTCGGCCCGGCTGGAGCGGAGCACTTCGTTCAGGGGGCCGTGAACATCCTGGCCGAAGAGAACCTTTTCCCCGTCGGACTCCATGGTGAGTACTGCTGATCCCGGGGAATGCCCCGGCGTATGATACAGGGTAATATCGATATCTCCGAAGGTGAACACTCTCCGGGGCTCTTCCACTTTGATGTCAATTTTCGTCGGGTCCATGAAGCTGCCGTACCAGCTGGCGGCGGTGACTTCAGGGTCCCCTGCTTCAAGAAATTCAGCGTCCAGCTCATGGGCAATGACAAGGCACCCTGTGGCGTCGCGGATTTCGTTAATGCCCCCTGTGTGGTCAAAATGGCAGTGCGTGACGAACAGGTGGGTGACTGCAGCGGGTTCAATTCCTGCAGATGAAATGTTCGTAAGGATCCGCCGGGTCCCTTTCCCTGTTCCGGCGTCAATCAGGATTCCTTCAGTTCCGGCAATAATAAGGTACACCGCCGCGTCGGAAGGGTGCGACTCTGATGATCCCCCCACCTGAAAAATGTTGGACGTGATCTGCATGTTTTATTTAGATCCGAACTCCGTTCTTTTTTTTGCCAGTTCCTTCGCGAGTGCTTCCTGTATCACGTCAACGTCCGGCGGGAGCTCCAGGGGAAGATTGGCATATTGTTCCCGGACGCCTTCGAGTTTCTGTTCATGGTAGGCGACCTTGAATTCGGAAAATTTCAGGCCGTGTGCAGTAGATATTATCACGGTCCTGGCGTCCCGTGAAATGGTTTGGTTTTCAATGAGTTTTATCAGTACCGCGAGAGCTACGCCGGTATGGGGGCAGCTGTAAAGTCCGGTTCTGTCCGCAAGTGCCGCAGCATTCGCAAGTTCCTCTTCTGATGCCTGTTCTACAATGCCGTCATATTCTTTCAGGGTCTTGATGGCCTTTTTGTATGAAACAGGGTCCCCTATCTGTATTGCAGATGCCAGTGTCTTCCCCGGTGTCATGGGGGAGAACTCATTAAATCCTTTCAGGTATGACTGATACAGTGGATTTGCCTGCTCGGCCTGTGCCAGTACGATGAGAGGTTTTTTCTGAATGAGGCCGAGTTCCCGCATCATTGAAAAGCCGTTCCCCAGGGCGGACACATTTCCAAGGTTGCCCCCGGGAATGATTATGACGTCCGGCACTTCCCAGTTGAACTGCTGCACGATTTCGACAGAGATGGATTTCTGTCCCTCTATCCGGAGGGAGTTCATTGAATTCGCGAGATATATGGAGTTGTCTTTCGTGATTTCCTGTACCACTTTCATGCAGCCGTCAAAGTTTGTGTCAAGGGACAGTACAATGGAGCCGTTCGCCATGGGCTGCACAAGCTGGGCGGTCGATATCTTGTTGCTGGGAAGAAATACGATTGACGGGATTCCTGCATAGGCGCAGTAGGCTGCCAGGGCCGCGGAGGTGTCTCCGGTCGAGGCGCATGCAACTGCCTGTATTTTTTTCCCTTTGGAGATCATTTCGTTCACCATGGAAACCAGTACCGTCATCCCAAGGTCCTTGAATGATCCGGTGTGGCTGTTGCCGCACATTTTGACCCAGAGGTCTTTCATGCCGAACATCTCTCCGAAGCGTTTTGCCCAGAACATGTTGGTGTTCCCTTCAAACATCGAGACAATGTTTTCATCGTCAACGACAGGGCATACCCATTCCTTTTTTCCCCACACCCCGCTCCCGTGGGGCCAGGAGTTTTTTCCGACCCTGCTGTCGAAGAGCGCTTTCCATTCAGATGCGCTTTTTGTTTTCAGGCGGTCGATATCGTGGTGCACCTCGAGGAGTTCGCCGCATTTTTTACAGCGGTATACAATTTCATCCAGGGGGTATTCCTCTTCGCATCCCGCGATGCAGCGGAACACAGCCCGGTATGACTGGTTACTCATGTTTATCTCCCAAATCTATAGAATCTTCAACTCTGATAAATATCACTTTTTCAACAAAATCGAACGCCTTGATCTCATCAAGGGCAGCAAGGATATCATGCTCGTATGCTTCATAGGTCATGATAATGAGCGGCACGTAATCTGAGTCCATTTCCTGCTGTATGACAGAGGCGATGGAGATTTTGTAGTCACCCAGTACCCCTGAAATTTTCGAGAGGATTCCCGGTACATCAAGGGTGTGGACCCGCAGGTAATACCGTGAAAGGCGTTTGTCGGCGGGGAGATATTTCGCTGTTTCTGTTATGACCGGATATCCTTCAATGTTCTGGATTGACTGTATGATCTGCACGATATCGCTCACCACCGCGGAGGCAGTGGGACGGCTCCCGGCTCCCTTTCCCGTGAGCGTCACCGGCCCTGTCATGTCGCCGATGTACATGATGGCATTGAATTCGTTCCGCACTGCCGCGAGGGGATGGGTCCCGTGGATCATGGTGGGATGTACCCGTATATCAATCTCGTCATCCACAAGCTTGCTGATCCCGAGGAGTTTTATCACGTATCCCATCTCCTGTGCGTAGCTGATGTCCACGCTGCTGATGCCGGTTATGCCTTCCTTGCCGATTTTGTCATAGTCAATTTTCCTGTTGAATGCGAGCATTGAAATGATAGCTATTTTGTGGGCCGCATCGTATCCTTCAACGTCAAAGGTGGGGTCGGCCTCGGCAAAGCCTTTTTCCTGGGCATCCTTCAGCGCTTCGCTGAAGGAAAGGTCACACTCTTCCATCATGGTGAGTATATAATTTGTGGTGCCGTTAAGAATGCCGTTTATTGATTCAATCCTGTTCCCCACAAGGCCGCTTTTGAGGGCCTGGATGCAGGGGATTCCTCCGCCCACGGCGGCTTCGAAGCCGATTTTTCCCCGCAGCCGCTGCGCGGTTTCGAAAATTTCAGTTCCCTCTTCCGCGAGCAGCTTTTTGTTCGCGGTGACGATATTTTTCCCGCAGTTGAGGGCTTCAAGGAGGATTGATTTGGCAGGTTCGATGCCTCCGATAAGTTCAACGACAATATCGATCTCCCTGTCCCCGGTAATATCTTTCCAGTCGGATGTCACCGTGACACCGGTGATGCTGTCCCTGATCTCATCAGCTCGAATGTCGCAGATAGTTTTGAGCCTGAGATCTATTCCTGTTTTCTGAAGGATGATGTCATGGTTTTCACGGAGCAACTGGTACACACCATTTCCGACGGTCCCGAATCCCACAAGACCGATATTTACAACTGTATCCATAGGTTCCTCATGATTGTGTAATAACAAAAGCTGTATAACGCAATAATGCCGCCAATATCGGCACTATTATTGGAAACAAACCTGTAATAAGTACTCAAGTAACTATACCGTGTTTCTTTTTGTCAATAATTGTTTCACTGTTTCGTGGTAAAATCATCCATGAATAATTATTTGGTTTTCAGCCGGTACACTCCGTCCCAGTTTTTCGAGGGCGGATTTTTGCTGAATTCCGTACACCGCTCAATATAGGTTTTGCAGGGGCCGTCATCCTCAATTATCTTCAACCCCG
>DAOSYC010000058.1:0-19390 GCA_035380905.1 Spirochaetota bacterium | reverse complement strand
ATATACAGCGTGTGTATCAGTTCCTGCATAGCACATGCAGCGGCTGCATAATGAACGGTAACTACACCCGGTAATTGGTAATGTTCATTATGTGGACAAGCCGTTTTGAAAGAAAATCAAAACCCTCCTCCGGTGATTCAAAAAAATGAAATAGTTTCAGGTCCTCCGGGGAAATAAGCCCCATTTCCGCAAGTCTATCAAAATGTACTATCTGGTCCCAGTACTCTTTGTCATATAAAAGAATCGGTATTTCATGTTTTTCGAGTTTCTTTGTCTGTTTCAGGGTAAGGACTTCGAAGAGTTCATCAAGAGTACCGAAGCCACCGGGAAAAGCGATAAGCGCTTTGGCGTGATAAAGGAACCAGAGCTTACGCATGAAGAAGTAATGAAACTCAAAATTCAGATCAGGGGTAATATATTCATTCGGGTGTTGTTCAAAGGGGAGTGAGATGTTGTAGCCTATTGTCTGGGCACCGGCCCGACCTGCGCCGCGATTCGCTGCTTCCATAATACCGGGTCCGCCACCGGTGCAGACATGGAAATCAACATCTTTCGGCAACGTCTTTGACCATTCAGCAAGGCGGTATGCCAGCTCCTCCGCCGCCCAGTAGTACTGTGTCATTTTGGGATCTTTATTCGCGTCCGGGTGGATTCTGGCTGAACCGAAGAATACCACGGTATGATTTATATTCAGCTCCTGGAGCCTTTTCTCGGGCTCAATATATTCGCAGAGTATCCTTACAGTCCTGGCTTCCCTTGACTGGATAAAATCCGGATTTTTATATGCTTTCAAAGGGGTTTCACTCATGCAGGGTATCTCCTTTTCCTTTTCAGGTTCAGTATTGTTCCGTCGGTAAATTCAGATATGCTGTTCGAGATGACCTTTTCTTTATCGATAAGGTCGATAGTGACTGTATCCATAAAGGCAAGGATGATTTTAAAGCCGGCACCGATTCCTTTCAGAGTTATCTCTTTCCCGTTTACCCGCACGGTAATCCGTTTTTTTTCTGATTCTGTTGCATACCGGATAATCTGGTCATGATAATCATGTGAATTCCTGTCGGGGATGATCCCCACAATGTTCTGAAGATCCAGTCCTTTCCCGTGATCAATAATAGTTGCGTCGAAGTCTTTATCGGTAATATTGTAGCGGATGGTGATTTCACGCCTTTCGTGGGTGCTGTGGGTGTCTGTCCAGTTTTTCTTGCGGATAGTTTCCTGAACGGCATTTGTAATTGCTTCGTCCATAGAGAGGATTATTTCGTCAATTTCCTCACGGGGATACTTCATTTCCCGGAGATGGTTCACAAGGGACGATATTACAGTTGGAACTACTGACGTATCAGCATTAAAACTGTCAAGATAGTTTATTTCTTTTTTTATGCCGTTATCCATAAGAAAGATATTGCATTACCCGGTATTGATCGATTTATATACTCAACTATATCCCGCTGTATATATGACATGCAGCAATTACTATTACTATCGATAATACTGACAAAAATCTGTAGCATTGTGATAATAATAGCGTAATAATTGCATATTGTAGTACCGTACACAATAAAATTTTTTAATTTTCGGATTTTTCCGGCGTTTTTGCGCAGCGGAATCCAAAATGATGAAATGGTCTGTTTGTCGCGAAATGAGGCCTGCGGTTTGATCCCAGGGTGGAGAGACCGTTCCACCACCATGAACCGCCGCGTACGACTTTTTTTACATGTCCGGGACACCGAAGATCCCCCTTACAGGGGCCTTTCGGGTCATTGCCGGCGCAGTTGCTGCCGCATTTCCTGTAATCAGGGCTGTACCAGTCATGGACCCATTCCCATGAATTACCCGCCATGTCGTACAGGCCGTATCTCCCGGGAGGCCGGGAGCCGATGTCCCAGGTCGTGCCTTTCCTGCAGCCTTTAATTCCTTTTTCCTGGATTATCGCCCTGGTGCAGTCAGCATTTTCATTGCCCCAGGGATAGAGTTCACCATTCGGGCCCCGCGCAGCTTTTTCCCATTCCGCTTCCGTCGGGAGGCGTTTCCCGAGCCATTTGCAGTATTCATACGCATGGTACCAGTTGACGCCAAGCATGGGCTGGTTGGGCCTGCTGTATCCCCTGTAATTGGGGCGAGCGGGCCTGCATCCCTTTGCTTGTACGCATTTCTGATAATCGCTGAAGGTGACTTCATGGGTGTCCATGAAAAAAGTACTCACGGAAACAGTCATTTCCGGGGCTTCATCACGGACTTTTCTCCAGCTGTCTTCATCAACAGTGACCCTGTTACTGCCTCTGACAAAGGGCCCCCCCGGTATACATTTCATTCCGGCAGGTACAGTGATATCTGAACAATCAGTATATACTGAATTTCCAGGGGAACTGCCGGAAAACAGAAGGAATACCGAAAGAAATAACGCTGATGGTACTCCAATGGTGTATAGCAGGGAAGCAGTCCTGTTCATGTTATTTATTTGTTTGCGGCTGTATTTTCTTTTCCGTCTGTTCAGGAACCACAGGAAGCGCATTTACAACGCTGATCCCGTCTTTTCTGTTTACTTCACCTTTTTTCATAATGTCCACAACGCGAAGCTTTCCGGGTGTTTGCACAAGCCATGACTGGAATACCCCCGCAGGCATTACATTATAATGAAATCCCTTCTCGCTGGATAAAATTGAATCAGGTGACCACGGGAAAAGCCATTTATATACTGAAATTGTCCTGAGTACCTTTGATGTGTCGTCAACAGGGATTGCGGAAAAGTTCTTCCTGAACTGGGGTGAATAGGTACGCATATATTCCTCAGCGTTGGAAAAATATATTACCCGTATTGGCACCTGCATTTTTTTTGCGGTTTCGGCGATGCCCAGTACTGTTGTTGGTCCGTTAAGGTTTCCCCTCACCGCGATAATATGCCCGCGCTGCGCAAGGGAACGCATCCGCTGATAGAGTTCCTGATCATTGAGCCAGATTTTATAGTTTCTCTTTTTCACAAGCCTGTCCAGGGAACCGAAGCGCCATGGAATAAACCGCCTTCCTACATTCCAGGTTTGTCTTATAAACTGGTATTCAGGAAGTGTGGAATACTCCTCTTTTAATATCTTCTGCACGTTTTTATAGGATTTTCTTTTCCAGAGTTCCCTGAATTCCTGAGGGGTTTTCGCGTGCTTGAGAAAGGCGATATGGATCTTGTTCGCCGCGACAACGCGCCGGGTAAAATCCATAAGCCAGACCCACTCCGAGTTGGCCCATGAGGCGAGAATAAAATTCTGTGTGCCCCCGACGCTTATATATCCACCCCCGATGTCTTTAATATAGGGGTGATACAGTTCCAGGCGTGCTTCGTTGGATATGATTGTGCTTCCAACGTCCCATTTCGTGGGAGTGAGTGTTTCCTGGGGGGTGTTGTTAAAGAGCGCCAGCTGCTCACTTTCCGTGGGCGCTGCCACTGCGTTCTGCTGTAAATCGCTCTGGCATGAGAGTGATGTAATTATTAAAAGTGCTATAATGAAAATGGACCTGTTCATTCGTGTATGAATGACATGGTTCTTCCGTTTTCCTGTCATTACCGGACCTCGCAATACGTTATGTCAATATAGTGGTGTTACAACGGTGAGCCGTTCTGAATTTCAGGTGACATCACCATGGTGAAAATATTATGTCAAGTTATTAATATGAACGGATGTGATATCATGCTGCGAACATCCTATAAATCAGGGGCCGATATCATCAAGGATTTTTTTTCTGTGTGTCATCCGCAGAAAAAGCCCCAGGGGGAACCCTATTACATTCGAAACGGAACCCTCTACGCGGTCAATAATCATGCCGCCGTGTTCCTGCAGGGCATAGCTCCCGGCCTTGTCATTATAGTGTATGGTGTTCAGGTAGCGGGATATTATATCCTCCGTGAGCTCCCTGAATGTGACATTGGTAATTTCCGACGCGGTGATTATTTCCGGCGCGGCATGTTCAATTCTGAGCGATAATGAGGTAATGACCTGGTGTGTCCTTCCGCTGAGGTCCCGGAGTGTCCCGCAGGCATCGCTGAAATCAACGGGCTTGCCTATTATTCTGCCGTCTATAGTTACGATGGTGTCGCAGGCAATGACCAGAGACGCCGGGGCCCCGGAATTGCAGGGGGCGATCCGCACCGCGGAGGCCTTCAGGAATGCCATCCGCTCCGCGTACTGCAGGGGCGTTTCACCGTGCGCTGTGTCCTCATTGATGTCAGGTGCAATGATCTCAAATGAAGAGGTTATTGTGCCCAGGAGCTCCCTCCGCCGCGGGGACGATGATGCCAGAATCAGTCTCATGGGGCAGGACTATTTCAGCACAACTTTTTCATTTACTTTATGGACGTCGGTGATGCTCTTCACTGTCTTGAGTTTTTTAATTATCTCGTTCAGGTGTTCAATGCTTTTTACTTCCAGCACAATTTTAAAGGCAAAGTTCTGGTTTTCGGTTACCTGGGCATCAACTTTGAGAATGTTTGATTTGCACAGGGAAATTTCCTCCGCAAGGTCCTTGAGAAGGTTGGGGCGGTCTAACCCGTACACCGCGAGTTTTATGGGGTAGGTGTTGCCGGAGTTCTCACCCTCCCAGCGGATATTTATGATACGTTCTTTTTCTGTTCTTAGCCGCTTGAGTGAGGGGCATGTTTTTTTATGGACGGTGATGCCTCTGCCCCTTGTAATGAATCCCACCACCTCGTCTCCGGGAATAGGCTGACAGCACTGTGACAGCTTAATAAGCACGTTTGTAGTACCATCGATAACAAGGTCACTCTTCGTCTGTTTGCGGGCTTTTTTTATTTTTATGAGTTCATTTTCCGGTATTGATACTTCTGCCGTTTTGTCCGGTTTCGGCGTTTCAGGTTTGGATTCAGCGGGAGCGGTTTCCTCCTGCCTTTTGCGGATCGCGTTCCTGATTTTGTACCGCGCGTTGGATGATTTGACGAACTTCAGCCACGATTCCGAAGGGTGCCCCTTCTTGCTCGTGAGGACCTCCACGATGTCCCCGCTCTGAAGCTCTGTCCGCAACGGGACGAGGCTGTTGTTGACCCGCGCCCCGATACAGTGGCTGCCGATTTCAGAGTGGATGGCATACGCGAAATCAATCGGTGTGGCCCCCTTCGCGAGCTTGACGATTTTTCCCTTCGGCGTGAAGACGAATATTTCATCTTCGTAGAGGTCCATTTTGAGTTCTTTCATGAACTCCCGCGTGTTGGTCTCCTTCTGGAGCTTGTCAAGGTTTTTCAGGATTGTGAGGTTTTTATAGTCATGGGCGCGGTTGCGGGGTTTCTCCTTATAGAGCCAGTGGGCGGCAATTCCCATCTCCGCCGTCGCGTGCATGTCCCATGTGCGGATCTGTATTTCGAGGCGGTGGCCGTCGGGCCCGATTACAGTCGTGTGAAGTGACTGGTACATGTTCGATTTCGGCACCGCGATGAAATCTTTAAAGCGAAGGGCAATCGGCGTCCACAGGGTATGGATGGTGCCCAGTATCGCGTAACAGTCTTTTATTTCATTGGTGATGATCCGTATGGCGCGTATGTCGAAAATGTCCTCGAAGGACTTGTCCTGATGTTTCATTTTCCTGTAAATTGAGTAATAGTGCTTCGCGCGCCCGGTAATTTCAGCGTTTATGTCAAGGTCATAGAGCTTTTCATGGATGATGCCGCGGATATTTTCTATGTAGTCCTCTATTTCCTGTTTCCGCTGGACAACCTTGCTGGCTATTTCATGGTACTCTTCGTGATGCAGCACATGGAAGGCGAGGTCTTCAATTTCAGAACGGATCTTTGACATCCCGAGCCTCCCCGCGAGGGGGGCGTAAATGTCCAGTGCCTCCTGTGAGATTCTCGTCTGCTTGTGTTCAGGGAGAAACATGATTGTCCGCATATTGTGGAGCTTGTCCGCGAGCTTGATTATTATAACGCGGACATCCTTTATGGTGGCAAGGAGCATTTTCCGGATATTATGTGCCTGCTCGATTGATTTTGATTTCTTTTTTATGGAGGATATTTTTGTTACACCGTCAACGAGCAGTGCGATATCGTCCCCGAATAGCTGTGAAATGGTTTCAAGGGTGATGCCGGTATCCTCAACGATGTCATGGAGGAGTGCGGCGGTAATTGTTGTCGTGTCGAGCTTCAGGGTCGCAAGGATGATGGCAATTTCCAGGGGATGGATAATATAGGGCTCTCCGGAAAAACGTTTCTGGTCCTTATGGTGCAGGTACGCAAAATCATATGCCCGCTTTACAATGTCTGTGTCAGCGTCCGGTACGTTCTCCTTGATGATCTTTATCAGGGTCTCGATGTCCCTGCTTTTGATTTTCAGTTCAATTTCTGGCATGGATTTCATTCAGAATTACTTTGTCTCCCCGGAAAATATACTATAAATAAACTACATCCTGTACTGGAAATCAAGGAATAATGCGAGTGGAGCATTTGTACCATTTCTTTTCCCCCGGCCCGTGTCAAGAAATAATATACGGACCTGCAGCGGGTTATTCCTCCGTTCAATCCTACCAGTACAGGTGAATGAAGTATATCATAAAAATTAATTGAGATGGAATTTATTCATGCGTATATTAAAAAAATCACAAAAAACACTCAAGCTGTCAGCGAAATAGTACCGATCATTAGAATGATTTCAGATTACACTCCTATTGTTAATTTACCAGGTTGAAGGCTTTTGCAAGGGATACTCTTGCAAAAGCCTTTTTTTTATTTATTACAACAGTCATATTATTGGTTGACGTACCATGCCTTCCCGTGTATGAGGTGCCCGGCTGTTTGTACTGGGCTTGACAGAAATAGTAACAGTTTTATACTGTGTCTACTTACGAAATGCAGGTATGATAACAATGGCACGCCACGGGAACCCTGTAGTATTTACTATTAATGAAGATAATCCGCAGAACCGCCTGATACTGAAAGTGGTTGAAGTCCTGGAAGAGGGGGGGGTGATTATTTATCCCACCGACACGGTGTATGCCTACGGATGCGACATTCACAGCAAACACGCCATTGAGCGCCTGTACAGCATTAAGAAGATTTCCAGGAAAAAACCCCTCAGTTTTGTTTTTTCCGATGTCGCCCAGCTTCATGAATACGTCAGGAATATATCCGACCAGGCATTTAAGGTGATGAAGAAGGTGCTTCCGGGACCGTACACGTTTATTTTTAAAGCTTCAAAAATTGTACCGAAGATTGCCATCACGAACCAGAAAACCATTGGTGTCCGGATCCCGGAGAACAACGTGGCGCTTGAAATTGTACGGGCCCTGGGGAGGCCGATCATTTCCACCAGTGTCAGCACCGAAGACGGGGAGTATGTCATTGAGCCCCTGGAACTTGAGAAACGCCACCTTAATGAAGTGGACCTTATTGTAAATTGCGGAAGAAAGGTGTCGACCCCCTCCACGATACTTGATGTGTCCGAGGGTGACTTCGTTATTGTGCGGGAGGGAAAGGGGGAAATTTCCTTCATCGAGTAATATTCCGGGACGATAATAAAATAGTCCGGCCAGACTTTTTTGTGTTGCGCTGTTTTTGTGGTGCTATAGTGTTCACGCAACATGGTGCGGTATGATGTTCACAGTATGTAACCGGTCATCCTGACGTTGAATGCAGTGTGTAACGGCCATGACTGATGTGTTGTTATCAATGATATGTATTATATGAGAGGTATACGATGTCCCAGCAAATAATGGATTTTCTAATTCTGTTACAGTCTATTGGAATTTATCTTGCCATTGGCGCCGTGGTGGCGTGGATTTTTTATTACATGAAAGTGCGTGACCTCTTCGGAGGGTATATAGGAGGTTTTGTCGTGGGGGTCATCGGGGCCCTCATAGGGGGATTTATCCTGGACAAGCTTCTGTATGATATCACGGTGAAGATTCTGGCGTTCCTTGCCCGCGACGCGGGGGTGAATATTATTGCCGGCTTTATAGGCGCCTACGCCGCGGTGTTCATAATGAACCGCCTGAACCACGACAAGGAACGGAAAAAATATTAGGCGCTCCCTACAGCCCGCAGTGCTCCCGCACCTTCGGGTGAAGTGACGGGGCAATGCTCTCCAGTTCGGAAATTTCCCTGAAAGGCCGTGCGAGAATAATTTTCTCCGCAAGGCCTTTTCCTATTCCCGGTATTGAGGCAACCGCTTTCAGGGGAAGGCTGTTGATGTGTACCGGCGCCGGCAGTGCGTTGAGGGACCGTTCCCTGTGTCCTGTGACCACGGCATCGGTGAACTCCTTTTTCGGGAGCACCAGGGGGAGTACGGTGGTGATGGCATAGCTTGTGAGCTGTTTCCCGTAGGAGTACTCGTACCTGGTATCTTCTATCCGGAGGTCCCGCAGCACCGTCCCCAGAGGGTAGATGTTCTGCAGCATTACATGATCAATTTCATCCCGTATCTTTTCACGGTAATACTCGAACCTGTTCCGCACGGCCCCCTTCATGGAGGGCTTTGTGCCCCATGTGTCCGTGCCGGGAAACGGCTGCAGCTTCCGTATGTTGATCCGCTTCAGCAGCAGTCCCTCGTCAAGAATCTCCTTCAGTACCTCGTAGTTCTTCTTAAAGGTGTCCGCGTTTTCACCGGGCAATCCGTGAATCAGGTTGATTCCCGGCAGGAGCGCCGGTATGCCCCCGACGCGCGCTGCCCCGTACCGGTTGATGATGCGCACCACGGCGAGCAGTTCCTCCGCGTTCACCTTCAGGTTGTTCCGGCTTATGACCGCGGGGTCAAGGGATTCCACTCCCAGGGACATGGTGTCTCCCGGGGTCACGGCATCTGCAATGGCTTCCAGGATCTCCGAGGACTCATCGGGGAAGTTCGCGATGGTGCCGGGGTTCGCGTTGTCAATGTTCAGGAGCGTGATCTGTCCCGAGGAGACTTTCATTTTTAATGAAGAAAATAGTTCGCCGACATTCTCCGGGGAGGGTTTCGGAAACCCGTTTTTGTATTCATCCAGCGGGGAGCGGTACTGCAGAATGTCCGGCTGGCTTCCCAGACGAAAGCGAGTGATACCCGCTTCAATAAGGGCGTCAACTTCATCGAGTATGTCCCGCTGCTCCCGGAAGACGGTCCCCTCCTTTATGGACTCGGAGCAGAAGGAGCACCGTGACTGGCGGGGGCACCCCCGGTAGGTTTCCATTTCACAGATCAGTTCGGGGTAATCGGGATGATACCGGACTGCCTGTGCCCCCAGCACCGCCCACCGGGCGAGGTGCGCGTAGGTGCGGCGGGTGTCTTCCGGTTCACCTTTTGCAAGGGTAAAGGCGTACTGTTCGATGTCGTTCCACACCGGGACCACATTCCGTTCCTCGTTCATGACATGGCTGATGAGACCGCCGACATAAAACATCTGCCCGGAGTTCCGTGAGGTGATGGTCCGGATTTCAGCAAGGGTGCCTATTTTGTATCCCAGGTATTTCCCCGGTACCACGGCGCCCCCTATAAGGAACACCGCCCCGTACTTCTCCCGCAGCAGGAACTCCGACTCCCTGAGGGAATCTATAGTGATATATGTTATGCGCTCTTCAGGTATTCCGGCGTCCCGCAGGGCGCCGTACATGTAGCGGGGGTAGGGGGCAATGAAGGGGGGCACCCCCAGGCATGCCGGTTCGTCCACATAGCAGTCAAGTATGAGATAACGGCTGGTCCCCATGTCAGGAGCCGCTGTCTCCGGCGCCGGAGTCCAGGGAGCCGATTACATCATTGATGTCATGTTTCATGAAGCGGTTGATCTTTTCTTCTATGGCGGTGATATTCTTTTTGTTCTGCAGTATCAGTCTGCGCCGTTCTTCGGTGATGCCGTACCGCTTCACCAGGTCCTCGACGCGCTGGTCCACGGTTACTATGACATCGTGCATGACCCGTTTGTCGGCATAATACACTATCTCACGTTCTTCTATCGCCCCCCCGGGATTAAAATCCGTAAAGTAGACATGCTGCTCCACAATATAAGCTATTGCTTCAAATCCCAGGGTCCGCAGCAGTTCGGCGCCGGTGATGTCGTGGCGCTCCTTTGTGGTGAGGGACCGGGTCTTGGTGATGTCGTGAAGAAGGGACGCGGCCCGAATGAGCTCCCGGTCCACGGCTGTGGGGTCAATGAGATCATCAGTCACCGCGAGGGCCACCCGGGCCACCTGCTCGGAATGCTCCACGATGTTGGGAAGCATCTCGTAGCGCTGTATTAATTGATAACATTCGGCGTTGTCGGGAATCCGGTTTTCTGCGGTCATGGGTATATCGGTATGTGCGTTGATTTCTTTCATTTCGGTAGATTCTGCGGAACAGGGGCGGATTAATCAAGAGTAATTTTTAATGTTGCGGATCATTGATTTTTCTTCATATCGGTGGTATAGTGTAGTATATTCATTTTTTTGTATTTGTTCTTGTATCGTCCCGTGACGTCAGCCGTACAGTTTTAAGATGTTGTACCATACTATTTCAATGTACAGGAAGATGATCATGAAGGAGCGAAGTGAGCCGAATATTCTTGATTACATAATAGAGATAACCGAGCAGCGTGACGCGGAGCTCCTGGAGATGAGTCTGGCAAAGACTCTGTTTGAACTATATGACGCGGAGAAGGTGCTCTTCTGCAGCACCAGAAACGGGAACCTGGAATTTTACAGTGTATTTCAGGTCATTGCGGAAGGTGTAATGCATGATCTCAGCTTTGATGAAATTGATTCTTTAAAAAATGAACTGGAAGCGCTTTTCAGCACATCAGTTCTAACCGGCAGCTGTGTTGAGGAAAAGAATGCGGCGCATCATGTAATTGTGCATCCTGTCCATCTTTTCAGCCACATTGTGGGATTCATTGTGGTGTACCCCTCCCATGAGACCTCCATTGACAATGCGGTCATTGAGGGGTTCCTGAAGATTTATCAGAATTATATAACCCTCCTTCACGATAACCAGCGCGACAGGCTTACGGGGCTCCTTAACAGAAAGACCTTCGATGACAGGATTATGAGAATTATAGAGTTAAAAAAGACCAGAGAGAAAACAGTGGAGCCGGAAAACACCAGGCGCCATGAGATGGATGAAACATGCGGCTTCTGGCTCGGTATCGCGGATATTGATAATTTCAAAACCATCAATGACACATTCGGCCATGTGTACGGCGACGAGGTGCTGATCCTTGTGTCGAGGCTTATGACGCAGTCGTTCCGGTCCGATGACCTTCTGTTCCGGTACGGGGGGGAGGAATTTGTCGTGATTATCCGGGCAAGTGATGAACACAGCGCCTTTCATGCCTTCGACCGTTTCCGTGAGCGGGTCGCGTCATATAATTTTCCCCGCGTCGGCAGCATTTCGGTAAGTATCGGGATGGTGCAGATCACGTCACAGGAAGTCCCCACCAGCTTTGTGGGCCACGCGGACCAGGCGCTTTACTACGGGAAGACCCACGGGAAAAACAGGGTCTGCAGCTACGAGAAGCTCGTGGGGGAGGGCCTGCTGAAGAGCTCTGTGCAGTTCGGGAAGGTGGAGTTGTTTTAAGGGCTGCTTCGGCACCAGGTCATGGCTGCTCCCTGTACGCTGCGCATGGGATGTGCAGATATATTTCAACCTTCGAAGATATTTCTTTCCTTTCTACGATAAAATTCCAGCTTCATTATGGTACAATAATTATTGACACAGGTTACTTCACCTACCTATGCTGGGGAGGCAGTATTTTCAGTGCTTCTGTTCGTGACCGCCCGGCATACCGGCTCAGGTAAATGCAGGAACTTCTGTACGGGACGGAGGATTCAAAAAAATATAAATTATCAGCGGAGGAATTGGATGAAAATAAAAATAGCGGCTGCAGTTATTCTTTTTCTGTTCATCACATATCCATGCCGTGCCGGAAAACGGGAAAAAAGACCTGCGATATTCGGAATAGTAAAAACAGAGAGGACCGTATGCAGGAGAGGGCCTTCCATTAATTCGGGAGTAATACGTAATTATTATTTCGGGACGCCGCTAAAACTGGTACACAAAAAGGAAGAAAAGGTTTCCGTGCGGGGAACCGGCGGGTACTGGTATCAGGAGAGCAGAACGAAGGGCTGGGTTTTTGACGGCGATATGCTCGTCAGGGTCCTGGATGAGTCCGGAATATTTCATTTTGATCTGGAAAGGATCAGGTGTGAACATATCTGCGGCGGCAATTCCTGTTTCTACGCGTTTCATCCCTATATACTGGGCGATATGTACATCGCAACATGTTATATGAACGATTATTCCTTTGAAGGTGATCTGGAATTCGGTATTATCGTTGGTGATTGTAAGGTGACTGAAGACGCGATTGAATTTAAGGAACCATGGTTAATGGCAGGCTACGATACACAGGCGAGGTATGTTAAGAATATCTTATCCGTAAATTTTGAAACGAAAAGATGGCTGCTGCATTTCAATAAACTGTTCATGAAGCGGCATGACAGGGAGGGGACCTTTTATGTTTCAGACGGGGATAGCTATAAAGTTGAAGGTAAGACACGGGCGGCATTGCGTACCAAATGTGCGGGTATTGTACCGGATAGACGCGGGGTATGCGCAGAAGGTAATGGAATGTGGGTGGATGTCAATGTGCTGAAACCGGTAACCCTGCGAAGGCTGCAGAATTATTTTCCGCTGATAACAAATAACCCGTGTGTTAAACAACTGAATTCTTATGTAGACGAAGGTACGCATTATCTGATGAAACCATAGCGTAATGCCGGGGTGTGAAGGGGAAACCGCCACCACACCAATAAGGGCATACAGGAACACAGGTGATTTTATCTACTGTAACCTGTGAGTACCGGACACCGGGAGAGGTAATCGGAAAGGCATGGAGCATCGGGAATAATGTGAAACAATACGTCCCGGCAGTATCAGAACATCACCCGGTACAGCAGGTGCAGGAGGACGGTGCCCGCCATGACCGCGGAGGCGGGGTAGAGTATCTTCCGCAGCGTCGTCCCTACGTCGGTGCCGAAGTGCTCCGCTGTCACCACGAGGCACACGTGGACCGGGGAGAGAATCATCCCCATGTAGCCGCAGCCGTATGCCAGGACCAGCTGGCTTATATCGCCCCCGGAAAGACTTACCACGATGGGGAAACTGGCCCCCACAAACCCTACCGCGATACCCGTGGTGATGCCGCTTATGAAGGGTATGAGCATAATTACAAAAATCACAGGTATTCCCCATGACGAGAGCTCGCCCCGCATGTGGTCCATGATGAGGGAGCCGTCGGGGAGCGGCGCGCTGATGAAGGCCCCGTAGATGAGGATCAGGAACACCAGCACCGCAAGCTGCAGCGTCTTGCCCGAAAGAAGCACGTTCTTCCACACGGCACCCGGGAGGGGGCGCCTGATTTGAAGATACACCTGGGCAAGGGCGATACCGGCGATCATGGGAAGGTACTTGTTCAGCGCCGCGGCCGCGGGAATGAAGGCCCGTATGAGGCCGTATGAGGCGATGATGATTATGATCGGCGCGATGTGGCGCAGGGTATCACGGAGGGCGTCGGACTTCCCGCTGCCGTGGTTCCTGACATGCTCCACTTTCCGCAGGATGAAGAAGGCCCCGGCCCCCACCGAAAGAATGGTGAGGGGAAACTGGATGGCGATGAATTCAAGCATCGGGAGCCCCGTGAGGTCCACGGCGAGGAGCACCCCGGGGTACAGGGGCCACCAGTATTCCCAGATATGCCGGAACCAGTAGTTGATCTCGGTTTTTGTCAGGGGGTCGATATTGTTCTCCGTATCACATGCGTCGATGAGGGGAGCCGAAAAGAGCGCCCCGCCGGGCATGGGAAGGAGGCCGATCACCGCCGGCAGTACCGCCATGGAGGTGCGCCGGGACACGGCCCGGTTCACCGAGTCCACGAGGTCCTTCATGACGCCGGTATCGGACATCTGCCGGCTCAGCCAGATCACCTGGAATATGATGAACATCAGAAACAGGGTGTTGGGGGAGAGCCCCTTCCCGAAGACGATATGCCCCATGGAGGCCGGGCCGTGGCCCGATATGAGGGCGAGTATTACGGTCCCCCCCGCCACGGCGAGATACAGGCGGCCGGTCACCCGGTTCAGCACAAGGATGATCCCAAGGGAAAGGAGCACTTTCACCAGAAAGGGCATTGCAAGAATGTACGTCATGGATGTCCCCCGTATGTTGTTATATATGAAGAGTTTCTGCGTTTCACTGTAGAAATATACAGTATATCGTGCAAGCGGGAAATTTCATGAAATTAAATCCCCGCGCTCCGCGCCGCCCCTTTGGTAAAGGGGCTCCTATTGAGGGAATGGGTTTCATTTATTCATGAACGGGTTGCGGTCATTCCCCCCAAACCCCCCTGAGTGGGGCTTACTGTATGTGCGACTATTATCCGCAGCATTATTTTTATGAAAGGGCTGAAAAATGATTTGATCTTTTTTAGGCAGGTTCCCGTAATTCCTGCAGCCCGTGGTGCCGTTCGTTTCAGGGGGCTTTGCTGTGAACGGTTGTGATATGTAATGAAGCGGGCCGCGTACCGGAGACGCATTTCTTATTATTAAAAACCCACCCGGCGTACAGGTGCCTTTCAGGCATTTATAATAGTCATCATCTACACTATGAGGAGCTTGTTCAGTATGAAAGTAAACATGTGCTGTACTATGAGGAGTTTCAGGTTTTCAGTTTCGGCTGTTTCAAAACACGGCAGGTATTGTATTCTTACGGCGGCGGTGGTCCTTGCCGCGTTCACGTTTCCTTCCTGCAATACGAAAAACTGCCGGTGGGTCGATACCGGCAAAGTCAGGGGAAAGAGGACCATGGAGTACGTGTGCGGTGACCGGCTGAAGAGGATGGAGAGGACCAGGCAGGTCAATAATAATGCCCATACCAGAAGGGTTGAACGAAACCATGATTTCAGCAATAAGCTTGCCGCGGCGCGGCCTTCCGCGGACCAGCAGGTGTTCATTAGCCTTATGAGGGCGGAACAGATGGAGAAAGACCGGATGAGGGGCCAGACTTCAGCTGCCCAGGAAGCCATGGCAAAAAGGATCAGGGCCAAATACAAGAACAGGCGTATCTCGTTCCGCCGGGTATGCTGTGTCAACGTGGCACGGCAGTTAGGTTCATCTACGTCATATGCCGCGGTATTTTATGTACCGGACCCGAACGCCGGGGGCGGTTGCACCGGAAGGCCTGAAGACCCGAGTTTTAAATTTTACAGCCCTCCCTTTGTCGTAAAACGCAACCTTTCCGCCGCAGCGATAAGCCGGTATCAGAGAGGACGGGCGTATTCCGTTTCGGGGCGTCTCGCGGTGAATGAAAATCTTTTCAGCACCAATTACGAAGGTAACTATTATCTCGTTATCCCCGGTATTCCATACGAAAAAGGGGACTGGAGTTCGGATACCTATCCTCCCAGGGGTCCGCGCTACGGCGGCCCGGATTACTGGAGCCGGAACGATGTACGGAACTCATATTACGGGCAGTTTTTTAATATGGAAAGGATCATTACGCTGGATTGACCTCACCCCGGCGCTGCCGCGCCGCTCCGCACGGAGAGGGCTTCTATGGAGGGTATGGTTTCATTTTATTACGGAATAGTGTGCAGGACGGTTCCCCCCCAAACCCCCCGGAGTGGGGCTTCTCTGATGATGGTATTTCTGCATTGCACTACCCGGCAGCCGGTAAAGGCACTACAAAAAGTAGTTGTGTATCTGCTTGAAATTAGATATATTTATTCCACAACAAAAAAGGAACGGTGATATGCCATGACTGCACGCATAACAGCTCTATTGCTTTTCCTGCTATTCATGTCATCAGCAGTTCTATCCTACGACGCACACCACATGGAGATTCTCCTGCAGGGGAAAAATGCCTGGAACGAATGGCGGATGAAGAACCAGCAGCTGAAACCCGATCTCTCCAGCGCCGACCTCAGGGGGAAGAACCTGTCGGGATACAACTTCAATGAAACAGATCTGAGCAAAGCCCGGCTCACGGGTGCAAAGCTGGTGAGTGCCAGGTTTCAACAGGCCTCTCTCAGGGAGGCCGATCTGTCAAACGCAGACCTCCGGCAGGCACAGTTCTGGCAGACAAACATGGTGAAAACAAATTTTACCTGCGCGAACCTCTCCCGGGCAGAACTGCCGTCCCTCTACGTGAAGGACACGGTATTCAGGGATGCCCGTATGGACAGGGCGGTAATTCCCGGTCAGTACAAGTCCTACTTCCGGAAGCAGCGTGTCAGGGGATACAGGAAAATAATATGGCAGGATGAGGACTACGGCGGGATGTAAAAAAACGCGGACGTCTTATACGTACAGCGTCCTCATTTTATGCGTGAATGTGTTGCGGTCATTGCCCCCCAAACCCCCCGGAGTGGGGCTTACTGTATACGGGTATTGGATGTGTGATTTAAAGGGGATGGGTATATGGTACTTTTTTATCCCCCGCGCAATGCGCGGGGGGTTGGGGATTTAGCTCCCCGCTGTAACTGCCGCGCCCTTCGACGCGGATGACTGGGTTGCCGCGGTGTACTCCGCGTCGGTGAGGACCGCGTAGAGGTCGTAGGCGGCTCCCGGTTCGAGGCCCGTTACTGTGATCGGTGAGGCGGCGTCGGCGCCCATGGGGTGAACGGTCACCTCCATTTGTCCCTCCGCGATGTTCCGTATGGCGAAGATTGTGAGGTGCCTTCCGTCTGTTACGGGGGCAGGGGTGAAGGCGCACTCCGCCTCGCCCGATGCGCCGGGGGCCGCGGTGAAGGTCAGCAGCGCCAGGTCGCCGATTTGTTTGAAGAGCTCAATGGGCACTCCCGCACGGCGCTGGGCGAAGTTGTCCTTTATAAACGCGTTATAGCCGTTGCCTTTGCGGTTCTTTGCCAGCTCTGTCCATCCCTTCCGCATTATACCGCTTATCTGCTTCCATATCGACGTGAGTTCCTTGAAGGTGTTCCGCACATCCTGCTGTGACTCGGTGTTGGGATCGCTGTGCCGCCCATTCCGGCGGACAAAGGTCTCCCCGTCTTTCTGGTAGAACACAAGTTCCCCTATCTTATTTCTAAACCCCTGGAATACAGGATTGATATCAACCTCTGCCATGACTTTTCTCCTTTGTTGTAGTGTGTTGGTTTTTTAACGTCATCATTGTGTACATCCTTTTACATAATATATTTTCCCGGCCGCTGTGCCGGGGCCCGTCATGTGTGTGATACCCTGTGATTATCCGTAATCTGTCATTTGCAACCTCCTGTGTTGACTTTGGTCCTTACCTTTACTACGATCGGGGGAGGGGAATTTTTTTATTTTTTCATACAATACGATTTTTTTTTCATTTCTGTATGGAGGGAAGTTCTTCTGTCTGCTTCACCTTTTGGTGACCTAAGGTTTACCTAACCACCATCGAACCAGCACCTAAGGGGCACCTAAGGGGGAGAGGTTTATTAATGACCATTACTTTGGTCATTAATATTCATGTAATGGGTGAATTTTTTGGTGTTCCTTGCGGGGTTGCGGTTCCCTTGGGATTTGTTGCTGGGAGCAACGACCTTCCTGCAGGAGGGTCCATACGCGTGGACCCTCCTGCACCACCCGCGCGGTCGCTCAAACGCCGCGACGGGCTGAGGTATTTCAGATCATCATAAGCATTCCAGCGTGCCTCGCAACGTCCTCCTGACGACTCGGCACGTCTCGGACATCGTGTCCTCGAAGGCTTTAAGCACTGCAAATAATACATTTACTCCCTCATGGCACGTAACACACGTCCTTTGTGACGCGCCATGACCCGGACTTCCTATCCGGGAAGAGTACTAAAAGACTGCACACACCTCAGTGAGGTGAAATATAGGGTAAATTATATAGACACAAAATAATGAAATATGATTGATTATTTGAGCATATAGATTAGATATAGGTATACATGCTAAGTACTTCATGATTTCATATAAATAAACTTTGTATCGATAGTACGTTGAATATGAACGGTTTATGCAACAACCGCGCCATTCTTTTAATTGATAAATTATTATTGTTTATTAAACAATTGCTTAATCATATTCACGAGAATTCCTGCCATCATCGGTGGGTATAAGAGAAGAGAAATTTGAGAGGATCGGAACCTTGACTGAGAAGAAAAAGAAAAAAGAAGTACAGGGTGTAAAAGAAGCAAAACCAAAAAAGAAAAAAGCTGAAAAACAGAAATCAATTGAAGAAACACTCTGGGATTCTGCCAATAAACTGAGAGGAAGCGTCGAGTCTGCCGAATACAAGCATGTGGTACTTGGACTGATATTCCTGAAGTTCGCAAGCGATAAATTTGAAGAACACCGCAAGGCAATGATCGCAAAGGGACAGGAGAAGTATATAGAGATGCCCGATTTTTACGGTCAGGCAAATGTGTTTTTTCTCGATGAAGTTTCACGGTGGAGTTATATCATAAAAAACGCAAAGCAGAATGATATTGCGCTGAAAATAGACACCGCACTACACAATATTGAAAAGAACAATAAGGTGCTTAAAGGCGCGCTGCCCGATAACTATTTTTCCCGCCTTGGTCTTGATATTATTAAGCTGTCATCACTACTTGATACAATTAATCAGATAGATACGCTCAAGGATAAAGCGCATGATATTGTGGGGCGTGTTTATGAATATTTCCTTTTAAAATTCGCCCTGGCAGAAGGTAAGGGGAAAGGGGAGTTCTATACACCAAAAAGCATAGTAAACCTCATTGCTGAAATGATTGAGCCGTACAAGGGTATTATATATGACCCTGCATGCGGTTCAGGTGGTATGTTTGTTCAATCAATAAAGTTTATTGAGAGCCATCATGGTAATAAAAAGGAAGTTTCAATTTACGGTCAGGAGTCAATAAACACAACATATAAACTGGCCAAGATGAACCTTGCTATACGTGGTATATCTGCAAATCTCGGTGAAAAGGCTGCGGATACATTCGGTGATGACCAGCATAAAGACCTTAAAGCCGACTTTATAATGGCAAACCCGCCATTTAATCAGAAGGACTGGCGTGGAGGAAAAGAGCTTCTTGATGATCCGCGCTGGAGAGGTTATGATGTGCCCCCTAAAAGCAATGCTAATTACGGGTGGATACTAAATATTGTATCAAAACTCTCTGAAAATGGTGTTGCAGGATTTCTTCTGGCAAACGGATCACTGAGTGGCGGAGGTGAGGAGTATAAAATACGGAGAAAGCTTATTGAGAATAATCTTGTTGAGGCCATCCTGGTTTTGCCGCAGGATATGTTTTATACAACAAATATCAGTGTAACAATCTGGATATTGAATAAGAATAAAAAAGAACATACACGGATAATCGGAGATGAGAAGCGTCATTACAGAAACCGTGAGAAAGAAATACTGTTCATGGATTTGCGTCAGATTGGTGAGCCCTTTGAAAAG
>DAOSYC010000057.1:13565-19721 GCA_035380905.1 Spirochaetota bacterium | reverse complement strand
ATGAAATATCCATACGGGTTGCAAAAACACTGAAAGCGTATTCTGAAGAGGGTGAATTTCTGCCGATAACCGCTCGAATCAAAGCAATGGTCCCTATGGATGGCGGGGGATTTATGATTTACGGGGTCGTCTTAAAAAATATTCTTATCCGTATACTTGAAGAAGAGAATGTAAAAATTGAGGTTCATGCTCCCAGATCAGAGACAAAACCTGTCAGCACCGAGAGCTCCCTTGTAGTCTACATTTCACTTTTAATCGGGTTGATAATAATTGCAGCAGGAATGATATACCTTCTCCTGTAACAACACGTGCCCATTACGGCAAAAAGCCGATCACTCCCTTCCGGGAATAACCGGCTTTTTTAATTTCATAACGCTGATGAAGTTACTGTATGTCGTACTTCTTGATTTTTGCCTTGAGCGTATTCCTTGCGATATCGAGCACTCTGCTTGTTTTCTGCAGGTTCCAGTTCGTAAGTTCCAGTGTCTTGAGAATATAATCCTTCTCCACTTTCTCAACGACTTTATCAAGAGTTTGATAATCATCAGGTAATTTTACAGCCTTTTTTCTTCCGCGATTATTGGTATTCATTACAGTAGCAGCCTTTTCCTTTTTAGTTGTCATGTAATCCCCTCATTTTTTTAGTCTTATATATAGTAAAATTTAGTTTTACAGTAAAAAAATCAACCTTCACTGTTTTTATAATTTAAACCATAAAACCATTAAATCCTTTAGATACATTAAATATTAATAATTACGAAATTCTAAAAAAAATTACTTAATTAAACCTTGACCATGCTTTTAAATAATCTTATTTTAGTCAATTCAATATTGAAAACAAATATGATATATTTGTTGACAATAAAATCTCTTAGTACAATAATTTATTACTGTAATTAATATATCTTATGATTCAATATTATACAAAAAAAATTTTGTTAATTTTCCCCATTATAATCATGACCACTTCATCATTGTTCTCGCAGCTGCCTGGATGGAGGACCGTCATAGACAGGGACGGGAACAGGTTTTACATTGATACAAGAGGTAAAATCTGGACATCCGGACATCCCGGCAATTCATATCACATTGTATCTGCAGACGGACTCGATTATTACCTGAACCAGGGCATTGAATTGATCAGGGAGCGGCATATCCCGGAAGGACTTACCCTGCTCAAATCTGTTCTCGCATTGCCCCGAAACGATGATCGTATTTTTCATGCCCAGTCACGTGCTGCCGCTGAAATAAACCGCCTGAAACGAAGAGAGGGGCAACGGTTTCAGAAATATGAGGAAACATCATCACTGCTATTAACACGGGCTGACAGCATTGTTACAATTACCAACACAAGAATGAAATATAGCCTTACCATACCTTTTCAGGTAACCCTTATAAGAAAAAAAGTCCGTCAGCGTTATAATTACCGGTATTCCGGTATATTGTTCGGTATTATTTTTAAAAAACCTGAACCCGGCCAGCACAATACCCATGAACGATTCGACGCGCTCCTCGCGATCGACAGCGAGGAGTTCAAATCACTGCTTACCCATGTGAAAACACTGGAAAAACACCGCGAAAACCTGTTAGGCAGGGACATGTATACACGCACCAGTATCCAGTCAAAGGACGACATGTCAATATACCGTATCACCGCTGGCGGGAGTTTTCATCTACATGGGTTTGAAGGATATTTTATAAAGGAACAATTGGGCCATCTGGTAAGAATTGTAGCACCGGAAAAATTATCACCGGATAATGAAAAAAAAATTATATTATTTCTGCGAAATGTTAAATATTAAGTGTATGCTACGGCTCTATATCAAGATAATTATCGCTGTCTTTTTTCTTTTTTTTGCTGCCATAGGTATCTTCATCTGAATCCTTGCCAGCTTTAAGGGCAGGGTATTCTTTGTTCAGAACCCCAATAAATAATTCTATTCTTTCCTCGTCTTCAATAAACTGGACACCAACCTCACGGCCCACGACCCGAACAACTTCACCTGCAAACACAACTTTTTTTGTTTTAAATGGAAATTTTATTTTTATTTCATCTCCTTTTTTGACAATCGCATCCCTCAGGTAACATAACCCTCCGGCGCTCACGTTGATAACCTCCGCCTTGTATACAGCATCAAAGCCCTTTACCATATATTCAATTACAAACCTGCTTGTCCTGATTCTTTCATGTTCCCGTTTATCAAGTGACCTGTACATAATAGCATCCTTTACTAGCGTGAATATACAAGGGCGGATTCCCCGCAATTGTCCTTATGACTGCAATTCTGGCAGTCTTTCCATATTTTTTCCGGCAGCGTATGTTTTGGAACATATCCAAAATTATTCTTAATAAAAAACTCCGGAGAATATGTAAGGACAAAAATTTTAGACTCAGCGTTTGAAGTTCTGAGTTTTTCTATCATATTCTTTACGAGAACAGTTCCCACACCTTTTTTCGAGTGTTCAACACCCACAGCAAGAGAGCGTATCTCTTTGAGGTTTTTTCCGTAGTCATGAAACGAGATAATTCCCTGAATAACACCATTGTCTGCAGCAACAATAAAAGATTCCAATGATTCAGTAATATCTTCCATGGAACGATAGAGTATCAACTCCTTTCCGGCATAATATGTAATAATATCATGAATTCGATTAATATCCGTTAATTCAGCGCTTCTTACAATCATATTCCATCTCTAAAAAATACAAAATTATTATACAAAAGGACACATTTATTTACGGCATACTCTCTGGATATTTTTTTTAATACGGTAAGTACATTAAAACAGCACACAATGAAAGAATGTTATATGGTCACGAATACAATAGTATCATTGTTCGCAATTTCTTACAATAAAATCAAGAAGAAATCCCTGATATTGCAATCAGGGATATTCTCGATATACGCTGTAAATGTCTCATGTTCTTTTTATCTGCGTACGATTTGCAGACCGGCGAAAAGACTTCCCCGCGGATATTTCTGAACCTGCTTTAATGATATTTCTGCGGTCTCCCTGTTCTCGTAAGGACCAATATATACACGATATGCGTTGTTGGTTTTTGATAAAATTACAGTATGGCCTCTTTCTGACAGATACTTTGCGATATCCCTTGATTTTCTTTCTGTAAATTCACTACCCATACGTAATACAAAAGGAAATCTGGATCGCGGGAAGACTTTCTGCCCGGCTTCAACCTGTTTTGCAGCGGCAGTTACCGGAGCCGCATTCACCATATTGGTAACACGGTCCCTGAGATGCGAAACAGCTTTTCTTGTTTCCGGGTCAACGATTTGCGCCTGCGGGCCGGATGTAAATTTTATACCAACCACAAGTCCCGTGGTAAATGAAATAATACAGAGTCCGACAATAAACGACATCATCCTGGATGCCTTTTTCCGGTTGCGGTCAACCTCTTTTCTGTTCACGGCATCCATTCTTGTGTAGTATTCCGCATCCTGAAAGGGAGCAGATTTATTTATATTTTTCGCACTATTCCCATCATAAAAATCAATATTCTGCATAAATCCAAAACCTTCATATAGATAGATTTGAGTACCCAATCCTTCTATATTATTCGTCCTGTCTTTATAAAATTATTAGATAAATATGACAGTAATCAGTTTTGTACTGATTTTTTCAGGGTTTTGATTTCGGATTCTTTCAAGAGACGGAATTCTCCGGAGTTAAGTCCCGCAAGGCTTATCGGCCCGAATGTTACTCTTTTCAGCCGTTTCACCTTAAAGCCGAACTTTTGAAATGTCATACGGATATGTCTTTTTTTCCCCTCCCGGATATGCATGCGCCATTGAAGCCCTTCCCTGTCCAGAGGATACAGTTCAGCGGGTTTTGTCTTTTCTCCATATAGATATACACCTTTAACGATTGAACGACGTGTCTTGTCATCAAGAGGTTCATCGATTATAACAATATACTGTTTCTCTATATCAAACCGGGGATGGGTAAGCTTATACGCAGTATCACCGTCATTTGTCAGAAGCAGAAGCCCCTCGGAATCCTTATCAAGTCTGCCAACAGGCACTACGCCGGCAGTTATATATTTTTCATGAATCAGGTCCATGACGATGGCACGCCCGTGCTCATCTTTCATGGATGTAATATATCCCCTCGGTTTATTCAGTATCAGATAATAATAGCGTTTCAATACAATTCTTGAACGGTTACACTCAACGATATCATTATCCGGATCAACCGTGCAGGAGAGGTCCCCGATTACTTTCCCGTTGACCCTGACACGACCATCAAGAATTAATTCTTCAACCTTACGTCTGGACCCCAGCCCGCAGCCTGAAAGATATTTATTTATCCGCATTTTCTGTTGCATCCTGAAGGGACGAACCATCCTGAACATTTGGTTCTTCAGTGGAATTTGATGTCTTCTGAAATTTTATTTCTGATTCATCCCCCTTTTTTTCAAGATAAATAAAATTACCCCGTCTTACAATGTTCAGATTAGACTTGAATGTGGTACCTTTAAGAAATACAATTTCATTATCTCCATAATTAATATTGTATTCACCTTTAATATCACGGCCGCCCTTATAATATGACCTGTACGTACCATCTTCGGCTATCTCAAGACCATGATTAGTGAAATCACCACGCAAATCAATACTCCACCAACGGCCTGTTATTATCTTTTTAATTTTCTCTGATTCCTGCTCCCAGAAATTCGAAACATATTGTTTTATATTCCGCTCACCCTTTTTATCAAATATTTTCAGGTTTGAGCCGTACACCCATCCTGACAGGCCGTCCCTGCTTTTTATCTTATACCAGTATTCACGCATATTACCCACTGAGTATTTCATGCTTGACCGGTCAAGTATCTCCACAATATCAGCCTTCCGCAGCAAACCCACACGCCCGGAATAGAGAAGCGGGTCAATCCTCATTACAGAATCATCATTAATGACCATCGCCTGCATTTGTTTATTCTTAATGACAGATATCTGCTGAGGCCTGTCCCCTCCACATGAAAGTAACACTATCATGGAAGCCAGAAACACAGAAACTGCAAAAAAACCATTGCATTGAAGGTTTTTTATCATCGGAATCCTCATCACTATAAATAATTATTACACCCGATCACCGGGACATGTTTTTGTCCAACGAGTCCCGTTGAAATACTATTTCATAATATAGAACAGCTTCATTACTACAAAATTTATAATTTTCACAATACATCATCAGTCAATCATCTTTTCATAATTTTTCCTGCAGCTTTTCAATATTATGAAAAATCCTTATTGTGACAGTACCGTTAATGGAAAGATAATACGATTAAAAATTATGCATGTATAATATTTTTTGTAACTTAATGGTTGCGGGAAAATCATATACCTTGACTCCTGAACTATAATTTCTTTTGGTATGGTGAATTCCCGTAAGGGAATTCACCGTATTTCTTCTTTTACCTGTTACACTTTCCTTAAAACATAATTCAGAAATAGACCATATTTTTCTTGACGGATAATTCTCTACTGCCACAATCAAGCAACGTATTGAATGGTGATTTTCTTATGAAAACACGGGACCTGCTGACTGGAAGAATCGCGACATTATCCAACGCCCTCTCCCTTCTCCGGATTGGGCTGATACCGTTCTTCTGGTATTATCTTCACCATGAACATTCTTCCGGTAATCCCACGTTCATGTACAGCGCACTTATAGTACTGGTTCTCATTGCCCTCACCGATTTTCTTGACGGCTTCCTTGCCCGGACATTAAACCAGGTATCCCGTCTGGGCCAGTTCCTTGATCCGTTATCGGACAAAATTACAGTTTTTGCATGCGGTATTATTTTGTTTTTTTACAGAGAGTTTCCCCTCTGGGTTGTGGTAACTGTTTTTGTCAGGGATTTGCTGATGTTATCCGGGGGATATCTTTTATTCACGAAAAAAGACATTCAGGCGAGACCCAATATATACGGAAAATATATGATAATTTCTCTTTTTCTTTCGGGTATTGTATATGTATACCGCCCCGCCACAGTTTTTTCCGGTATTTCTCTTCAGCATATATCAATTGTATTTATTGGACTTTTTCTTATCATGTCAACCATCACAGCATTCCGTTCATATTCCAGAATTTATCATTCCACGCCGACATCGTAAACATTATCCGCTGATCTCAC
>DAOSYC010000057.1:10108-13465 GCA_035380905.1 Spirochaetota bacterium | reverse complement strand
AACATGCTTTTTCCCTGATTACATATAATGAAAAAAAGTCTTAAAATATTACTTTTACATGGAAGGGCACCCCATAGACGATACAGAATATTGGTTCTTATACTTATTCTTCTATGTACACCTCTTTTCGCTGCTCACACGGATATAACCATACCTGTTATACGGAATAATAACGCACGGTATATTTCCCTGTATGATATTATCAGAAAATTCAATATCGACAATTCCTTTGACATAATAACCCAGCGTGGAAAGCTGTACAGAAAAAGCTCTGTAATGGTTTATCAGGTTGGACTCTCCGCTGTACTGGTGAACGGATATCTTGTTACATCACGGGAGCCGGTAATCCGCGAACGTGGCGAGGTGCTTCTGCCGGTATCAATATTTTCTTCAACATTATCAGCATTTTTCCCCGGCATTGAACTTATCAGCAATGGGGATGCATTTACCGCGAAGAACATCCGTGAACCTGAATCCGGCACTGATATTTCCGCTCCCCCCGCAATACACAAGACATCGAAGGACAGAATCAGCTTTATCATTATCGACCCCGGCCACGGGGGGAAAGACCCCGGAGCAATCGGAAGGGGTGTGTATGAAAAAAATATCACACTCCGGGTATCCCGGCATGTAACGAGGGAATTACAATCACATCTTCCGGATATCCGTGTTATACTTACGCGAAACAGGGACCGGTTCATTGAACTTTCAAAAAGAACAGAAATTGCCAATAAACATTTAACAAAAAATTCAAACGGGATATTTGTCAGCATCCATGTGAACGCATCACTGTCAAAAAAAATATCCGGATTTGAGACCTACTTTCTTTCTCAGAACCCCACAAACGAAGAGGCACGGACAACGGCGACCCTTGAAAACAATGTAATAATCATGGAAAACAAATCTTCAAAAGGCAGATATAATGACGTTGAATACCTCGAAGCGCTCATGCTTACGACACAGATTCAGAAAGAAAGTTCTCTGCTGGCAGTATCGATTCAGAACAGTATTGATAAAAAAATACATGAATTCAAGTCCCGCGGCGTCAAAAAGGCCGATTTTTTTGTGCTCCGCGGAGCCCTCATGCCTGCGGCACTTGTTGAAATCGGGTATATATCGAACCGTAAAGAATTACTTTATTTGAAAAAAAACCCGTATCAAAAAAAGATTGCAAAAGGAATCAGTGATGGCATAATTCGTTTTATAAAAAAGTACAACAGTATGATAAAAAATAAGTGACAGCATTTCAATGCTGCATCTACTGTGGAAGGATATACTGCGAAACAAAATCAGAAGCATGCGGAACCGTACATCATGAAAATTATCCGGAAAACAAAAGAAACTGTTACCAGGCTGAAGGAACGCTATGAGGCAATGGGGAGCATTGAAAAAACACGGACCCTTGTCCTTGTCATTTCCCTGCTTCTTATAATGGATTATCTGTTTTTCTGCTATCATACCGGGAAGAACGTATTTGACGTGTTTCCTTCTATTCCGGTTCTCGATTCAAGGGAGGAAATAAATGTTTTTCTTCCTGACGACACTGCTCAAAATATTATATCTGAAAAAAGACGCATCCTTATACAGGATGACCCCAATGAATTTGCCCGCTCCCTGTTTAATATTGTTGTAAAGGGTTCACGGTTTGAAAACACATCAAATATTGTTCCCATCAGGATGCACATACGAAAAGTATGGATTTTTGAAAACAACTGCTACATCGATGTCAGCCATGCCAGGCTCAAAGAGAATGTAAAAGTAATTGAAGGCTCGGAAGACAGCTTCAGAAAAGCACTGGAAAAAACAATTACCACAAACATACCATCGATTAAACATGTAACAATGCTGGTAAGCGGCATACCTGACATGCGGATGTGGTAATCCGGATTATTTTCAAAACCACAAAGCAGTACTTGTTTTTTGCACCCTTGTATGCACTAACTATTGTCAGCAATACCTATGAAAGATACCATAGAAAACACTGATTTTGATTTTTTCAGAAATGTTCTCACTGAAGCTGGTGCGATTGCTCTTACACTTCAGCACAGTAATATTTCCGTTACACGAAAAAGCGACAGCACCATCGTGACCCAGGCTGATGTGGAAGTTCAGAACTATATTCTGAAGGCGGTTCGTTCCCGTTTCTCAGGATTTAATTACATCCATGAGGAAAATTTTGAAACCACACATAACGCAATTGATGACTCCACACTTTCTGTTATTATAGACCCGATAGACGGCACCGCTGTCTATACCATGGGGCTTCCAACGTGGAGCATATCCCTCGGCATTTTCCGCGGTTATACGCCACTTTATGGTTTTGTATACTCCCCGGGCTGCAATATGTTTTTTCATAATGACGATACACACGCATACCTGAACAACACGCCGATTACCGTTGATCCTCATATGGAAATTGAACGGGAAACAAATCTTTTTCTCACCCCGAATGTTATAAAAAACCGGAGGATTTCTTTTCCCGGCAAATTGAGAAACCTTGGGTCAACGGCGCTCCACTGCAGCCTTGTTGCGAACAACCGGGCAAACAGGACCCTTGCCTATATTGGTCTTGCCTATCTATGGGACCTCGCAGGGGCAATACCTGTCCTTTTGAAAGCCGGCGGGCACATGCGGTACGCAAACGGAAACCATGTCGATATCCGCGGTATTGTTGATAACGGATATCTCCTCCCGGACAACATTATCCTCTATTCTATTGATTCCTTTGAAATTTTCAGCACGATATTGAAATAACTGAAGATTGGTTTGGATTATTTTTGTCCGGAAAAACAATCTTTGCTTGTTTTTATTCTAAAAAACCCCGAAAATGACTATAAAGAAATGATAGTTTTCCCGTTTACAATCAATACTTTCATTATTACATAAAACCGGACATCTAAGAATGGATAACCCTGTACACCGTAAAGTTTTTATCGCAAAAGATGTAATGTCTTTCATTACACTTCCAAATTTCAATAGTGAAAATATTGTATCAACATCAAGTATACTGGAAGCAGTAACCGATAATATTCCTGCCGGTAAAGATTCCCCCCTTTTCGCAGTACTCTTTCTCACCGTCAATGAATTTGACAATGTCTTCTACTTTTTCAAAAAATATAAATATTCCGACCTCATTTATAAAGTCATACTTTTTGATACGAAAGGGACCCTTAACACATTCAGTGATGAAAAAGTCGAATATATTATGGAACTGCGAACTTCAAATCTTTCAGTCATTGAGTTCCAGTTTACCATCCGTAAAGCCTTTCACCAGATTGAGAACTATTACAATTTTAAAACAAGAAAAGATGAGTTTCTGCTGCAGCTCCTTGATACAAAACAGGACCAGGAAGACCT
>DAOSYC010000057.1:4260-10008 GCA_035380905.1 Spirochaetota bacterium | reverse complement strand
ACTGTTATGAACCTTCCTGATGTGTATAATCTTCCCCCAAATTCCCCTGTTTCCTTTAATACATCCATTGACAGAATCCACGGCTACCAGTCACGGACTATGCTGGTCGTTCCCATGAAAAACCACATCGATGAAGTAATTGGAGTAATTCAGCTTATTAACAGCAAGGAAGACCTTCAGGGAAGCAGTAAAATTTCCGGGAATGAGGCTTTTGAAATACGTCTCGAGACCCATGAAGATTTCAACACCAAGGTTGTACCCTTCGAGGAACGGTACAACAGCCTCATGGAAGCTGTTGCAAGTCAGGCGGCAATTGCTATTGAAAATAACCGTATGATAAAACAGATACAGACCCAGTTTGAAGAATTTGTCAAAGCATCCGTTGCAGCAATAGAATCACGGGACGAGGCCACCTCCGGTCATTCCTTCCGCGTTGCTGAAATATGTAAACACATGGCCCGTGCAGTAAATAATGAAAAAAAAGGCCAATTTAAGGATATGCAGTTTTCAGATGTGGAGATTAAGGAACTTGAATATTCCGCCCTTCTCCATGACTTCGGCAAGGTATACATTGACCTGGCTATCTTCATGAAAGGGAAAAAGCTTTTCCCGAAAGATTTTGAAAATGTAATGCTGAAAATCAATTATTTATACCGGATCATTGAACTGCACTTCGCTGAGTGGGAAAAAGACGGCATGAACAGGGCACTTGATCCCGAAAACAAGTCCCTCACCATAAATGATTTTGAAGCTGAAAGAAATAAAAAACTTTCATCAATAAAACAAATCAGGGACAAAATTGCTGAACTGAACGAACCAACTGTCACAGACAGGGACCCGAAAGAAATCCTCGCTGACATTATGAAAATAATTGATGAAACCTGCTGCCAGGACATGGACGGCAATGCGATTGAAGTGATTGATGCATATGAGCGGGAAAACCTCGGGATTAAGCGCGGCAGCCTGAACGACGAGGAGCGTAAAGAAATCGAAAGCCATGTTATTCACACATATAATTTTGTGAGTAAAATTCCATGGCCTCCGGAATTTAAAAATATACCTGAATTTGCCCTCAAGCATCACGAGAAGCTTGACGGCACCGGTTATCCCAACAACCTCAAAGGCAAAGACCAGATACCGATTCAGGCACGAATGATGGCTATTGCTGATATTTACGACGCCCTCACCGCATCAGACAGGCCCTATAAAAAAGCAATCCCGCCGGAAAGAGCAATCAGCATTCTTGAGGAGGAAGCCACCCGTAATAAAATTGATCCCGACCTTTTTGAAATTTTTGTCCGGTACAAGATATATGAAAAAATCAGCAAGGACGATTACAGGGGAATGGAGTAATTTTCTTTATTCAGCACACCCCCTGATAATTATTACAAATTATTCTTTTTTATTGACACTTCATACATTAACCATACCCTGACCCCCATCACATTGATGAGGTGTCGTTATGAATAAACTTCTTTCATGCCTTCCTGTTATTATACTATCATTATTGTTATCTTTTATACCGGTATCAGCAGAACAGAACAACACCCCGTCTTTGAGTATATCGGGTCTTGTGAAACGTCCCGCTGTTTTTTCACTTGATGATCTCAACAGGTTTCACCAGTCAACGGTCCGTCTTAATGAAGTACTCACAAACCATAGCTTTACCGGGTCTTTCTTCTATACCGGCGCTTCACTGAAATCCCTGCTGGAGTTTACCGGAATTGCCCGCCATAAAAAGCGGCATGTTAAAAACATTGATCTTGCAATTCTTATACAGTCAAAAGACGGGAAGCAGGCTGTGCTTTCATGGGGTGAAGTATTCAACCGTCAATACGGCGATATAATAATCGCAACCAGATCTACACCTGCGATGCCGATGATGTCATGTACACGGTGCCACAATGACGGCCGCCACACCGCGCGCCTTGCCGCAATGAAACGTACCGTCACAATGCCCCGTCTTGTCCTTCCAAATGATTTTTTCGCAGACCGCTGCCTTGAGGGAATTACGGGAATAAGAATCATCGAATTCCCTGTCACAGGGAAACGTGTCCGGAAAAAACTTTCTGAATCACAGAAAATTCGTATCATACATAATAAAAAAACCAGTATGTTTACAACCCTTGACGGGTTTCACCGGAATGAGCTGTACGTGCGCCAGATCGGTGACGGCAGAGGTTATCACGGCCTGAAACAGTTCAGCGGCGTTCCCCTCGCTGAAATTCTGCAAAGAAAAAAAATATCACCGGACCTGAACAGTGTTGTCATGGTATCCTCAACAGACGGATACCGTTCACTCTTTTCAGCAGGGGAGCTTGCACTCACTCCTGCGGGAAGAAACATTATTCTCGCTGACCGTCAAAATAATGCTCCAATAACAAAGGGGGGGAAATTCAACCTTGTTACACAGAATGAACTCTCAGCCGAACGATGGGTGCGGGCAATTTCGGAAATCCGTGTTATCCCCGTCAGGGAAAAGGCGAAACTCTATATAATCGGCACCGGATGCGGCGACACCAGCCTCCTGACCCTTGATGCGATTTCCTATATGGCCAGGTCCGATTATTTCATCTGCCCCGACGATATAAAAAAACGGTTCGGAGACTACATGGGCGGAAAGCCTGTCCTTTTTAATCCCCTCATGTGCATGGCGCATTTCTACAGAAAAACCCATCCCGGTACATCACTTGAAGAAAGCAGAAAAAAAGTAAACACGCTCCGCACAGTAAACATATTGAAAATCAAAAAACTCCTGTCCGAAGGAAAGAATGTGGCGTTCCTCGATTATGGAGACCCGACGATTTACGGCAGCTGGACATACTGGCTCAAGGAACATTTTCGCGACGATGAAATCGAAGTACGCCCGGGCATCAGCGCATTCAATGCTGCAAATGCCATGATAGGAAAAAACCTTGCGGCAAACGGTTCACTGATAATTACCGTACCCCAGGGACTCCGCACCAATGAGGCAATGTTGAAAGCCATAGCCTCCCATGGCGACACCATGGCAATCTTTGTGGGGATTAAGGAACTGCCCTCCCTTGTCCCGCTTCTGGAAAAATACTACCGCGGGACAACTCCTGTAAATATTGTTTTCAGGGCAGGATATTCACAGTATCAGCAGCTTGTACGGACAGACCTGAAAAACGCGGTAAAGGCGGCACGCAGGAGCAGGGAGAAATTTCTTGGACTCATCTACATCGGGGAACGCCTCGGCACGAATGTCCGCCCTCCCCGTCAGTCGGACAAAGACCCCCTGTAGCTGCGAATGATTGGCTGCCGCACTGCCGGTTATTCCGATGCAGTGCGGCATGTATTATTCCGGTTACTTCACAACAACAAGAGTATCAAGTCCCATTTCACGAAGGGCCACGGGAAAAAGTTTAAATGCCGATTTTACCACTGGCAGAAGTTTCAGCATTGCAGTTACCTTGCCTCCCTGCCTGACCTTTCCCTTTGTAACGCTCGCAATAGGATTTTCAAGCCCGTGCCAGAAACGGTGCGAATGGTCCGCGGACTGTTCCGACCATACATCCTCTTTAAGATCACATGGGCCCAGGTAGTATGTACCATAATACCCTTCCTTTGATGGTTTGTTTTTCAGGTCGATAGTGATCTCCGCATCGGGATCTTTATATATGAACTTTATGATGATTCCCGACTTCGCCATTTTCGCGCCGATTTTTTCATCACTGAGTACCCTGTCCAGAAAATACCCGTATATCCTGTATAGATCATCTGCATCCTTATAATACTGTCCCATTCGCTTCCTCCTTTTTTTGGGGGTAGATATCACCCTTTGCGCTGATCGAACCGTTTGCCGAAAATCATTCCCGCAATGCCGATTTTCAGCATCTGGATCGTACCTCCGGCAACACCCCAGGCTTTCGCGTCACGATACATCCTTTCAACGGGAAACTCGGTGCTGTACCCGTAACCGCCGAACACCTGCATTGCGGTGTTGGCCACATCAACAACCATTTCATTCGCAGTCGCCTTTGCAATGGAGGCCTCGTAAATTGACGGCAGCCCCTGTCCCGCACCGCACACCGCGCGATACACAAGGAGCCGCGCCGCATCGATCTTCATGGCCATATCAACCATCATGAACTGGACAGCCTGGTGGTGGCATATTTCTTTCCCGAAGGTTTTACGCTCCAGGGCGTAGGATTTTGCCTCATCAAAGGCGCCGCCGGCAATCCCCAGGCACATCGCTGAATTTCCGCATCGCTCAATATCGAACGTCCACATAAGCTTGTTAAACTCTCCCGGGGGAATAACGAGGTTTTTCTTCGGAACCTTCACATCGTCAAAAAACAGGTCGCATGAAGGCATTCCACGAAGACCCATGTACGTTTCCTGTTTGCCGAAGGAAAATCCCGGCATGCCCTTTTCAACCAGCAGCCCTCCGATTCCCTTATATCCCTTGATATTATTGAACCGTGTATACACCATGTAATGGCTTGCGTGCCCTCCGCCGGTGATAAATGCCTTCCTTCCATTCAGGATGTAATGGTCGCCGTCATCCACTGCATTTGTTGTGAGCGAGGTAAGATCGGACCCGGCTTCCGGCTCCGTCATACAAACTGATACGCTTTTTTCACCGCTGCATACTCCGGGAAGAATTGCCTTTTTCTGCTCCTCTGTACCGAATATATCTATCACCCGCACAGGCCCCACATTTGATTCAAATACCGGTGCCGCAATCATCGGGCTGAACTTTGCTAGTTCCTCAATGCACAGCACCGCATTCATGGCAGGCTGCCCTCCGCCTCCATGCTCAACGGAAAGAGTCATGCCGAGAAACCCGAGTTTTCCAAACATCTCCAGCAGGTGGTACGGGAACTCCCCTGTGGCATCGATATGTTTCGCCAGGTCCCTGAACTTCTCCCGTTGTCCCATGGTCCTGATGGTTTCAATCAGCATCTTTTGTTCATCACTGAGGGTAAAATCCATTATTCACCTTCTTTCTCTGTTAGAATCTCACGCCGAATTATACGGCATCCTGAGTAAATACATATTCTGCAATCGCACGGTATCTATATCAGGGACACGAGTTCCCCTATATCTTCCATCTTTTCGATGTTCATAATCATGTCAGCTGTCCGCTCAATCTTTTTCGTATCCCGGCTCCCTGCAAACCGCACAATCTTCTGCATGATGTCCTTTTCTTCCATGGGATCCCGCGGATCTCCCTTCGGAATATCAACAAGCAGTTCCACCTTCTTCCCGTCCTTCAGCATAATTTCCGCCCTGCTCGCCGTTTTATCCGGATACATCATGTTCAATTCATCAACCGAGGTCACCGTCACTTTTTTTGCCAGTTCCATAATCACCGGGTCCGCCATGCGCCGTTCAGTGAGCTGTAAAGGCCCGAGGTCACCGTCAAGAATACAGGCAGCCACAACATATGGAATTGAAAACTGCGCTGACACGAACGTTCCTCCATCGGGAACACCTTTCCCCACCGCAATGCCGGCTATTGCATAGGTACTCACGGTGACAGCTTCAATATCATTTGCCTTTATACCGTGCTCCTTCACCAGGGCGAGAGTTGCCTGTGCCGCGCCGTGCGTATGACGGCATGCAGTGTACGGCTTGAAGTAGATATCCATTATGGTATAGTGGCCCCCCAGCCCATCGGTGAGACGTTCAAATTTCGGCTCACCCTTCGCGGTTATCTGGGTAAACCCGCCCTTGAGATCGGACCCTTCAAGGACGACAGGGCACCCGGTGAGTCCCTTC
>DAOSYC010000057.1:1416-4160 GCA_035380905.1 Spirochaetota bacterium | reverse complement strand
AACGCAGGTATTCAACAACACCCTTTGTCGCGTCAAGCTCCAGAGAACCGTAAATATTTGCAATATAGTCAAGCAGGCACAGTTTCGCCTTGTACGCCACATCTCCCGGCATTGACTCAAACGACAGCGCCGAACAAAACCCCGCAAGCTCACGTGTGTAGTTCACAACTATACCTCCTTTTTATTTCATACCGGCCGTAACCGTAACGCAATACAGCATGTATATACGGATTATACGTAACCGCGTTTTTCATATATTTTAATCATTCTGAATGGATCGAGAACCTCTCTCAGCACCCGCAGTTCCTCTGCCGTAGGAGGTTCCGTTTCATGGACATCATCGGCTACTTTCAGTTTCCAGGGGGTCAGTTTCACCACTTCATCAATCGTGGTATCGGGGTGATAACTGGCAAGGTAAGCCTCTTTCGTTTCTTTATCGAACCTGAGTACCGCCTTGTTTGTGATGATCACCTCGGGCCCCGTATCGGCAGGAAGCCCCCACTTTTCCCGGCTGCCCGGCCCGTCGAGATATCCCGGCGTAGTTATGAAATCAACTTTCTCCGCAAAGGTCCGTGAATTGTGGACCGCGATAATAAGGGTCCGTTTTGTCAGGGCACCTATGGGGTTGGCGCCGCCGGAACCGGGGAGACGGCTTGTAGGTTTATTATAGTCCCCTATTACCGTGGTGTTAATATTGCCGTATTTATCGACCTGACTCCCGGAAAGGAACCCCACATCGACCCATCCCCCCTGGAGAAACATACCCATGACCTCCACGAGCCCCCCGATCATTGCCGCGCCGGGGTTCAGACACGGGTCTCCCACGGAAAGGGCCGGGCGTTTCGGGCGGGAGTCGAAGACTCCGGACTCCTGCATCATCTTCGCCCCCGGCGCATGGGTATGGACCGCGATATTCGCCGCCATTGAAGGAAATCCTGTCCCCACAATAACCACATCGTTGTCCCGGATTTCCCGCGCGCCGCAGCATGCCATCAGTTCAGGCTTTATGTAATCATCTGGATGTGTTGTCATTCAATACCCCCTCAATACGTGTACGATACAGGATAACTGTAATCGAACTCCGCTCTCAGTTTATCAAACTGCTCGTATCCGTATTTCTGTATGTAGTGCTGAATATACTCCTTCCTGTTCTTTACCCCGAAGACCCATTCATCAAGAAATTCATTGAATCCTTCTTCCGTATTGGAAGCCTGCTGATAGTAATAACCCATGGCAAAATCCACATCATAAAATCCCGGCGAGTATCCAGGATGTGCGCCAAAAGGCTCCTCCGTAACGGCCGCAACCTTGAAAGAGGGCACAATGGTCCGTGAAGGGTCTTTCCCGATGGTTTCCCTGCTCACGATCCGCTCACAGCTCACGATTACCTGCTTCGCCGCGTTCGCGCCCCACCGGCAGTCGCCGCCGATCCCCCACATCTGGGCGTTTCCTTCCTCATCCGCCTGCTGTACGTGTATGATAGCGACATCTGGATTCAGCGCGGGCACTACCATTACCGGGCTCCCGTCAAATGGTGATTCAATCATTTTATATTTCTTTTCACCGATGAATGATTTCACGTTCATCAGGTCGGTCCCCACCATGTCCTTCACCGGCACAAATGGCATCCCCAGGGCCCCCGCCATCAGCATCATGGGAAGTGACAGATTGGTGTACTCCTCAATTTCGATTTTATGCGGAATGCCGTGCTCAATGGATCGGCGATAACACCGCGCAAGGCCGTAAAGACCCAGAGATATGAAGGTTGATATAAAACGCTTCACGCACCCCGCACCGATCAGCATATCAAAATCGTCCGCGGCATTACTCCTGGTGATGGTGAGGTCCTTTTTTTTCTGCCGTATGATCTCATGGATTGCGGCAAAGGGCGGCCTGGCGATATATCCTCCAATAAACAGGAAATCCCCGTTCTTCACAAATTTATCGACCGCCTCCGCCGTGGTCATTACTTTACTCATAGTCCCCCCTTACATCCGCTACGGACGTTACCTGCCTTCAAACTCCGTGCGGCTGATAATTTCCTCCTGCGCCATCTCGCTCAGGTCGGTAAATTCCGCGGAATACCCGCTAACCCGGACAAAAAGGTCACGGTGTTTCTCCGGAAATTTCTGCGCCTCACGAAGGATGGCAGTGTCCACCATGTTGAACTGCACCTGCATGCCGCCGTTTTCCATATAGGCTTTCACCAGACCCATAAGGTGCTCCGTCTTTATCTTCTTCCCCTGAAAACGCATATTAAGGTTTGCCCCGTTGTAGATTCGCGTGAGGGGCAGCTTCACCACGGAATTCATGAGCGCCGTGGGACCCGATACCGCGTTTCCCGTAGTCGGCGTAACTCCGTTGCCCAGGACATCGCCGGCAAACCTTCCGTCGGCAGTGGCTCCGGTAAACGCACCGAAGGAGATGTGAAATCCCACGGAAAATATCCCCGGCCAGAAATATCCGCCGCGGAAATTCCGGTGCTCGCCGAGCACATCGCAGTAATGGTCCGCCACCCGCACAGCCATTTCATCCACTTCTCCACTGTCATTCCCGTACTTCGGTATCTTACGCAGGAAGTAGGCCCGTGTTTCCTCCGTGTCCTGCCAGTCATCAGCAAGCATTTCAGACAGTTCCCCTATTGTTACCCGTTGCTCCCCGAACACTGCGCGTTTCACCCCGTAGAGACTGTCCACGATATTGGCAAATCCCATCAGCTGGACGCCGGTAGAATTATAGACCGC
>DAOSYC010000057.1:0-1316 GCA_035380905.1 Spirochaetota bacterium | reverse complement strand
GACCCGAAGGTCTTCCCCTGGGCATTGGGCTCAAGGCATCCCACCACTCCGTAGTCCCGGGCGTCTTCAATAGTATGACCGCTCTTCATAAGCGTCTTCACGATCACATCATCGTTAAACATGTGAAGAAGCACGCCATCCCTTGAATAATCCGCAGCCTTCCGCAATAATTCCTCCGGCGCAGATGATGACAACCGCACACCGAAATTCGGCTGTACTGTCCGAACGTCCCCGTAGGCGTCAAGGCCAATATAACTCAGTTCATTTGTCGCGTCTTTCCCGTCTGTGCCGATTCCCCCGACGGTAACGTTTTGCGTGGTCTTTCCCTGGGTCCCCTCGCCCCCCGGAATGAACGCCTCTTCAAGGACGTTCCATATTTCATTGGTTTTGATGAACATGAGGGCAAGGAGCTCCCGTGCCTGTTCAGGCTTAATTTTTCCTGCGTCACGGTCATTTTTGTAATAAGGATAGAGTACCTGGTCGATCCTTCCCAGGGAAATTGAGTTGCCTCCGGATTCGATCTGCGAAACAAGGTGCACAAAGTACATGCTCTGCACCGCTTCATGAAATGTTTCTGCAGGATGTTCCGGAACGCGGGCGCATACACGGGATATGTCCTGCAGTTCCTTTTTCCGGTCCGTGTCCTTTTCCTGTGCTGCCATGGTCATCGCCAGATCGCTGTACCGCCGCGCGAACATGACCACCGCGTTACATGAACGGATAACTGCTTCATAAAAGAGTCTCCTTTCGCGGTCATTCTCCGGCAGCCGGTTCAATTTTTCGCGCGCATCATTGATAACACCGCGCATACCGCCGCTAAGCACTTTGACGTGGTTCATAGTGAAGTGCCCGATACCATAGGTTATTTCGAGCATCATGGTGAAGATATATTTGTCCATGTCCTCAGCCACATCTTCCGGCATCCGGGACTCCATGACGTCCTCAACGGTCTTCCCCTTCCAGAACGGAAGAATATCGTTGCGGAGTTCCGCCTTTTCCATCTCTGTAATTAATGCCGTCTGAATGGGACGGTCGCCGAAGGTTTCCAGGTCCCCTTCGATCCATCTTGCTTTATTTTCCGGAAACAGCGGCGCCCCTTTCAGTTTTGAAGTACGGCACCCGACGATGATTTCATCGTCACGGATTATCGGGGTGATATTGTTGAGTATGTGCTCAAAGGCGAGGCTCATCCTCTCAAGAGGGTGCCTGTCCCAGTTCTTTTTCATGGACTCCGTCAGATAGCGTGCACACTCAATGCACACTTCCATCGGCGCATCAATTACCTTCCACCTCAGGCGGTCCACCCGTGAACGGAG
>DAOSYC010000056.1:0-19950 GCA_035380905.1 Spirochaetota bacterium | reverse complement strand
GGGGTCAGAGCCTCCTTTCCCCATTTTTATCCCCTGCGGCCATGGTATTCTATGGACTCCCCGGGCATTTCTGCCGATAGTATACTGTACGCCCTGCGCTGATGCTGCCGTTGCGGGGTTTCATGAAAAACACTACAATGGTACCATGATGAGAGTCCGATTTTATGCAGTTCCTATACTAGTATGCCTTGTGCTTGTTCTCGGGGCATCACGGGGGATATATTCCGCCGAAACAGGGGGCGCCACGGGGGCGCCGGCACAGGATGAACCCGCGCAGGTCCCGAAGGATGCGTCGAAAAAAGGGACACAGGTCCCTTCAGAGGCCCGAAAGAAGCAGGCAACGCCAAAGGGGTCAGAGCCCCTTAATGGACAGCAGAAGGCGCTCCCGGTCCCGAAGGACACCCGAAAGAAACAGGAGCCCCGGAAGGACACACCGCAGCTGCAGAAGGACATAGCAGGCAAGGCGGTACCGGCTCCCGGTGAGAAGAAAAAGCTTGTTCCTGAAGAGAAAAAAGTCTCCCCGAAGGACCTGCAGAAAAAGGACCTCCCCCGTGAACAGATAAACAGGCCCGGTGTACCGGAGCCCCGTCTTGAGAATATAATTCCGGGAATTGGCAAAAAGGCGGAAACCCTGAAAGAGAAAAAGGCACCGAAGGAAAAGAAAGGAGAACTGCAGCCTCCGGAGGCCAGAAAGGAAACCCGGCGTAACATTGAAAAGAAAAGAAAACAGGTCCCCCGGGAAACGCCTCCCCGCCGTGAGGAGAAGGACATCCGGCGTGAAGTAATTCAGGAAAAGAAGGAACCTGAAAAGCAGAAAGAGCCTGAAAAAGAAATAGTCCCTGTAATATCGCAGCCCTTTTACGGCGCGTACAGCTTCGGTGAGTCCGCTGACCGGGAGTTCGGGCGGGACTGGATCAAGACCCTCACCGCGAAGGAGATAGCATACTGGTGCAGGAGCAGGTCAATGGTGCCGGTGCCTGACGCGAAACCCGTGGTGAACAATAAAGCCTCCTTCGTGTCCCGGTACGGATCAGTCATTTCGGTGAAGGGGCTCCAGCGGAACAGGCGGTACAGGGCATGGATCGATTTTGTGCGGTTCCGGGCCCACGGTGACTGCGGTGTCTCGGCACGCCTGGAACTGTACGGCGACCGGAAGCTCCTGAAATCCTTCAGGTACAGGGACCTGCAGGAAATGCGGAAGCCCTTTGTGCTGAACCTGCCCTATGAAATTACCTATGACGGCGCCGTGGAGCTGAAATTCAGGGAATATTCCGATACCGGAGGGTTCTGGGGTGTGTGGGATGTGGTGGTGTCGGACCAGTATGACCTGCCGGACACATTGCCCGGTGATGCTGCCGATAAAGCGGGAACTGAAATGAAAATACGAGACCCGCTCATTGAGGGTAAAAAAGAGCTGCGGCCGGATAAGCCGGCGGTCAACCGGTAGAGTGAATTATGATCATGATGTTTCATGATTATGATAGTATCTCGTTGCGGTGATAATAAGCCCGGCACACTAAAATCATGTTTTTAATGATTGAATTTGACAGGAATATGAAGATGACATGAGTAAAAAAACTCAAATAATTAATGTCCAAAGCGCAGTTATTTCTATAATTACTATAAAAAATGATGATTTTATATGTCTTACTGATATCGCAAAAGTCAAAGAAGGTGATTCCCGTGCTGCTGATATTATTAAGAACTGGATAAGAAGCAGGACAACACTTGAATTTCTGGGGACATGGGAGCAAATGAACAACCCGGATTTTAAAGTGGTCGAATTCGACCACTTTAAAATGCAGGCAGGTCTTCCAAGTTTTGTGTTGAGCGCGGGGCAATGGATAGAAAAAACGAATGCAGTTGGTTTATTTGTTCGGTCGGGCAGATATGGGGGTACATATGCACATAAAGATATTGCCTTTGAATTCTGTTCTGCTATAAGTCCCGTTTTTAAGCTTTACCTTATAAAGGAGTTCCAGCGTCTTAAAGATGAGGAAAGTAACAGGTTAAAGCTTGAATGGAACCTTCAGCGTACAATTTCCAAAATTAATTACAGAATACATACAGATGCGATTAAAGAAAACCTTATTCCACCGGAGCTTTCAAGTCAGCAGACAAGGCATGTATATGCCAGCGAAGCAGATATACTAAATATGGCACTTTTTGGAATGACTGCGAAGGAGTGGAGAGACAGCAATCCTGAAAAAGAGGGAAACATTAGAGACAATGCCACATTGGAGCAGCTTGTCGTATTGTCAAATCTGGAAAGTTTGAATTCAGTGCTAATACACCAGGGAATTGCCCCGTCCGAACGTCTGGCTCAATTGAACATGATAGCCATAACGCAAATGAGGTCCCTTGTGGATAATAACAATATTAAGAGGTTGCAGTGATATAATGAGAGGATCCGTTATTCCCAATATGGAATTATATAATTATTGTATTTTGGATTCTACCAGGAGAGACAATAAAAAAAGCGCACCGTGATGATGCGCTTTTTACAATATTCGATACATGCTGTAAAGATCTGAGCGGGTGATGGGAATCGAACCCACGCTATCAGCTTGGAAGGCTGAAGTTCTACCATTGAACTACACCCGCGATGGTGGAGACACTATAATAAAACTGCCGGATATCAGTCAAGAAAAAATTGTATTTCATAAAAAGACATAGAGCAAAATTCTGCCGGAAATCAGGCTCATGGAATGCCGGATTCCGGAACGGTGCGGTGAAACGGTGCGCTCCGGCCATCGGGTTGATGCTGGTGCTGGCCCTGATAGTTCCGGATACCCTCCATGGTTTCGGGAAGAACAAGGTGAACCGCGAAGTGTTCCAGTGGAATATCCTGCGCACTGTTCATTTCGATGTGTATTACCCCCGTGGAATGGAGGGCCTTGCCCGGTATACCGCGGTTATCGCGGAGGAGGGGTATGTCCATATTGCCAATTATATCTGCCACGAGCTTACCAGGGTAATTCCTGTTGTTGTGTACCCATCGCACATTGATTTTCAGGAAAACAATATTATTATGAGCATCCTCGGGGAGGGGGTGGGGGGATTCACGGAGTCCTTCAAAACACGGGTGGTGGTGCCCTTTACAGGATCATACGCGGAGTACCGCCACGTGCTCACCCATGAGCTGACCCATGCGTTTCAGTACAATATGCTTTTTGATGACACCTCCGGGCGGCAGGCGTCTCATTTTTCAATCGGCAACATTCCCCTGTGGCTCATGGAGGGGATGTCGGAATACCTTTCCGTGGGAATTGACGAGACCTGCGACATGATTATGCGGGACATACTTTTCAATGACCATTACGCGACGCTTATGGACCTTTCCATGTTCAGGATAAAGAGCGGATACCTCCTCTACAAGGAGGGGCAGTCGTTTTTCTACTTCTTTGAGCAGGTGTACGGCAGGTATGCCCTTGGTGAACTGTTCCGGGACGCGAGAGATATTGACTTCAAAAAAGCGGTGAAAATACATACCGGAAAAACTGTCGATGAACTGAGCCTTGAATGGATACGGTTCTACAAAAAGCGGTATTTCCCCATTATCAAGGGCAGGAAATTCGATGAGGAGGAGGGTGAGCAGCTTACCTTCCATCAGAAAACACACAGCAGTTTCAATGTGTCCCCCGCGGTGTCCCCTGACGGAAAACAACTGGCGTATCTTACCAACAGGGACATTTATTCCAGCATTAATATCATCGAGTGTGATAAAAAAAAGAAAAAGAAGAAGAAGCGGGAAATACGCACCGTCCTGCGGGGTATTACCAGCTCGAAGTTTGAAGGGATGCACCTGATGAGCAACAACCTTACCTGGAGCAGCGACGGAAAAAGCATCTGCTTCGTGGCGCAGTCCCATGGCCGGGATACGGTGTTTCTCGTTGACCCGAAGAGCGGGGACATCCGGCGTGAGTTTGCGCTGCCGTTCCGGGGGATAAAGGACCCGGTGCTGTCGAAGGACCGGAACCGCCTGGTATTTTCAGGGCAGGACAATGATTCTGCTGATATTTACATATATGATATTGAAAGAAACAGGCTCCGGCGCATTACGGATGATAAATTCTGCGACCGCAATCCTGATATTTCCTCGGACAACAGGTTTGTGGTTTTTTCCTCAAACTGGAACAGTGAAGGGAATATTGAGCACCGGGGATACAGGATTTTCAAAATTGACCTTGCCTCGGGGAAACGGTCGCTCCTTATTGATAAAGAGGGTAGCAGCCTTCAGGGGGACCTTTCAGCCGACGACTCAAAGATATTATATGTGTCAAACCGCACCGGCATCTATAATATTTACCGTTACGACATGGCCACGGGACACGATGAAATGCTTACCAATGTCCTCTGCGGCACGTTCTATCCACGGTGGTTTCCCGACGGCAGCAGGATGGCCTTTGTGGCGTACCAGAACCTGGGGTACGATATTTTTATGAGGAACCTCGCCGAAGTGCCCGGGGAGACGGACACGTCCCGGGCCACGGAACATCTCGCCCCGGAATTTCCCGCGGCATATTTCGATTTCAACGATTCCGTCATAGAGCGGTATTCTCCCCGGATGAGTTCCGATTATGTGGTGTTCGGTCTCGCGGGGTCATGGGGGAGCGGCGGGGTGCTTACAAGCTTCGGCCAGGTGGGGGTTTCCGATCACATGGGGGACCATCGCCTTGTGGTTACCGCCAATTACATCCGGTACCGCGGTGAGGATTATACCGACTACAATGCCGCCTACTACTATCTCAAACACCGGTGGGACTTCGGTGTCGGGGTGTTCAGGCAGCGGAATCCGATTTTCGGCATTTACACCCTTACGGATATCTTTACCGGCATCAACAGTCTTATTCATAATGTGTATTCCGATACCCGCTCTATTGACCGGTACGGGGGGTACTTTCTGGCGAGCTATCCATTCTCGCGGTTTTTCAGGTTCTCCACAACCCTGTCATCGAGCAGGTACGAGTGGGACTACTACCGGTCAAGCGGCCGCACCGACGTCTTTGCCAACCTGAACCAGGTATCACTGGCGCTGAGCTATGACAATGTCCTCTGGGGGATGATGGTGCCCCTTGACGGCATGAGGGGACGGCTACAGGCCACCCAGTCATTCGATCTGACAGGACAGGATTTTGTCTATTCCAGTGTCGATATCGACCTGCGCCGGTATTTTCTTGTGGGGAAACGGTATGTCTTCGCCTTCCGCGGCAGCGGGGGGAGGATATACGGGCGCGACAGTGAGTATTTCAAGTATTACATGGGAGGGTTCAATTCGCTCCGGGGCCACCCCTTCTATGAGTATTACGGGCGGAACATGTTTCTCGGCAGCGCGGAGTTCCGGTTTATTTTCGTTGAGGGGATCAAGTTCGGGTTTCCCCTGTTTTTCACAATCCGGGGTATCGGCGGTGTGCTGTTCGCGGACTTCGGTTCCGCCTGGGACAATGGGTACCGTTTCCGCGATCCGGAAACCGGGGAATTCGACGATTTTAAGGCGGATATGGGGTTCGGATTCAGGTTTACGATCTATCCCCTCATAATTTTAAAGCTTGACTACGCGTGGCCCTATTATTATAACCGGTTCGGTAAGAGGGATATCCTGTTCAGCATCGGATTTGAGTTCTGATTGTACACCCTGCGTTTTCTTCCCGGTCCCCTGTATTTTTATGAAGCGATAATGAGGAGTTGATATATTTCTATGATGGAAACAATGGAACGGAAAGCTGTTATTACACGAAAAACCGGTGAGACCGACATCACCCTGAAGCTTGTGCTCGGGGGGAGTGAAACGTCGCGTATTATTTCCGGTGTGCCTTTTTTTGACCACATGCTGGATGCTATGTCACGTCACGGAAGGTTCCACATTGACCTTGAGTGCCGCGGCGACTATGCCGTGGATGATCATCATTCAATTGAGGACATCGGCATCTGTCTCGGGAAGGCGTTCAAACGTGCCCTCGGCGATAAGGCGGGGATTACCCGTTTCGGCGAAGCCTCAGTCCCAATGGATGACGCCCTGACGCAGTGCGTTGTTGATCTTTCGGGGCGCTCCTTCTTCCGGTACACCGGCACGGAGCTCACAGGATATATAAACCGCTACCATGAGGAACTCACCCTTGAGTTTCTGCGGGCATTCACGGACAACGGCGACCTGAATCTTCACATACGCCAGCTCTACGGGGAAAACCGGCACCATATACATGAGTCGATTTTCAAGGCCCTGGGTATTGCTCTTTTCAGGGCATGGCGTATTGATGAAACACTGGGGGGCGCGGTGCCGTCAACAAAGGGGACCATCGCATGATTACAGTAATTGATTACGGTATGGGTAATCTCCGCTCCGTGGTAAAGGCCGTGGAGAAATATACCAGTGACGTGCGGATTTCCCGGGACCCAGGCTCAATTTCATCCTCCACGGGGCTTATTCTTCCCGGTGACGGCGCGTTTAAGATGGCTATGGAGCATCTTGATTCCATGGGATGGACAGGCCCCCTGAAGGAATATATCAGCGGCGGCGGCGTGTTCATGGGGATATGCCTGGGGTTTCAGCTCCTTTTTTCGACGAGCGAGGAGTTCGGGGAATCGAAGGGCCTTGATATCATCCCCGGCGACGTGGTGAAGTTCAGGACTCCCGGGCTTAAGGTCCCCCACATGGGGTGGAACAATGTGGTGCTTCGGAATGAGTCGCAGTATCTTGAAGGTGTGGATTCGGGATCATATTTTTATTTTATCCATACCTATTATCCTGAAGTAAAGGACCGTGACTGGGTGATCGGCGAGGCGGAGTACGGTGTGACGTTTCCCTGTATTGTGGGGAAGGGGAATGTCATTGCGACCCAGTTTCATCCGGAAAAGAGCCACCATGTGGGGCTGAAAATTATTGAAAATTTTGTGAGGAAAGCATGCTCGTAATACCTGCTATTGATATACGGAACGGAAAATGTGTACGGCTGATCCAGGGTGATCCGGAAAGGGAAACGGTATATTCCGATGACCCGGTCTCCATGGCGAAGCGTTTTGAAGATATGGGGGCGCGGCTGATTCATGTGGTTGACCTTGACGGGGCCTTTGAGGGGTATCCGGTGAACCGTGACCTGGTGACAAAAATCGCGCAGTCGGTCTCTATTCCAATTGAGATCGGCGGCGGCATCAGGGCCCCTGAGGCAATTCAGGATTATGTGGACGCCGGGATCAGGCGGATAATTCTCGGCACCGTGGTGCTGAAGGATGAATTCGCGGATATTGTGGCGCGGTACGATACATATCTGGTTATTGGTATAGACGCGAAAAATTCAATGGTCGCCACCCATGGCTGGAAGAATGTTTCGGACATAAGGGCGGTTGATTATATAAAAGAGTTGCAAAAAAAAGGCATTCGGGAGATAATCTATACCGATATATCTACTGACGGGATGCTCACGGGCCCGAATTTCAGTGCCATCGATGAGGTCCTTTCAGCAAATGAAGGGATACGGCTTACCGCGTCAGGGGGAATATCATCCATTGATGACCTGAAACGGCTGAATGAGTTTTCTGACCGGGGGCTTACGGGGTGCATCACGGGAAAAGCGGTATATGATGGTAGAATTGATTTAACGGAAGCATTTGCCTTATTTCATAAAGAATGAATTGGTGCTGCTGCCGGAAATGTATGAGTTTTCGCAGCGAAAAACAATTACACGTGTCAGGATATTGAATGGATCATAATAACGACAGTGATTACGATTTTAAAGTGCCTGTTGAAATTGAAATCTATGAAAGAAAAATCTATGATCTCAAGCAGCTCATTGAGATCAGCAAAGGGCTCAATTCGACCCTGGAATATAATATTCTGATTGATTCCATACTTCTGACCTGTATGGGGCACATGCAGCTTATTCGTGCGGGGATATTCCTGAAGAAGGGGATTGACCATGAAGTGTTCGTGTTCCACCGCAATTATAAGGGATTCGATCTTGATCACACCATTGAATACGAACTTGAGCCGGATTCAGAAGTAATAAAACTTCTCGAAAATACCACGCAGTGTTATACCCTGGAGGAACTGATTGCGGTAATCGGCAGTGATTCCTCCCTCGATACGATGAAAATTATTGATCCTACTCTTGTAGTTCCGCTGAAGGGGAAGGGGAAGCTGAACGGAATTATTCTCCTTGGAGACCGTATTAACGGTGAGGATTTCAAAGAATGGGAGAAGGAGTACCTTCTAAATATCGCGTCCCTTGCGGGCATTGCGATCCAGAACGCCTACCTGTACGAAATGGCCACCACAGACATGATGACCAAGCTGAAGATCCATCATTTTTTTCAGGCGGCCCTTGTGGAGGAGCGGGAGCGTGCCGGCCGTCAGGGCACACCGCTTTCACTTATAATGATGGACATAGACCATTTTAAAAACTTCAATGATGAATACGGACATACCTGCGGTGATTTGGTGCTTGTGAAAGTAGCAAGGATCATCCAGGAGAGCGTCCGGCAGCTTGATATACCGGCGCGCTATGGCGGCGAAGAATTTGCTATCATACTGCCTAACACGGAGCTTGGTGAGGCGCTCATGGTGGCAAAGCGGATACGTCAGAGTGTGGAAGAGGCGGTGGTTGTCTGCAGTGACAAAAATCTGAGTGTTACAATTTCCATCGGCGTGACGCAGTATGATTATAACAGGGATATTGATAACAAAACCCTGGTGGAACGTGCGGATAAAGCTCTCTATATATCAAAAGCGGAAGGAAGAAACCGGGTGTCGCTTCTTGAGTAATATACTGTTTCGGGTGTGTGATTCCATCCGTGTTGGCAATCCGTGTATCGTGAAATGTGCCTGAACTATTATTTTCGGTCCGGTACGCTGTTATTACAGAAACATGAGGTTAGGTATGAATAGTAAAGCAAGAACCAATACTCCTGAAAAAAAAGGATGGTCATTACGGGCAGCTTCGCTGACTGTAGTGGTGATGATGGCGGTTCACGGTATTGTTCTCCCCGGGGCCTATTCGCTTACAGTGGAGGAGCAGGCGGGGCGGCGCCAGACCAGCCCCCGGACCTACAGTGAAGAGTTTTCAAGGCGTGTTCCCGAGCGGCGTGAACGGAACAGGCCCCAACAGAGCAAGGACCCCCGTCTTGCCTGTCTCATGTCCCTGATCATTCCCGGGGGCGGTCATATTTATCTCAGGCGTGACCTTAAAGGGGTAGGGTTCTGTCTCCTGGCGGGCGCGGCATACGGCGCGTCCGGATTTTACCTCTATCAGGCGTACAAAGGCGGATATGAAGGGACTGAAAAGAAGTCAAAAATGGTTATTGCGGGCCTCTTCTTTGTGGTTGCCGCCATTGTTCATGTTGTGGGGGTCGTGGAAGCCTATAACGACGCTATTGAGATCAATGAGCGTGACTACTATTATGGAAGAAATTTTTCCAGAAACCCGTATCTCGCTGAATTTGAAGCAGAATAAAAGCATTGTTGCGGATTTTTTCTGTTTATCGCCGTACCGGTGGTAGTTTTGTTATTGCCGTAACGGAATTGCCGCAAGAGATACATTCGTTATACTCCGATGGATTTCCCTGTCCGGTAAGTCTCCACTAATTTTTTATTGACTGTATTTCGCCAAAAATGTATAATACAAGTATACATTTTTTGTGGAGAGTCCAATGAAGGCAACTGTTGTAGATCTGCGTTACAGGATGAAGGATATTCTGAAAGCCCTTGACCGCAATGAAAAGATAACAATCCTTTATCATGGAAATGTTAAGGGTACGATTCTTCCCGCTGGAGGGAAAAAGGGCCGGAAGGTGTCCAGTCATCCGTTTTTCGGTATGAAAAATAATTCAGCAAATTCTGTTGAAGAAGAAATGGACAGGCTTCGCGGAGAAAGAAACCGTGATCTTTGACACAGATATTCTTATCTGGGTTCAACGGGGCAATGAAAAAGCCGCACGGCTTATTGATGCTGAAGAAATCAGGATGATTTCTGTGTACACCTATATGGAACTGCTTCAGGGGGCCGGGAACAAAACCCAGCATCTTTATGTGAAACAGTTTCTTCATGATTTTGATTTTGTAACATTACCTTTTACTGAAAACATAGGACATAGAGCTGCTATTTATATTGAAGAGTACTCCCTGTCTTCCGGAATGCGCGCAGGTGACGCGGTGATTGCTGCGACTGCCGTTGAGAACAACTGCGTGTTGTCATCATCAAATGGAAAGCATTTTAAATCCATCAGGGACCTGCAGCTGAAATTGTTTAAGCCGTAAAAACCTTGCAACAGGTTACGTGAAATATTTTTCGGGATATTTGCCTCTTTATTGTTGAATTGTGTTATATTGGTATTGTATAATCAGTAAATTGAAGTTGAAGGATGAATGGTTATGAATAGTTTTACAGTTGAATACTGGATGGATGACGGCTGGTTTGTCGGGAAATTAAAAGAGGTACCTGGAGTATTCAGTCAGGGTGAGACAATTGATGATTTGCTGGATAATATAAAAGACGCATACCGCATGGTTTTACAGGAGAGTCAATATCTTCCGGTTAAAGAGTTTAAAACAATTGAACTTCAGTTTGATTTGTGAAAAGAAAAAACTTCATTAAAGTATTGATCGCCGGTGGTTGTGTTTTGAAGCGACATGGTTCACGGCATGATATATATTACAACCCTTTAAGCGGGAGGATTGCCCCTGTTCCAAGACATCCGGAAATAAAGGAAACCCTGTGTGAACTTATCAAAAAACAGCTTGGGTTGAAATAATGTGTACCATTTTTTTGTTTTCTGTGTATTTTTGGCAAAAAGGCCGGTTTTGTCCGTCATTGTGAAATATTTTCTTGACACATAGGCGCTGCCGATGGTATGTGTCACAGATCATTGGGCCCATAGCTCAGTTGGTTAGAGCGGCTGACTCATAATCAGTAGGTCCGGGGTTCGAGTCCCTGTGGGCCCACATTTAATTAATGTTCTATTCAGAAATGCTGTGAAAGGGGATAACCCGATTTACCCCGATTGTACAATACAGATTCGCAGCTGCTGATCATAATCAATCCAATTCAGAACAGGTAAAGGTGCTTATGTACGCGATAGTTGAAGTTGCTGGAAAGCAATACAAAGTAGAGAAGGATATGACGCTGAACGTCGACAAGCTTGCGAAAAACGACGGTGACGATATAGTCCTTGAGAAGGTCCTTATGTGTGTTGACGGGGAGAAAGTGCTCGTTGGAGAGCCGTACCTCGGAAACGTGAAAATTTCCGCAAAGGTCCTTGGAGTTGTGAGAGGGCAGAAAGTCCGCGGTATTAAATTCAAGAAACGGAAGAATTATACCCGTACCCTTGGACACCGCACGGAGTTTTCACAGCTTAAGATTAATGACGTTTCAGTAATGTAATGTATTGATTACGGTTCGCCTGAAAAATATTGTAGTACGCGAACACTGCAATGTTGATTTTACGGGCGATTGTGTGTATATTGCCGCAGAAGGGCATTCCGGCACGGGAATAAAAGGTGAAGATATAGTGTGCGCGGGGGTTTCCTCCCTGACACAGTCCTGTATTATAGCAATTTCCCGCGTATTGAAAATCAGGCAGGATGTAGTGCAGAGAGACGGGTTCCTTGAGTCAGCTGTTCCTGTTACGGGAATTGGCGGGGAGTCTCTCAGTATGCTGAAAGCTGTTATCGGAATGATGGTGGCGGGATTGCTGGAAATAAAAGAAGGCAGTCCGGGTTCAATTGAAATTATTTATGAATAAAGGAGATAGCCATGGCTCATAAGAAAGGTGGCGGTTCTACACGGAACGGAAGAGACTCAAAGGCCAAAAGGCTTGGGGTGAAGCGTTTTGACGGACAGAAAATCAGCGGCGGAACGATCCTTGTACGTCAGCGGGGGACAAGAATTCATCCCGGCACCAATGTAGGCCGCGGAGGAGATGACACCCTTTTCGCGAAAATTGACGGTGTCGTGAAATTTGAGCGTCTTGACAAGTACAGAAAGAAAGTTTCAGTATATCCTGCTGTATAACCGGATAGTACTGCGTACATAAAGGGTTACGGCCCGTAATTAAGAAATTTTACAATCGCGTAGAGAGTTTCTCTTTACGCGATTTGTTATTTATATATAATGGTGAACATTCCGCATTACGGTTGTGCGGTAAATACCCGGGAGTGGAAAACAGTGGCGAAATTTACTGATACAATTACAATACGGGTCAAGGCTGGCAACGGCGGGCCCGGTGCGGTGTCTTTTTACAGGGAGAAGTATATCTCCAAGGGGGGGCCGGACGGCGGTGACGGCGGCAAGGGCGGTGATGTCTACCTTGAAGCTGATTATAATTTTTACAACCTTTCACACCTTTTCAAGGACCGTGCCTATAAGGCCGAAAACGGCCAGTACGGAATGGGGAAGAACCGGCACGGAAGGGACGGCGCCGATCTTGTCATTAATGTTCCCCCGGGGACAGGGGTTTTCGATGAGGATGGTGATTTGGTAGCGGACCTCCTTGAAAGCGGAAACCGGTATATGATATGCGCCGGGGGTATCGGGGGGAAGGGCAATGCCTATTTCAAGTCATCCACCAACCAGACCCCGCGGTTCGCGCAGCCGGGTATTCCCGGTGAAGAGAAACACATTACCCTGAACCTTCGGCTCATTGCCGACGTGGGGCTTGTGGGGCTTCCCAACGCGGGAAAGTCAACACTGCTCGCGAAACTCACCAACGCGAAGCCGAAAATCGCGGACTACCCCTTTACCACACTGATTCCCAATCTCGGCGTTGTTGACCGCGGCGACGGCACCAGCTACAAAATCGCTGACATTCCTGGTATTATCGAGGGTGCCCATAAAGGGCTTGGCCTCGGGCTTTCGTTTCTGCAGCACATTGAAAGGGTGAAAGTCATTATCTATATGATTGATACCTCCGAGGAGGAGATTCCCTATACCTTTGAACTGCTCAAGTCTGAACTGCGGCAGTATAACCCGGTACTTCCTGAAAAACCATATTATATACTCTTGACAAAAGCTGATCTGGCGGATGATGATGATATCAAAACGAAGGCCGCGCTCCTGAAAAAGGAACCGGTCCTTCCTGTATCGTCACTGAGCGATGTAAATATTTCGGAGCTGAAATCAATAATCAACAGGCTCCTGGAGAAAAGCGGTGCCTCGTAAAAATCTGCTGAAGAATGTGAAGAGGGTTGTCGTAAAAATCGGCACCTCAATTATTACCGAAAACGGCACGATATCGACCAACAGGATATCAACCCTTGTCCATGATATTGTTGCTGTCATCCGCCGCGGATATGAAGTGGTGGTGGTGTCTTCGGGGTCAATCAGTTCCGGCGCCGGCGCCCTGAAGCGTGACCGTGAGGGGCTTACCATACCGGAAAAGCAGGCCATGGCGGCGGTGGGTCAGATCATCCTTATGAATGAATACCGGAAATGCTTTCAGTGGGAGGGCCTTGAGGTGGGGCAGATACTGTTGACGGAGGATGATGTCAACAACAGACGCAGGTTCCTGAATGCCCGCCATACCCTCAATACACTTCTTGGTCTGGGCGTAGTCCCCGTGGTGAATGAAAATGATTCAGTTGTGGTAAAGGAGATCAAGTTCGGGGATAACGACACCCTCTCTGCCCATGTGGCGAATATAGTCGAGGCTGACCTCCTCATACTGCTTTCCGATGTGAACGGGTTTTACCGGGACCTTTCCGACCCGGAACCGGTGGAGGAAATTTTTGACATTGACGATGAGGTCAAACGGCAAGCCGGGGGGAGCGGCACGGTCCATGGCACCGGGGGCATGGCGACAAAGATACGGGCTGCGGAGATTACCATACGCTGCGGGGAAAAGATGATCATCGCGAATGGACGGGATGAAAATGTCCTCAGCCGCATTGTGGACGGTGAGAAGATCGGTACTATTTTTGTCGGCAGGGACCAGTCCCTTGGAAGCAGAAAGCGCTGGATTGCCTTCAGTATGCGGAACAGCGGGAAGATACAAATTGATGACGGTGCCCTCAGGGCGCTGCGTGACAATAAAAAGTCCCTCCTCCCTTCAGGTATTACCGATGTTTCAGGAAAATTCGATCTCGGTGACGCGGTGGAGATTGTTGATGGAAATGACCACCCCGTAGGGAAGGGCATTGTGAACTATGATGTGCATGAACTGCGCCTGATAATGGGAAAAAAAACAAAGGAGATACGGAACATCCTCGGGGGAACGTATTTCGATGAAGTTATAAACCGGGACGACCTTATTATGTACTGACCGGAATGGTCCGTGGAGGTGAAACTGTATTGTGCCGGCATGCAGTTTTATGATACTATTGACACAGGAGGCAGGGATATCTATGAAAAAAATTGTATTGATTATAACGGGAGTAGTTTTTTTCAGCTGTGCGACACTGGGAACAATGAGTACACCTTCTTTTCATACGAAAATCAGGAAAGAGGATTCTGAAACAGCCTGGAGCAGAACACATGCGTACCTAAGCCGCCGGATGTGCCGGCGTTCCTATTTTCCGGAAAAGATGACTGTGCTGAAAAGCAGCAATAAATATGTCATTGAAGCGGAAGATGTTTTTGTGACAAGGGAATTTGAGCGTGATTACGTCCGCATCCGCATTACAAGGCCTGTCATCATCAGAAAAGACATCAATGGTAAGATATCTGAAGAATCCAAAAAGGAGCTTACGGAGGCGAAAGCATTTATTTATGACATGCTCCGCTATATCACAAGCGGCCATTCACGGTACATGGACGATGAAGATATACAGGACAAAAATGGTTTGACAGAGCATTGATTTTTATCATAATCACGTCACAAATATACAGCCTCAATGTGTTTCCCTGTAACAAATAATCCTGTGCCATGTCATGTGTATATATTGTACAATGTAAGAAATAAAATTATATGTTGATATAAATAATGTATTGAAAAAGAACAGGAATATGCACATTGTTGCTGTTTTCCGGCCGCCTGTTTTCAGCAGTCTGAGAAAAGTATATGAAGTCTAAATAACCCTGCTGCGGATGATATCAGATGATATGTGACGATAGCGGGGAATTATATTATAAAGGTAATGATGATGGTTGATAAAATTTTAAGCGTTTTGTTCGGAAGCAAACATGAAAGGGACATAAAAAAACTCGGGCCCCTTGTGACGCTGATCAATTCCCTTGAACCGGACATGAAGAAACTCTCGAATGATGAAATGCGGGCAAAAACCACCGAATTCCGCGGCCGCATCGAGAAAGGCGAGTCCCTCGATGATATACTTCCTGAAGCGTTTGCGCTGGTAAGGGAGGCCGGTATCCGGAACCTCGGGATGCGCCATTTCGATGTGCAGCTGATGGGGGGCATCGTGCTTCATCAGGGCAGGATTTCTGAAATGAAGACCGGTGAAGGAAAGACCCTTGTGGCGACCCTTCCGGTGTATCTTAATGCTCTTGAGGGGAAGGGAGTGCATCTCGTTACCGTGAATGACTACCTGGCCAGGCGTGACGCGGAATGGATGGGGAAACTGTACCGGGCCCTGGGCCTCACGGTCGGCGTTATTCAGCATAACATGGACCCCTACGAGCGGCAGCGGTCATATGCCTGTGATATTACCTACGGAACCAACAATGAATTCGGGTTTGACTATCTCCGGGACAATATGGTGGAACACCGGAGCCTCCGTGTGCAGCGGCCCCTCCACTACGCGATTGTTGACGAAGTTGACTCTATCCTGATTGACGAATCCAGGACGCCTCTTATTATTTCCGGTTCAACCGATGAGTCAACAAAGAAGTATTATCTTATAAACAAGATTATCCCGAACCTCCGCGAAGAGAAGGACTATGAGATTAACGAAAAGGACCGCAATGTGCTCCTTACTGAAGACGGGGTGAAGCATGTGGAGCGGCTCCTGAAGATTGACAACCTGTATGACAGCAAAAACATTGAACTGGTGCACCACGTGACCCAGGCCCTTAAGGCGCATACTATCTTCAAACGGGATGTTGACTATATTGTGAAAGAAGGGGAGGTGGTGATTGTTGATGAGTTTACCGGGCGCCTTATGCCGGGCCGGCGGTACTCAGACGGGCTGCATCAGGCCATTGAAGCGAAAGAGAATGTAACTGTCGCCAGGGAAAGCCAGACTCTTGCTTCAATTACCTTCCAGAACTTTTTCAGGATGTATAAAAAACTTGCCGGTATGACCGGTACCGCTGATACGGAAGCGGTCGAGTTTCAGAAGATATACAGTCTTGATGTCGTGGTGGTGCCCACCAACGAACCGATGGTGCGGAAAGACCATCCGGACAAGGTATACCGTACTGAACGGGAAAAATTTAATGCCATTGCCGATGAAATACGGGAGCTGCAGCACAAGGGGCAGCCGATCCTTGTTGGTACTATTTCCATTGAAAAATCCGAGGCCCTCTCCAATCTTCTGAGGTCCAGAGGGGTGCCCCACAGCGTCCTGAACGCGAAGTACCATGAAAAAGAGGCGATGATTGTCGCTGAAGCGGGGCGTCCCGGAGCTGTTACCATTGCCACGAACATGGCGGGCCGGGGTACCGACATTGTGCTCGGCGGGCAGAAGCTGTACATGACGGAGCTCGAGGAACATCACGCGGTCCATGACAGCGCATTGTGGGAATCGTTCAGGCTTCGTGTCCTTGAAAATGATTTTGCAGGTGCCGAGGAACTCATGGAGTCCATGACGGGACAGGACAAGAACAAGGCGCGCAATATTGTGCGGAGCGGCCGTGAATGGCTTGAAAACCATAATCATGTAGTTGAAGCCGGCGGCCTGCACATACTTGGTACGGAGCGCCACGAATCACGTCGTATTGATAACCAGCTACGGGGGCGTTCAGGACGTCAGGGTGACCCCGGATCATCGAGATTTTATCTTTCCCTTGATGATGACCTTATGCGGATTTTTGCGGCTGAACGAATCTCCTCGATGATGCAGCGCCTCGGTATGGAGGACGGCCAGGAAATTGAAAGCAGGATGGTGTCAAAGGCGATTGAGAATGCCCAGAAGCGTGTTGAGGGCAGGAACTTCGAGATCAGGAAGCACCTTCTTGAATATGATGATGTGATGAACTCCCAGCGTGAATTTATCTACCGCGAACGTAACGAAATTCTTGAGGGAGAGGACATTTCCGGGAAAATCAGGGAATATATTACTGCGGTGTGTGATGACGTTGTTGATTTTTATACCGGCGGCAGCAGGCACTCCGAGGATTGGGACGTTGAAGGGCTGGCGCACTGGGCGCGTAACGGTTTTATGGTGGAGCTTGAGAATGTCGGGGACGGAAAACAGACCATTGATGACCTTGCCGATCATGTGAAGCAGCAGTTTCTTGATGTGTACAGCAGTAAGGAGAGTGCCGTCAGTGCCGATACCATGCGTCAGGTTGAGCGGATGATTTCTCTCCAGGTGATTGACACGAAATGGCGTGAACACCTTCTTAACATGGATGAACTCCGTGACGGTATCTGGACCGTGGGGTACAGCGAACGGAACCCCCTCGTTGAATACAAACTCAAAGGTTTCGATATTTTTAATGAGATGATGAGTACCCTGAAGGAGGATATTCTGGAGTTCGTATTTAAGGTACAGGTCACAGAAATGCCGCAGGAAGAGGCGGATTATGAATTCCAGACCATAGGGGAGGAGTTCCATCCGGAAGTTGAACAGTTCGGTTCGGGGGGGATTCCAGCCCAGAATATGATGCAGGCCCATGCCATGAGAAGGCCGGGGAGCGGCGCACACGAAGAAGATACTACCGGCGCCAGCAAACGGAAGAAAACGCGCCGCAGCAGGAGGCGGTAAATGTCCGCGCCGCTCATGAAAAGCGTCTCCGGCATCAGGGGTATTGTCGGTGAAACAATGACGCCGGAACTTATAACTGCCGTGGGGAGGGCCTTCGCTGCGTTTGTAAGGGGAGGAACCGTTGTGGTGGGAAGGGACTCCCGGTGTACCGGTGAGGCCGTCAGCCTTGGACTGCAGTCATCACTGATGCTTGCGGGGTGTGATGTTGTTGATGTTGGAATTGTGCCCACTCCCACGGTACAGCTTGTGGTGGAGGAGCTTGGGGCGAAGGGGGGCATTGTAATATCCGCCTCCCATAATCCCATTGAATGGAACGCCTTCAAGCTTGTGGGGCCGTCGGGTCTTTTTCTGAACGAAAAGGAGATAGCGAGGTTTTTCGCATTAATGGATTCTGATTTCCGGTATCCCCGGTGGAACAGCGTCGGCGCCCTTACAAAATATGATGATTCTCACAGGCTTCATATTAAAAAAGTCTGTGATGTGATAGATGTGAAGGCGGTAAAAAAAAGAAAGTTTAAAGTGGTCATTGACTCTGTGAACGGCGCCGGGGCTGTTATTACGCCGCGCCTCCTTGAAGAGCTGGGGTGTACCGTGATAACGCTGAACTGCGACTGTACCGGCACGTTCCCCCGGGGAGCCGAGCCGGTCCCGGAAAACCTGACAATGCTTTCTGAAAAGGTGCGGGAGGTGTCGGCGGACATCGGTTTCGCCCAGGACCCTGACGCGGACCGCCTTGCCATTGTGGATGAAACAGGCCGCCCCATCGGTGAAGAATATACCGTTGCACTGGTAACAGAGCATCTCCTCTCAACGCAGCCGGGGCGGGTGGTGATAAACCTTTCCACCACGAAGGCCGTTGAGGCAATTGCCGCGAGGTACGGCGCGAAGGTAAAGCGGACAAAGGTGGGGGAGATAAATGTTGCCGATGAAATGAGGAAACGGGGCGCCCGTATCGGAGGCGAGGGGAATGGTGGTGTTATTTCCCCGGAGGTCCATCTGGGACGGGACAGCCTTGCGGGGATCGTCTATGTCCTGGAAATGCTGGCTACGCGGAAGGTGACTGTGTCAGCGGCCGTTGCTTCGCTCCCGCAGTATACAATGAAGAAGGGGAAAGTGGCGGTAACAGGGAAACTCGATACCACGAAGCTTTTTGACGACCTGCGCAGGGAATTTAATGCCGAGAAAATTACCGATATTGACGGTATACGGATAGATTTTACCGCACACGAAAAATTCAGGGACGGCTGGGTCCATCTGCGGTCATCGAATACCGAGCCGGTGTTCAGGATTATCACTGAAGGAAGAGACGGTGCTCATGCCGCGCAGATTTATAATTATTTCGCGGGTATGATCGGAAAGAAAAAGTAAGTCGTGTATCACAGGCCCGCTCCGGCGCCGTGACGGTCTTTGAATTATTCATGTGACAGGAGAGTATGGTGAGCAGAATTGTAATTGCGGGGTTCGGTTCCGCCGGGTACGCGGCCCTTATGGCAATAAAACGGAATGACCCGAAAGCGGAAGTTACAGTTGTCGATCCCAAGGAGCGTGACCTCATGCATCCCTGCGGGATTCCATATTCCCTGGAGAATATTGTGGAGGAGGAGGGCCTCCTCCAGGACATCGGCCTGTCACGCATGAATGTGCAGAAGGTCAGGGCCCGGGGCCTTCGTATCGACACTGATAATAAAATAATTTTTTCTGAAGACGGTTCTGATTCATTTGAAACCCCGTACGATACCGCAATACTTGCCACGGGGTACCGCCCGTTTATTCCCCCGGTCCCGGGGCTTGACAGGTTCATGGGTAATGGGGTGTATACCCTTGCCTCAGTGAAGGACCTGAAGATGGTGCGCAGGTATATCGGGAACAAAAAGACCGGCATCGTGGTGGGAGGGGGCGCGATCGGTATTGAAGCGGCTGTTGCCCTGAAGGAGCATTGTGGAACGGTTACGCTCATTGAAATGAAAGACCAGCTCCTTCCCGGGGTCATTGATGATGATATATCGAAGCTCCTTGAGGAAAACCTGAAGGCCCACGGCATTAATGTCCTGCTCAGTACCGCGGTTGATGAATTTACGGGACGTGATAATTTTTCCGGCGTCTCCGCCGGCGGCGCTTCAATCGCCGGAGACCTGTGC
>DAOSYC010000055.1:0-20128 GCA_035380905.1 Spirochaetota bacterium | reverse complement strand
TTTTGTATTATTATCGATAAATAGTATCATGGCGCCTGAAATGATATCCCCGATCCTCCGTAGAATCACCATAAAATTATCTTGAAAAAAATCATCCCTACGGTAGTTTTGGATCAGCAGGGAGGCAACGTGCTATCCTTCATATAAAAAGCACGGAAAAATAACACGTCTCCCTGTTCGCTTTGTTTTAATCAAAATTTCAGTATTTAGGCAACCTGTTTTTGACTTTTTCCTGAAAAATATCTTCGTATATGGAATACCCTATGATCCCTGAACAGGCAGTAATTATATCGCCCCACTCCAATCCGCTGTTCAATAAAAAAGTGTGCGGACTGTATCCCCTTGAACGAATCATTGTGACATTTTCACGGAACGGGGTAAAGGAAATCTATCTTGACCTCAACGACGGGGAGCTTGAGTTTTATCAAAAAAAAATCAAACCCGCTATCATAAAAAAGCTCGATGCCTCGGTGCACGAAACACTGCCCGAAAAGACCCCCGGCGCCTATCTTGAAGTCCAGTCAAATCTCTTTGTCCAGATGCACTATCTCACTGATTTTAACTCCTATTTTACCGGAACAAAATACAGTTATCACGCAGCAGCCCGTGACGACGTGTTTGCGATTGAAACCCTGGAGGACCTGAAAAAAGCGAAAAAACTCCTGCGTGAAACAATCGTTGTGAATACCTCGGGATTTATTGCCCGCACTATGAACAAGAGGATCTCTCTTCCCATAAGCACCGCATTGTCCCGGACACGTATCCACCCCAACTACCTTACAATATTCAACATGATAATCGGGATACTGAGCGCGGTCTTTATTCTTTTTGACAGCTACTGGTACACGGTGCTGGGGGGACTGTTTTTTCAACTGGCATCTGTCTTTGACGGCGTTGACGGTGAAGTGGCAAAATACACCCTTAAGGTCTCAAAGATAGGAGGGTGGCTCGACACAATCAGCGACAACGGGACGCTGCTCATGTTTCTCTCCGCCACATCGTATCTGTACTTTATCCACAACACCGGAACCATGCCCCTTGCGGTGATAGGGCTGCTCTTCCTGGGACTCGCGGTGATGCTCCTGGTGATGGTGTCATTTCTCAGAAAGTACACCTCCTCCGGCTCCCTGGTTACCTACGACAAGGAATTCATTCAGAAACTCCCGGAGAACGACCCTGTGGTGTTCCTTGTACAGAAGCTCAAATACATAACAAAGAAAGAATTCTTCTCCATCGTATTTTTTCTTGTGAGCCTTACAGGAATGATTTATCTGCTGATCCCCATCATTGCGGTGGTGCTTGATGTAAGCGCACTGCTGCTTCTCTATCTCAGCATAAAATATAACGATCCCGAAAAACTGGAGCAGATTAAATGAAAAAGATATCATTGCTTATACTACTATTCACCGCGCTTTCTCTCTGCGCCATGGCCCAGGAGCAGTCCGCTCCCGGCAGCAGTGCTCCTGCACAGGAAACCGCAGCGCCGGCACAGAGCGGTCCCGGGGAGGAATCACCCGCTGCGGAACCGGTAGCGCAGGGAAGCACTTCTGAAACCATAATGCTCTTTGACCTCTTTTCGAAGGGAGGCCCCTTCATGTGGCCGATTTTCATTATCGCCGGCATAGGATGCGGTTTTGTCATTGAGCGGTTTCTTTACTTTAAGCGCGCGAACCTGAATCCCAGGGAATTCATAGCCAGCCTTGAGGATGCCATTTCCAATAAAAAACTCGATGACGTGGAAACACTCTGCCGGGAGCACAATCTTGTTCTGTCGAAAATAATATTGAAGGGGAACAAGGTCCGGAACCTCGGGTACGACCATGTGGAAAAGGCGATTGCCATAGCCGCCTCCATTGAAGTGGCGGTCCTGGAAAAGGGATTGAACATCATTTCGGCCATCGGCAACATTTCACCGCTTCTGGGATTTCTGGGTACCGTCTCCGGAATGATCACCGCCTTCAGCAACATTGCCGCCGCGGACCAGGTGAACGCGCGCCTTGTGGCGGGAGGAATTGAGGAGGCCCTTATTACCACCGCAACGGGCCTCATCGTTGCAATCCCGATGCTGATATTCTACAATTACTTTGTCCACCGGATAGATGTGTTCGTCGCGGACGTTGAGCGCATCTCGGCGGATATCCTTGAAAAAATGGTGGAAGGGGATGCCTAAAATCCGCCGCTCCATCCGGATGTTTTCCGAGATGAACCTTTCATCCATGTCGGACATCTCATTTATCCTGATAATATTCTTCATGGTGACCTCGGTGTTCACCCTGAAAGAGGGGCTGCACCTCACCATGCCTGACAAAAAAAAGCAGCCTGTAATTGTGGCGGCCCATAATGTTGTCACCATACAGATTGATGAAAGAGAAAGAATCACCTACAGGGACCGCGCTGTTGCCCCTGAATCAATAGAGGACATGCTTAAACAAGACAAGATGAAAAACCCGAAAATGCTGGTGCTCCTGAAAGTGTCATCAAAGGTCCCCTACGAAAAGGCGGTGACTATTATTGATAAAATCCAGTTTGCCGGAATAAAAAAACTGACTCTCAGGATGATATAGGGACGATCCGACATGGCAATACAGCGAAAACAAAAACCGATGTCCATGATTCCCCTCCCCTCAATGGCGGACATCGCGTTCCTGCTGCTGATTTTTTTTATCACCTCCAGCATCCTTGAAATGGAAAAGGAGATACCCGTAAATCTTCCCGAGGCGCGCGTCGCGACATCGGAAACGAAAACACACATCAGCCTCTGGATTGACAGGCAGGGGGAACTGTTTTTTGACGGGAAAAAAGGTTCACTCGACAACCTCCGGTCATTCGCGCAGTACCGGGTCAGCTCCAATCCTGAAACGAAGGCCCTGATCAACGCGGACAAATCAATACCCTTTGAGTATGTACACAGAACAATGGACACCCTGCGGGACGCGGGCATATACAGCATTATACTTATAAGCAACAAGAAACGCAAATGATCGCAGAGACAATACTTCACAACAGGATACTACGGTACGTCATCCTCAGGCCTTCACTGATGTGGTCCCTGGTGTCCCTTGTATTCCTCACGTCCCTCCTGTTCATAATTCAATGGAACGAGGAAAACGTAATCGTAGACCATAGAGAAATCACCGATTTTCAGATGGTGGAGCTCCGCCTCCCCCAGAGTGTCACGCAGCCCGATATCGACATATCTGAAAATATTACCGAAGAGGTGGTGGAGGAAAAGAAAGAAGAAAAAAAAGAGCAGCCGCTCCGGTTCGGCGATGACAGCGGAGACTACGGCGACATGTTCGACACATCGGTACCCCCGCGCCCCATTTACAACGCCCTCCCGAAATATCCCTCCTCAATGCGGAAAGCCGGAATTGAAGGGGTCGTGGTCATTGAAATCGGCATCAACAGCGACGGCAATGTCCTCTACGGTAAAATTATCCAGTCCCTGGGAAGGGAGTTTGACCTTGTGGTGCTCAGATGGGCGCAGCACATACGTTTCCACCCGGCCCTGAACAGGGACCGCGAAGCTATCCGCAGCCGGGTACGGTTTCCCGTTCGTTTCAGGCTTGAAGATTAGACCTGACCGGTCTATCAGGGTACGCGTCATCCCCCTCCGGGTTTTACGGAACAGCTCCCCGCGTCCTTTCCGCCGGAAGCACCGGAGAAAAGAGAGAACTTTTTTTCTGTTTCCGATGATCCGCACTGTTCACAAACCGGAAGAGTAAAGTCATCCGTTTTCCTCAACTCCTCAAACACCGCGCCGCATTTCCTGCAGCGAAACTCATACACTGGCATCAGAACCTCTTTCTCAATTATTGTTATCAATATCATATAATATGCACGAACACATCGGAATTTTCAAAAAATCTTTCGCGTTGATACAAACACAGTTACACCGTATGCCGTGAAAAACCGCACAATACCACTGTCCGGTATCGCCCTTCTCCCGTATGCGGTATTGCCGCATACCCGCTCACCGGAATGTAATTTTTTTATTGCAATTATTGACTTCCGGTGTTATTCTCAGACCACATATAGAGAAGAGGGCACTGTAATGGATAAATTTTTCAATCCCGGTTCCGTAGCGGTTATCGGCGCCTCGAACACGCCGTTCAACCTGGGCGCATCAATCTGTACAATACTGAAACACCTTGAATTCAACGGCAATATCTACGCGGTAAACAGAAAAGGTGAAGATGTAAACGGATGCCCCGGATTCACGTCAATCCCCGACATGCCGGAAACAGTGGACCTCGCGGTAATAATAACCCCTTCACAGGCGGTTCCCAGATTAGTCCGTAACTGCGGCGAAAAGGGGATCCGGCACATTATTATCGAAAGCGCGGGATTTTCCGAGGAGGGGGAGAACGGGAAACAGCTCCAGAAGGAAGTGGACCATCTGACAGATGAGTACGGCATCCGTTACATCGGCCCCAACTGCCTCGGCGTCATGGACACCCATTCCAGGTTCTGCTGCTTTTTCGGATTTATACCAGGCATGTACGACGAGGCCTTTAATACACCGGGCAATATATCCTATGTAATCCAGAGCGGCGGCATCGGCGCCCTTATCATGGACTCATTCAGGAGCGATGTTGTTTCAGTGAACAAGATGATCAGCATCGGCAACAAGGAGGGTATCGACGAATCCGACATGCTTGAGTATTTCAGCAGTGACAATACTGAAGTAATAGGCCTTTATATAGAGAGTATAAAGGACGGGAGAAAGTTTCTCGATACCGCAAAAAAGGTGACAAAACCCGTACTCATCTACAAAGTCGGTCGAACCAGCGAGGGGTCCAGGGCCGCGATGTCTCACACCGCGGGTATGGCAAATAACGATGTGATATTCGACAGCGCCTGCAGACAGGCCGGTATCATCCGCGCGAATTCAATAAGCGAACTTTATACAATCCCGAAAATTTTTACCACAATGCCCATACTCAGGGGCAGGAAAATCGCGGTATTCACCAATTCCGGCGCTTTCGGCGGCATCACCGCGGACCTCCTTGTTGAAGCGGGCCTCGAGATGACACGTCTTTCCCCCGCTACACAGGAAAAACTCCATAAAACGGGAAAACTATTCAACGCGGCAAATCCCATTGACCTGGGGCCCGCAATATCCATGCAGACGTTTCTTGATATTTTTGAAATACTTCTTTCATCCGATGAGGTTGACGGGCTCCTGCCGGTCCCGAATGTCTGGCAGCAGGTTGTGATTGATGCGATCATGGAACTGGTAACAATGTGCCGCCATTACGGCAAACCGGCGGCGATATACATACCAAATGCAGTGGACAGGATTGTGGATATTCGGAAAAAAAATGCCATCCCGGTTTTTGAATCACCGGAAGAGGCTGTGCGGGCGCTGCAGGTGTCCCATACCCATTACCGGTTTTTGAAAAAAAAACAGCAGTCCTTTCAGCCCGCGTGAACCCGCAGTGTCCCGGGAATTAACGCTGTCTCCGCTGCGCAACAAGGCGAATATTTTTCCTCGCGCTTTTCATGTTCGGGTCCAGGGCAAGCGCCTTTCTGAAGTCGCGTACCGCGCTGTCATACCTGCGCAGACGTGAATATACAGCGCCCCGGTTGTTGTAGGCGATAGCAAGACGTGCGTCATAACGGATTGCCTGTGTAAAATTCCGCACTGCGTTTTTATAGTCTTTTATATAATAATACACAAGCCCCCTGTTATTGTAGGCTATTGAGAATGACGGGTTAATTGCAATGGCCCTGGTATAGTCGCGGAGCGCCTTCCCGTACAACTTCAGGTCCTTATGGGCATTGCCCCTGTTAAAAAACGCACTGTAATAATCATTGTCCATCCTTACTGCCCTGTTAAAGTCACGGATAGCCTTCTTCGGAAACCCTTTCTTCAGATGTGCAACACCGCGGTTATTATAGGCAATGGCATAATTGGGCCTGAGCCGAATGGACATGTTAAAATCACTGATTGCCCGCGGCAGTTTCCCCAGGTTCGCGAACACCACACCCCTGTTATTATACGCATCCGCGAGGTCGGGCTTCAGGACCAGTGCCTTACCATAATCGCTCACAGCTCTCGGGTATTCCCGCCGGTCGCTGTAGAGGTTACCCCGGTAGTAGAATGCCAGATAATCATCCGGATTACACTCAATTGACCTGTTGAAGTCCTTTATTGCCCTTGATGTATCGCCTTTTTCGCTGTACGTTGATCCGCGGTACGGGTATGCAAGAGAGCACTCCGGATTAAAGGTAATGGCTTTATTGAAGTCAAGAATTGCCCGATCGAACATCCCCCGGGCCTTATACGCTTTTCCCCGTTTGATGTACAGCGCCTCGTCTTCAGGATTATCCTTTATCGCCCTGCTGTAGCTGTCAATTGCCTGGCTGTACGCAAGTTCTCTGTTATTAATGACCCGCTGAAATGATGGATTTATTTCCAGGGCCCGGGTATAGTCCTCTATGGCCTTTTCATACTCCCGCTGCAGATGGTATACAACACCGCGGTTGTTATAGGCATCAGCAAACCCTTTGCTGAATTGTATTGCGCGGCTGTAATCTTCAATTGCCCTGGGATAATCTCCCATCGCGTAAAAGACAAGTCCCCTGTTATAGTATGCCACAGAAAAACGGGGATTTATTGCAATTGCCTTCCCATAGTCCCTGAAGGCATTATCAAAGTCACGTTGTTTCTTATATTCAATTGCCCGATTATTATATACATACGCTATGCTGCTGTTATACTTCAACGCGTCATTGTAGCATTTGACAGCATCACCGGTATTTCCAAGCCCGGAATACACCGTCCCTTTCAGATTGTACAGGAACGCTTTCCAGTCATCGCTGTCTGCATCAGGAGATGCAAGTTCTTTCTCAATTAGCTGCAGTTTCTTTTCAGCTGATACATTTCCGAGTTTTTTCTGGAACAGTTCTTTCGGGGTCGTTCCCTGCAGGGGCAGCGCTATTACCAGAAATAAAGCAGTACATGCCAGTATGATTCTTCTATTTGATTCCATCATCAGGTACTATATACTCCTTGCATCATATATCATGGGATATAAATAATGATCACTATTCATACAATCATTATTTACATATTATCAACAAAAATATTGTATTCACATCTGTGTCCCGTGAGAGTACCCCGGAAATGCAAAATCAATTTTATTAATGACAGGAATACATTCATCACTGATAGTATCGACACATCATCCGCAGTTATATAATGATATTCCATAAAAAACTGATGCCGATAATTGTTATGACCCATGAGTAAAGACCAGATCCAGTACGAAATTGAACCTTCAAAAGAGGGTATCCCAACCCTTTCCGTATACCGGAACGGCACAAAGGCATATATTCACAGCCGTGTCGCGCCTTCCCGTGACGCCCGGACATTCGCGGAACAGTTCATGCCGGAAAAATACGACACCCTTATCGTCCTGGGGCTTGGTCTCGGGTATCATCTTATTCCCCTGCGGGAAATAACCGTTCACTACAACCGCATCATTATTGTTGATATCATTCCGGAAATCCACCATGAACTGGAGTCCAATTCACTCACATCATTCCTTTCCGGCGCCGGAAACATCACCATACTGACAGGCATGGAACATGGGGAAGTATTGAATCACCTGGAACAGGTGCTGGACCTGGGATCCATGAAAGGAATTCAGGTCCTTGAACATCCCCAGTTCGCCAGATTATTCCCTGAATACTGCAGTGCGGTAAAATCGGGCATCGATACAATGCTTTCAAAAAAAGCGGGCAATGCCGCCACAAAAAAAGCCTTCGCCCTGCGGTTCCTGAAAAATGCCCTGAAAGCCCTGCCCCGTATTTCCGGATGTATACCGGCCGAGGAACTTGAGAATATCTGCGGGGGCCTTCCCGCGATTGTCATCACCTCCGGCCCCTCTCTTGAGCCGCTGCTGTCGGGACTCCGCAGCATCCAGGGGAAAACAATAATCATTGCCGTGGACTCCGCGCTGCCGGTACTGGTGCGGTGCGGTATTATTCCGGACATAACCGTGTCCATTGACCCGCAGCCGTATATCCGCGAGCACTATATGCGCAGCCCCTCACGGCCCGGGCTCCATATTGTGACACCGACATCGGATAGTTCGGCATTTGAAGGCGGCAGCTGCATCCTGTCGCTGAACTCCCATCCCTTTTCACAGCTCATTGACGAGTTGTTCCCGGGCATAACAGGGTCTGTGGATTCCTCCACGGGGACCGTGGCGGGGGACGCGGTCCGGACCGCGTTTCACCTCGGGTGCGACCCTGTGGCGGTGCTGGGATTCGATTTTTCCTTCCCCCGGATGAAAATTTACGCCCGGGGCACCGCGTACCAGGACCGGTATGCCCTGTTTTTTCAGGACCGCTTTAATCCGGTAGAATCACGGAACATGGGTTACATACGGCAATCAAGCGGGGCCCTCCTTGAGGAGGGACGATTCACGAGAAAATCATTTCTGCAGTACCGCAACGCGATCGGTCGCCTGTTAACGCAGCAGGAGGGGGCAGAAGTATTCAACCTGGGAGAGGCGGGCCTGCCGGTTGAAGGTGTCCCGTTCATATCACTTGAAGATTTTTCGGGTCGATACTGCTCCGCCGAACTTAATAAACCCGGACTCTTCGCGGCACCTGCTTCTCTGAATGGGACCCTCCGGGAAAAAATTGACTTCGGCGTGCTGCAGTCCGCGTTACATAACACCGGAATTTTCGAGCGTCTGCTGGAGGCCTCCGCGGACCCGGTGCAGATACAAAAACACCGCACCATGCTTCAGGAGCTGGTGAAAGAAATGATATCAAACGCAAAGCAAGGAGACCATATATGAGAGTTGGTGTAACAGGAATTTACGCGTCGGGGAAGGGAACTGTCTGCGCGATGTTTGAGGAACTGGGGGCAACGGTGGTGGATACCGATATCATCGCGAGGGAAATAGTTGAGCCGGGATCAGAAACCCTGGGGCACCTTGTTGCTGAATTCGGCAATGATATCCTCAATGAAGACGGTACCCTTGACAGGCGGAAACTGGCAAATATCGTATTTAAGGATTCATCGAAAGTGGCGGTTATCAACAGCATTACACATCCGGCGATCCTCCGCCGCACCATCGATATCGCCCCGGAAAACTCATCCAATATATTTATGATAAACACCCCCCTCCTCTTTGAGTCAGGGTTTGACAAATATATGGATAAAAACATTGTTGTTACCGCGGACAGAAGCCAGGCGGTGGAGCGGGGCATTATTCGTGACAATATTACAAAAAACGAAATAGAAGACCGTCTCAACAATCAAATTTCCCTTAATGAAAAAGTAAAACGTGCCGACTATGTAATTGATAACTCACATACAATTGAAAACACCAGAAGGCAGGTTATCAGTATATGGAAAATTTTGACGCACGAAACCAGAACAGGGTAAGAGAAAAGAGCGTATATCTGCTGCATCTTGACACCCCGAGAATCATTATTTTATCCTGTGTAATAATAGGCGTCCTCATCGTGGCATTTCTTGTCGGAATGAATCTGAACAGCAGCCAGGGGCCGTCACAAAATATGATTGCACAGAAGGACATGCTGTTCAATCCTCCACCCGCAGATCTTGCGATTCCGGGCCAGGATGAGACAGCGGCAATTCCACAGCCCGGCGACAATGACCCCTCTGCTTCGCAGATACCGGACACATCACCTGGGGCGGCACAGCCGGCACAGGAAAGCGCAGTACCCGGTGCAGCGCAGACAACGCAGACAGCACAGAACACCGGAGGATCACACAATACCTCCCCGGCAGCTTCCGGGACAGGGGAACCCCGGGATGTGCTGACCAGGGAGAATATCCGGGAAATCATTCCACCCTCCAATACGGTAAAGAAAAAGAGTACTACACGGATCGCAAAGCGTTCCTCCCGTGAGCACAGGGCCAGAACTGAAAAAAAGACACACCGGAGAAGGTCTCAGCGTACTGTCGAGGTTTCATCGGCAACACGTGAAACACGCGGCGTACGCGCAAGGGATGGTTTCTCGATTCAGGTGGGCTCCTTCGATTCCAGGTCAAAAGCCCGGAAAGCGGTTGACGACCTGCGGACCCGGCGGTTTGACAGCTTTATTGAGCGCACCACCGTTGACGGGCGCCGGTACTACCGTGTAAAAGTGGGACCCCTTTCTTCTCAGGAAAGAGCGTCCCGCATGCTTTCTGACATTCAGGAAATGCGGCAGTACCAGGGAAGCTATATAGTTCGGGAATAAACGGTACTAATCATTATTATGCACTTCAGAATACCTCCTGTGTGACGGGAGGTATTCTTATTTATAGATACCCCTCCTCTTTGAGACTCAGATATGACCGGTCGCTTACAATGATATGGTCCAGAAGGGGTATGCCGATAATTTCCCCGGCTTTTTTCATACGTTCCGTCGCAGCAATATCCTCCCGTGAGGGGCTCAGGACCCCTGAGGGGTGGTTATGGGCAATGATCACCGCTGACCCCGCCTCCCGGATGGCGTCCATGAACACCTCCCGGGGGTGGACCACTGCTTCCGATACGGTCCCCACCGACACAATGCTGTGCTTCAGGAGATGGTTTTTATTGTTAAGAATAAACACCCGGAACTCCTCCCGCTTGAGTTCAATTACCTCATGCCGTATATGCTTCCAGACCGCTGCGGGAGAATCCATTACGGTAATACGTTTCTCCTCTCCGAGAATCCTCCGCCCCATCTCCAGGGCGGCCCGTATCCTGACAGCCCTGGCGAGGCCTACTCCCTCAACCAGGGACATTTCACGGAGACCTGTTTTGTGAAGTCCGTGCAGACCCCCGAACCGCACAAGAAGCTCATTGGCCAGATCCAGGACGTCACGGTTCCGTGATCCGGTCCCCAGCACAATTGACATCAACTCCTGGTCACTTAGTGCACGGACATCCTCGCCGGCAATGCATTTCTGCACCGGCATGGCATCCCTTATTTTAGATAGTGTTTCTTTCATGGCAGCAAACCTTTAATGGAAAGATACGAACAGTACCCTCATGACGCATTCATTTGTAATTATTACTGTGTCTACTTTATATACGTCCGGGAAATAATTATTGCTGTTTTTTTTATTTCCCGGACGCATAACAGGTGTATCTTTTGTACTTCCTGTTTTTTTATTGAAATGTGTTTGAATTTCTTTTTTCTGTTGATACAATAGTCATATTACATCGTAAAAGGGATAAATACTTAATGGATACTACCTCATTACATAAAAAGAACGATCAGCCCCTGCGCATCCTCGTCATTGACGACAGTAAGCTCAACAGGGCCATAGTAAAAAAGACCCTGGGAAAACTTGACCTTGATATTACCGAGGCACAGGACGGGCTGGAAGCCCTTGACATACTGAAAAGTGAAAGCTTTGACCTCATTCTGGTGGATATTATTATGCCGAACCTTGACGGGTACGGCTTTATCCAGGAATTTAAAAACATGCCGGGTGATGAGTTTGTCCCCGTTATTCTGATGACCGGTTCCGAGGACCTTAATTCGAAGATCAAGGGGCTGAATATCGGCGCGGACGATTTCCTTCTGAAACCCCTCAACGAAAAGGAACTGACCGCCCGTGTAAAATCCCTGCTCCGCCTGAAAAGCGCCCACGATGAACTGTACGAAAAAAACATGCTCATTAAACGGGAACTCGATATCGCGAAGAAAGTACAGGAGTTCATCATCCCCACAGATTTTTCGTTTATTCCTGAACCGAAGGTCAGCGGGGTATACCTCCCCATTGAGGACATCGGGGGAGACTACTTTGACTGCTACCGGCTCCATGACGGCAGTGTGGGTATCCTGATTGCCGACGTCACGGGGCACGGCATCCCCGCAGCCATGGTTATGACAATGTCTAAAATGATTTTCAGCATTTATGCCTCGGAATTCAGCTCCACAAGCATGCTCCTGGCGAAAGTGAACAGGGAAATGCGGGGACTCCTCCTCGACAACCAGTACATTACGGCATTTTATTGTATTTACAATCCTGTAACCGGTGAACTGCATTTTACCAACGCAGGGCATTCACGCCCGCTTTTCTACAGGAAAAGCGCCGGGAAAGTCATGGCCCTTGACACTGACGGGCTCTTTATCGGCATCATGGACAGCACCACGTACGAGGAAAAGAAAATTATCGCTGAACCCGGCGACACCCTGTTCCTCTACACAGACGGCATCACTGAAATCAGGAACAGCGAAAATGAGGAGTTCGGCGAGAAACGGCTCGCGCGGTTTGTGCGGAACAACTGCGATATCAGCGGCAACGATTACTGCACGGCGCTCCTTGATGAAATCCGTGCATTTACTTCACTTGAAGACAGAAACGACGATATAGCCTTTCTCAACGTCGAATTTTAGTGCTTGATTTCCTGCCGCGGAATTGTAAAGTTCCGGCACGGTTCCTGATTTTTTACGGGTCCCAGTATCAACCCCCCTTATTATTCCGGAGGTGAATGCAATGCGTTCCAGAAAAACAGCGTTACTTTGTATGGTGATATTTTTTACATCCATGACAGTTACGGGTTGTAAAAAGAAGGATGAAGCCGGACGGTATTACAGCCGCGACAAAGGGTATTCCATAAAAATTCCCGATTCCTGGGACACGAAAAAAGCATATCTGGGAACTGATATCGTGGCAGTAAGCCCCTCCGAAGGCCCCGATGACGATTTCCATGAAAACTTTAATGTCATGGTGCAGCCCCTGAATGAATCACTGACAGTGGACCAGTTCTACCAGAAGAGCATCCCCGGCTTTAAGACCATAACCAAAGAGTTCAGGGAACATTCCCATGGCTACGTTGAACTGGACGGGAAAAAGGCACGGTGGGACATCCTTTCCCATAAGATGGGGCCCCTCACCATCAAGGTGCTTGCCTATATCACCATACACAGCACAAATGGCTATGTCATTACATTCTCCTCGTCAGAGGCAAAATTCAGCCGGTACGAGGAGATGTTTAAAAATATTGCGGACACCTTCAGGTTTGAATAACGACTTTTATTCAGTAATTTCCTTGACGAACCGGCGCCGGGGCAGTTTTTGTTAACAGGCTCACAACAAAATGCTGCCGCACAGGATCTGCCACAGGAAATGAAACAACGAACCATACATACTGACGCCATACGGGAAGCCGTTGACCGCCTTCTGTACCAGGCGAACTTTGAACTTCCGGAGCAGGTTTCTTCTCTCCTCTCTGAAATGAAACACAATGAGACAGGGGAAATTGCCCGTATGACGCTTTCCGTCCTTGAGGAAAATGCGCTGATCGCGAAAAATGAATCCCTTCCCCTCTGCCAGGACTGCGGCGCCGTGATTGTGTTCCTTGAACTGGGACAACAGGTTTGTATTGCAGGGGGAACCCTCAACGATGAAATTCAGTCTGCCGTCGCGGAAGCCTATCAAAAATACTATCTGCGCAAATCCATTGTGGGGGACCCTCTGAAAAGAGATAATACCGGCACCAACACCCCCTGCTTTATTCATACTGATATTGTGCCGGGAGATACCCTTGCAGTAACAGCATACCTGAAAGGGGGCGGTTCAGAGAACATGACCGCCCTGAAGATGTTCCGTCCCACTGCGTCAATAGAGGAAATTTCCGACTTCATTGAACATTCCGTCATTGAAGCGGGCCCCAATCCATGTCCGCCCCTTTTTCTGGGAATCGGTATCGGCGGCACCGCCGATGCCGCGGTGCTGAACTCAAAAAAGGCGGTCCTTCGGGACCTTTCCTCCGGTAACTCCGACCCTTTTTACGATGACCTTGAGCAATCATTACTGGCCAGGCTTAACCGCACCATGGTGGGCCCCCTGGGAATGGGGGGGACATCAACTGTCGCGAAGGTTTTTATCAAACCCGAAGCCACCCACATTGCTATACTGCCTGTGGCCCTGAATATGAACTGCCATTCACTCCGGTATGCCAGGGAGGTCTTGTGAGCGTAATACGTATACAGACGCCGATAACCGAAGAAATCGCGGCATCCCTCCGCGTTCCTGACATGGTGCTCCTGTCCGGGACCATCTATACCGCCCGCGACCGGGCCCATAAACGGATCATTGAAATGGCCGAACAGGGAGAACCCCTCCCCCTGGACCCGAAGGGACAGGTACTATATTACGCCGGCCCAAGCCCTACACCACCGGGGAAACCGGTGGGCGCAGTGGGGCCCACAACCTCCTACCGAATGGACCCCTTTACAGAGGGGATGCTTGCGCTCGGTTTCAGGGCGTTCATCGGCAAGGGGAAACGGAGCAGTGAAGTCAGGCAGGCCATTGCCTCATACCGCGGGGTATATTTCAGCACATTCGGCGGCGCTGCGGCGTATCTCAGCAAACGTGTTGTGACCTCATCCGTTATCGCTTTTGAAGAATTCGGCCCCGAAGCTATATACCGCTTTGAGGTAAAGGACTTTCCTGTTATTGTAACAAACGATATGTATGGCGGTGATCTTTATGAATCTGCACTTCAGCAATGAACATGATTTCAGGAATTTTGTATCAGAGCTACAGGACAGACTATCATCATGGAAGGTCCGGGAGCTCGACAGGCCCTCACTGCGCGCCTCAGCGGTGATGGTGCTCATAATGGAAAAAGACAACGAGGCCCACGTTCTCCTCACGAAACGCACCTCAAAGGTGGGGACCCACAAGGGTGATATGTCATTCCCCGGGGGGACACGGGACAGGGAGGATTCCGATCTTCTGGCAACGGCTTTGCGGGAAACAGAAGAGGAGGTGGGCATAGCGCCGGAAGATATTGAGGTGCTGGGTGAATTTGATCATTTCATGTCAGTGGCCGGATTTCATGTTTCAACTTTCATAGGAATAATCCCTCACCCTTACACCTATACAGTAAGCGAAGATGAAATTGAAGCCTGTGTTGAGGTGCCACTTCATATATTCAGGGACAAGAAATATGATAAAAAACAGGAAATCGAGTTCGAGGGCGACACATTTAATATCTACCACTATTTTTTCAATAACTATGAAATATGGGGACTTACAGCCCGTATACTGACAGATTTTGGAGTGAAAATACTTGCCCAATAGCCTGTACAACCGGCGATCATTACCTCCCGCCATTAATTTCCTGCAGAATCTAATTTAAAATGCTACATACGCATTAATTTATACTATATTAATGTAAAATTAATGACATATGTCAATGTTTCCGTATATTTATAGTATACATAATCCTGTTCACTGCTGTCCTTTTCTTATTTTTTCCCGACAGAGTGCAGAGGAATATTATTCTTTACTTTTTTATTACAGATATAATAATTATCCTAACATGCATGTACCGGAACGCAAACAATTACACGGTGTTGAATTTCGTAATAACTACATTTGCGCTCTGTTATATAATTCAATCGGGCAGCCGGACCAATGAGCAAAACAGAAAACACAAAAGATAAGCTCGGCTTACAGAACATCGACGATAAGACAAAAAAAGACCTCTTTAATAAATTTGTCCAGGCCGGCGGCCAGGTTGTTCAGGAAAAGAAAAAATCCGGCCTCTCTGATTTTGACAGAGAGAAGCAGATGAATTACCGGAAAAAAATTGAGACCCATAGAAGTACCATTCAGGAAAAAAGACCGGCCCCTCAGGGGAGAACATCCCAGGCGGGCTCCCGTCCGGCGGCGAGAAGGCCCTCCCCTGCGGTACAGGCATCTTCACTTGCGGAATCCGGAAATTTCCTTGACCGCATGTCCATCCGTTTCCGCCTTTATTTCATGGGGATAGCCGATTTTTTTAATCCGGCATTCAAGAAAACCTTCATTGAACGGTTTAACACAGACTATAAATCGGCACTTCTCGAAGCACAGATGGTGTACCTGGATATTTTCAAGCAGAACCCCACCGCGGGCAAAGTGATAATTACCCAGCTCGACAAAGCACGGCCCCTGTATTTTGAAACAATAGAAATGATCGCGAACGTATATGACCGAACCCGGTTTTTGAACATCACCGAAGCGTTTGAAAGCTTTCCCGATATACCGCAGCGCCTGGCAGATCATGAAGAATTGATGACCTATGTATTTAAACGACTGTATGTCCTCCGGCAGTTCTCCGACCTGATCCTGAACGCCTTTGAAAAAGCGATTCAGATACAGATGAAAATTGAGAAAAAGAAAGCCTCGGTATATTCCGCAAAAAGAAAAAGAATAAGAAACAGCTTATTTGTTATCTTCCACAAAATGCTCCCCCGTTTGTACTGGCTTTTCTGCAGATACCAGGCACGGACCATACCCATGGGAGACCCGGTCATCGAAAGTCTCCTCAATATAACAGTGGATGACAAACCGGGAAAACGAAAGGCCTTTGAGGAATCTGAAGGCATAGAAATCCCCGTTGCCCCGCAGCGGGAGGAGGATGAACAGGGAGATAATGAAGAGGAACAGGAAGAGCAGGTAATCCTTCCCGATGAGATAAAGAAGGGAATGGAACTGATGTACAGCATAGACCTGCAAAAACTCAAGGGTGAACTTGAACGCAGAAATGTGTTCCGCTTCACCACAGAAAATGATAAAATCCACATTACCGCCCTGCTCCTGTATGAGTTCGACCGTGATTATTCACTCATTCTGACAACCAATAAAATTAAATATAATGTAATGTACGAAGCAACCGGGAAAGTTGACTACAAAACGCAGCTTTCTGACATGTACAATGATCTGCGAAGCTGTCTTGACAGCGTAAGTGAATATGCGTCAGTTGTCGAGGCATATGAAAAAGCCCGCCTCGACAAGCCGCTTAGCAATGACCAGTATGTATCATATTCGAAAAAGCTGCAGCTTCTGGAAAAAAACAGAAAACAGTCCGCCCATAAATGCCGCGTTACAATACGGACCTTCATGGGACGTGTCGCTGACATCCTCAAGCCGCTAATTGCCGACATGAACGGAGACCAGAAGATCGTTTCAAATCCCCAGGATTTACTGCAGTTCGATTCCGACATTGAAGGCAGCCGAAAACTCGGCGGCCGTAAGATATATGAAACAATTTTTCTCACCTATTGCTACGCGTCAGCCCTCGCTCACAGGCTCAGTCCGGAAGGGGACCTCGCGGGGGAACTGGAGTTCAAAGAGGGTGAGGCCCGGCAGTCATATACTGAACCCCAAAACGGTGAAAGTGAAACCCCGGAAGACAGAGAACCGCAGGGGCCGAAGAAAAAAGCTGAACCTTCTGAAAAAAAAGACAACGGAAAGTCGGTACTCAGCGAACTTGACGACCTGTTTTAGCCTTCAGCTCACGGATCTCCCCGGACCTTCTCTCGCGTAAATCATCCCTGGTGCCGTTAAGCCCTTCATCACGATATGGTATGGATTTAGGATTGGTCAGAATGGCGTTAATTTCATCATCTTTCAGCTTTTCGATCCTGCCTGATTTTGACGCGGTGGTCCCTTCACGCTTCATTCCCATTCCTGGACCTTTCCCCACAGTGAAGCCCGCTTCCATCAGGGCCCTGCGGACATGGGGCGCGCTGGAATATGTGGTTAGGATACAATCATCACTGCAAAGATGATACAATGACTTAAAATAATCAACACTCCAGAGCTCAGGATTTTTTGACGGGGAATAGGGGTCCTGAAACACCGCGTCAAAGGTTGTTCCTTTCAGGGAGACAATTGAGTTCCTCGCATCGCCCCTGATGACGTGTAATGTTATTCTATTGAACGATGCTGTTCCTTCCGCTGCTGCCTTTTTTACGATAGTATACAATGACTGGAATGAAGCATCCTGAAATGTCACGGTATCCATGAGGGGAAGAAAGGAAAAATCTTTTTCCAGGGAAACAATACTGAGGGAAGCACTGGTATTCTGCTCACAAAACCGCTGCATAAGGGCAAGGGCGTTGTATCCAAGGCCCATACCAACATCCAGCACACTGATATCCATCCCCGGCTTTTCAATAATTCGTGAAGGGAGTACGTGTTTCACCACGGCTTCGCTGAAGGCGCCGTCAGTGGTATGCATTGTCTCGTCATATTCACCGGAATACAGCGACGCGGAACCGTCATCGGTGAGGATAATTTTGTATTCCCCTTTATTCACTGAACAACTCCCTTCTACCTGCCGGACACCTGGCAGGTATAGTCAATGAGCCATGAAACCGGCTTCCGGAATGTCCGGTATACCGTAATATGGAAAGGAGCATCATCACCGGGACCAAGGGGCGGCGTCGGGACATACTGAGACCCGTACCCGGTGATTTTCCCTTCATCATCCTTCAACACGATGGCGAGCCTGATTGACCGCATAACATCGCTGCCTTTATTCACAATTGACCCCCGCAATTCATACCCTGAATAACGGCGTGCTTCAATCCGGACATTCTCAAACGCAGCGTTTCCCCTTTCCAGACGGGTAAAGCTGTACGGCGGTTTCGGTTCATCATACACCTGATAACGTGAATACCGGGGGGGGTTACGGATAAGAATACGCACCGGGGTAACTTCGCCGGGGAGGAGAAACCTGCGGATCGCATACCCGTACCCCGATGCAACTTTTTTCCCATCAGGAGAATACAGCACTATGGTAACTTTTGGTTTATTGAGGGGCCCTTTGCCCGTATTTTTATACAGTCCCGTAAAATACACATTCCCTATGACATCAGGTATTTCCGAAATCATAAAGAATTCACCTTTCAGTGAACCCAGAGGCACACTGCTTTTATGCGAAGATATTTTCCTCAGCTTTCCTGAAACAGTATATCTTCTCTCAATTCTCCTTCGTTTTTCTTTTTTTTCATTATGGGAAATGATTGCCGTCACAAGACCCATCCCGAGAATTATAACGATAACAATGAGAGCTGTTCTGTTGTTTTTGCGGCTGCCGATTCGGCCCGCAAGCCCCTTCTTCTTCAGTGACCCGTTGGAGGTGTCAAGATAGAACTTTGACCCGCAGTATTCACACTGCACTTCATTGGGGGAAAGCTCTTTAAATGAATTACCCGAACACTGGGGACATTCTTTGTGAGATAGTTTCATACCGCAATTCCCTGTCACAAATCTGTTAAATATAATTTCTCAATATTTCCATGATCGCCTCATCCAGTGTGGCGAACCTCGACTTCAGCTGACGCCGTACATTCTCAATTTCCTGGTTAGGCCGGTACTCCGCGAGGCTCCGGTACTGCCCGAGCCTTCTTCCTATAATGAACATCTCACGGTTATCCTCGTCCATTGCGAGAAACCGGTCAATGACATCCAGCATTGAATTCTTATCACCGGGAAGCGTCCCTTCAATATCTTCTATGAGGTTCATGATGTGGTCGCTCTTTACGATGCTGGTGATCCCATCCAGGTTCTCGATAAAAAGCCGGATCTCACGCACCTTCTCCACTTCCCCCAGGGGCTCCCACTCTCCGCGTTCCATGGCATCAAACAGCGGGGTTCCCGGTACAGGGACAGTACTCCTGAGGCGGATATAGGTGGGGTTGATACTGCTCAGCACCCGCGCGGATTCCAGGGCGTTCTCCTTCCACCACTTTTTACCGCCGATTCCCGGCATATAATATTCCGAAAGATCGAATCCCGCTTCCACAATTTTTTTCCCGCCGGTTATCTGCTCTTCAGAGGTGACCCCTTTCCGTATAAAATCAAGGACTTCATCACAGCCGGATTCCATTCCAGTATGGAGCCGCGTCAGGCCCGCGGCCCGGAGGTCCTTCAGCTCATCAATGGTCTTCCGGCTCATTGTCTTTGACCGGGAATAGGTGGTGATCCGCTCAATGGAAGGAAACCGTTTTTTCAGATGGGTGATGATATCGACAAGCTGCGCCGTGGGAAGAAGCATGGAATTCGCGTCCTGTAAAAAGGCCGTCCGCATTCCGTACTGCATCCAGAATGCCACCTGCTTATAATAATATTCCGGGGTCCTGTCGTCCCCCCGTGCCTTCTGCAGGGTCTCCATAGTGAACATCTGCCCGTTTCCATTACTGCCCAGGACATCAAGAATTCTTGCGGTAATCGTATATATAGAGTCAATATCCTGCTTCACCTCCTCAACGGTCCTGCGGGAAAACGTCTGGTCCTGATAGGTATGGCAGAACGCGCACTTGTTCCAGGGGCAGTTCCTTGTCACTCTTACCAGAATACTTGTGGCTT
>DAOSYC010000054.1:15540-20174 GCA_035380905.1 Spirochaetota bacterium | reverse complement strand
CGGTGGCCGCCTTTGTCACCTTCGGCGGGGAAGGGGGAAACCAGCATAATACCGCATGCACGCTGCTGGAGCTCTTTACGGATAAAGGGGGGCGGCCCCTTGGAATTAATACCTTCGGCAACATGTCAACCTACGCCTTTACATGGTCCATGGGCAACACGGAGCGCATCCTGGCGTACCGCCACCTTCCGGACACGGGCACGTACGGGCGTATCAGGGCGTTTGCCGCAGCGATCCTGGAAACGGCAAAAAAAGGAGAAACAGTTCCGGCGGAGGGAAACTTCAGTTTCCGGAACCTCCTGCGGGGCGGGGTGTCGATATCGCCCTCAAAGCTTTTTATCACAAACCATCATATTGACAGCGCCCGCTGTATCCGCTGCGGCACCTGCAGTGAAGGGTGTCCTGTGAACGCAATTGATCTCAGCAGGAACAGCATTGATACTTCCGCCTGCATCGCGTGCCTCGGATGCGTGAACAACTGTCCCGCGCAGGCCATGAAGATGAACTTCTTCGGCAACGAGGTGTACGGGTTCAGGGAATTTCTACGCCGGAACAATATCACCATCACGGAGCCGGAGGAACTGCGGGGATAATTCCGGTGAAATGAAATAGCAGTATGGTTGTATGGGTGTCTCAGGGGAAGGATTCACCGAGAGGGGGGTATTCCCCGCCTCTCAGCGTGGTCCCGGCGATTACGCGTAAATCCACGCGTCAACGCTGCGGGTGTAGTCAATAAGTTCGTCCGCGGTAAACCAGAGCGCCAGTTCACGCTTTGCGCTTTCAGGGGAGTCGGAGGCGTGAATAATGTTCTTCCCCATGTATGACACATAGTCGCCGCGAATGGAACCGGGCTCAGCGTCCTCTGGTTTTGTGGCGCCCACCATTTTCCGGATCATGCTGATGCAGTTCGGCCCTTCAATCGCCATCGCGAATACCGGCCCTGATGTGATAAACTCAACAAGTTCACCGAAAAACGGTTTCCCTTCATGTTCGCCGTAGTGTTTTTTCGCGAGGTCCTCGCTCACCTTCATGAATTTCGCCCCCGCCAGGCGGAACCCTTTTCTTTCAAACTTCGCGAGCAGCTCCCCGATAAGCTGGCGCTGTACGCCGTCAGGTTTGATCATGACAAAACTTCTTTCCATAAAAACAGCCCTCTTGTGTATTTTTAAATGAAGGATATCATTCAAATATCCAGTGTGGTGTGAAAGCGAAACATAACCATACAATAAATACCCGTGTCAATAATTAATTGACTACAGAATATTTTAAATAACCGGGGGCGATATCGCTCTGCTGCACCAGCTGGTATCAGAAACCGGAACCGTTGCCATGCCTGAATCAATTGACATATTTTCCGTAATAATGCAGTATTGCCGGCAATGTGATATTCGGACAGTGGAGACCTGCACCATTTGCAGCGTATACCGGAATATTAATGAAAATACTGAACAACCTCAACCGCCTCTTCCTTCTATGGATAGTGCTGTTTTCCCTGGCTGCATGGGTTTTCCCTTCGGTCTTTTCCGGATCAGCGTTTCTCATCAATCCGGGGCTCGGCGTTATCATGTTCGGCATGGGAATAACCCTGAAGCCGGAAGATTTTACACGAATAGTGAAAAATCCTTCCCCTGTACTCATAGGCCTGATGCTGCAGTTCCTGCTGATGCCTGCCCTCGCCCGGGGAATCGCAACGGCGTTCGGTTTCGGCCCGGAAACCTCCACGGGATTCATTCTCCTCGGTTCCTGCCCGGGGGGCACCGCTTCCAATGTAATTACCTTTCTCGCGGGGGGTAACGTGGCCCTTTCCGTTACCATGACAACCTTTTCCACGCTGCTTTCTCCTGTGGTGACGCCGGCCCTTACAGGGTTGCTGGCATCCAAATGGGTGACGGTGCCTTTTTTGAAAATGTTTCTCTCTATTCTTTATGTAATCATCCTGCCGGTGGTTCTTGGACTGGGTGCCCGTTCATTGTTTGAGTCACGGATTGAAACAATAAAACCGGTATTTCAGTTTCTTTCGGTGCTTGCGATCGCCTTCATTATTGCGGTCATTGTGGCCCTGAACAGGTCAACCATGGGGAGCGGTATTGCCGTGACAGCTGTTGCAACAGTGCTGCACAATACCCTGGGGCTCCTTTCGGGGTATTGGTTTTCGCGCGCCCTCCGGGTCAGTAAAAGGAACTCTCTGACCATTGCAATAGAAGTGGGGATGCAGAACTCCGGCCTTGCGGTAAAGCTTGCGCTCGATTTTTTTTCAGCCGCCGCTGCGGTTCCCGGGGCGCTTTTTTCTATATGGCATAATGTATCGGGTGCGGTGCTTTCCTTCGTGTGTCAGGCGCGGGTGGCTTCAGGAGAATTATATGGAGAGGAAGGCGACCCGGGAAAATAACGGTATCCGGTATTGGGGAATGAATTTTGATGAGAAAACGATGTAATAGAAATTTTATTATTGTGATCATTTGTATTATACTGTATTTCGGGTTTGTGGTTTCCCTTTCAGCGATGCTGGCAGTTCGTGATGCGGAAAATGCGGCAGATTTTGTCTTCAAAATTTTCGGTGCATCCATGGCGCTGATCTTTGCGTCGGCAGGTCCCTTCGGCCTTGTTGGTTTAACAGTGATGGCGGGAGCCGCACAACGAATTCATGTCGTTGCGGCACTTGTTTTTTCAGGGTGCATGTCAGCGGGCCTCACGGTATACGTGTTGTATCGTCTCGGGGCTTTTGCACTTTTCCAATAGGTATAGTACCGTTGAAGTCGGAAAAATCACTGATACGATGTTGATAATAATGTAATGAAATCAGGGAATTGTTCCGGGGTATTTTGATTTTTCTGTAGAACATGATATACTTCTGAAACATATATATTCTCTCCACGGGATTGCATAAAGGACATGGAAAATTTTAATATCCCATCTGTAGGGTCAGTATCGGTAGCGGCAATTGCCCTGTTTATAGCCGTGATGCAGGGGATGATTTTTCTCTACAACAGAAAATATACCTGGAATGCATGGAGCTCCCTTGCTGCATTTTCAACGGTGATTTATGCCTGTGCGGTTGCATTGCAGTATAACAGCAGTGCGGGATATGTAAATATCATTGCTGAAAAAATTCAGTATACTGCGATTGTGATGATACTTCATTCCGTTGCAGGATTTTCCCTTTCTTTTCTGATAATTAATTCACGTCTTTATCATACTCTGTTCGGCCTGTTCCACCTGGCATTATGTATTCTGATATGGGGTACCAGTTTTATCATAACACATGATTTTGTGTACAGAAGGTTCAGTTTGCTGTCGTCACCATATATTGAACCTGCCGTGGGGCCTCTTGGAAAGTTGTTTATTGTATATGCGGCAACGGCATCGTTTTTTATCCTGTATCTCTGGATCCGGAAGTTTCACAATCACAGGAAACGGTCAACCGCATTTATCATCGGTGCCGGTATCTGGGTGCTTTTAGGGGCCCATGATGCACTGGTGACCCTTGGTATGCCTTCACTTATGTATCTGATGGAATACGGGTTTCTGGGGTTTACAATTTTTATTCTGGTAATAGCCTCATTGAGCTATATCCACCTGTATAAAACGATACGCGTACATGAAGCATCACTTGCACGGGAGAAGGAGCAGCTTGCCATTACGCTTCGTGCGATAGGGGACGGGGTTATTGCTGTCGATGCATCCGGCAGGATTGTAATGATGAACCCCGTTGCGGAGAAACTCACGAAATGGCCGGAAAAAAAGGCCCTTGGCAGGCAGGTGCTGACGGTACTTAACCTGCGGACATTAAAAAAGCGCGAACCCGTTGCGGATTTTGTGAAAGAGGTGATTGAAAAGAACCGTTCCATAGAACTTCCGGCTGGTATGCTTCTTCTGGCGCGTGACGGGTCTGAACATGTGGTGTCTGACAGCTGCGCCCCGATTCACAATCCCGAAGGCGGTGTGAGCGGGGCGGTGATAATTTTCAGGGATATTACCCAGCGGCAGAAAATAGAAGAACTGGAATTCAGGTCACGTAATATTGAATCGATTGGAATTCTTGCCCGGGGAATCGCCCATGATTTTAATAATGTACTCATGCGTATTGCGGGTAATATTTCAATAGTCCTGGCGAGGAAGGACCTTGAAGGGAAAGTCCGTTCGCCTCTGGAGGATGCACACGGCGCGTGCAAACATGCGAAGGACCTCACGACACAGCTGCTGAACTTCGCACGGGGGAATGCGCCGGTGCGTGTCGCCGCGTCATTAAAGGAAATAATAACAGAGACAGTTGCATTTATACTAAACGGATCTGAGATAACATTCAGCTGTTCCATTCCCGACGACATCAGTCCGGTGACAGTTGATACGGTGCAGATAAGTCAGGCTCTGCAGAATATAGTTCTGAACGCCCGCCAGGCAATGAATAATAAGGGCGAACTGTCAGTTTCAGTGGACGCTGTCCGCATACACGAAGGCACTTCAATTGCGGGAACGCAGGATGATGTAGTTATGAAACCCGGCGCCTATGTCCGGATTGTTATCAGGGACACCGGTCCCGGGATACCGGAAGGGGAGAGCTATAAAATATTTGATCCATATTACACAACAAAGGAAGAGGGGACGGGCCTCGGTCTCTCCATTGCCTATTCAAT
>DAOSYC010000054.1:11876-15440 GCA_035380905.1 Spirochaetota bacterium | reverse complement strand
GCTGAAGAGATATCAGCGTGAGCCCAGAGAACTGGGCCCCCTTGAGTCCATACGTTTCATTATACCCGAGTCTGATACATTCGGTGGTTCCGGGGCTAATTTTATTGTGAAGTGGAGCGCGGCGGTGGATGTTAACAATCCTGTTATTGAAGCAGTAATGATCGGTTCACGGCAACAGCAGGGTATTTCATTTGTTTCCCGCGGCAGGGTGGTTCTGGATAAATAACATTTTATACTGTTTAATACTGATAACGCTGACAGCGGCGCATGCATCCCTGATAGTGGTTGGCGCAGATAATTTCCGTGCGTTCCCTCTTTTTCCCTTCATACTTTTCCGCGCGCAGTTTGCAGCGCCAGTAATAGTCCCTGCAGTGCTGTTCGCAGTACATCCTCTTTTCACGGCTGCTCCGTGTACGGGACTCGGAATTCTTCGCAGTAAAAACAACGGCAGTTCCCGCTATCACAGCAATAATCAATATATTTCGAATAAGTGTACTCATTACAATTCATGCTCCGTGTGAGTTTTTCAGGTTTCGTGTTTCATCACATTTATACTGGATTAATACCTGTATTGTGATATTCTGGATGAAATACAACTTCATACTACCATAGTACAGAAAACCATACCATGTTGCAACAATGGAACGAACATAATATTGAATCTATCTAAAAAATTTTTTACAAAATAAGTTTACACAAACATCGGTGATTTTTATATTGCCGCGGTTAAAGTATGCAACTGTTTTTCTATAAGGAGTAATAAAATGAAAGATGTCATAAAGCTGTATGCAGGGATTGCATGTATCGTTATGAGCATAGCGGTTATATGGTCAGGGATCAGTTTTCTCCATGCGGACCAGGGTGTGATGAATGCGCGGCATGAGGAGAAATCCCCATCAGTAGTGGGATTCGCCGTTGAACAGACACAGGGCATGCCGCTGTATTATCCGGTTGTTGAATACAGGACAAAGAAGGGCGATACGGTCCGCGTAAAGGCAACGTCACTGATAGGAGCGGGGGAGCCCCGTGAAGGTAGCGGCAGCAGGCATGTCCGGGATTATACTGAGATACCGGGTCTTGCCCGAATTGACCGTATAATCGTCAATTACGGTCATATCTTCATAATGTCAACACTGACCATACTGCTGCTGCTTTCCGGAGTTCTGTTTGTGAGATCATATCTGTATTCTGAACGATGCTGAAGTGATCCAGCCCCCTTTTCTGAAAACCTGTTCCAGGCCCGGTTGAACATAATTCCCGCAGAGTAATTTACTGCTTGAAACATTTGTGTAGTAGTGTATTGTTCGGCAATACAACAAAATTATTTCCGGGTACAGTATGGACAACAGCGGTCACACCAATATCAGGAACCCGATGAAAAAAGAATATGTGTCAAGGATAAACAGGGTCATTGATTACATCGAGAACCATCTCGATGAACCCATGACCCTTGATATTCTTGCGGGGGTCGCGCATTTTTCCCCGTATCATTTTCATCGCATTTTCAGTTCCATGGTGGGGGAACCCCTCTATAAATTCATTCAGCGGCTCCGGCTGGAGAAAGCGGCCACCCTCCTCATTGTTAACGGGAACGACCCGGTAACCAGGATTGCTTATGACTGCGGATTTTCCAATTCTTCTGCATTTGCGAGGGCCTTCAGGGAGCACTTTGGAGTAAGCGCAGGGCAATGGCGCAGAATGAACTCCGGCCCAATCAGCAAGATGTGCACAGAGGACCGCAAGATCAGCACAACCGATAGCAAGATGTGGAAAGAACAGGGAGGCAATGCGCCCTATAATGATGACAGTACAATCACATCATCATGGAGGAGTGCAATGCACACACAGCTATCTGTTACAGTGAAGGACATGCCGGAGATGCATGTCGCCTATATCCGTCACATCGGGCCGTACAAGGGGGATGGGGACCTGTTCGAAGATCTCTTTGAGAGAATATGCCGGTGGGCCGGGCCCCGCGGCCTTCTGCGGTTTCCGGAAACGCAGTTCCTTGCGGTATATCATGACAATCCTGATATCACCGCAGAGGAGAAACTGAGAATCAGCATATGCCTTACGGTCCCCGCAGGTACTGCGACGGAGGGGGAAATAGGATCAATGATAATCCCCGGAGGGAAATACGCCGCAGCGCGGTTTGAGCTCGCAACAGATGAATATGAAGCGGCATGGAACGCGGTATACGGCGAGTGGCTCCCGGAAAGCGGATATCAGCCGGATGACCGCCTCCCCTTTGAACTCTACATCAATGATCCGAAGGAACATCCGGAAGGGAAATGCATCGTCGATATTTTTGTGCCGGTGAAGCCGCTGTAGTTTGGAGACTGTGCAGGAGTTTTCGATTACCGCTTTAGTGATAAAAAAAGCCCCCGTGAAAAGGGGACTTTTTTTATGTATACTGCAGGAATCATTACAGACCTGTTGATAATGCCCGGAAGCCAACTCCAACATAAAGTGCTATATCATAGGAGTTTTTTGGGGATACATTTGCTTCCGCAGGTCCGTTCCCTGACATGGATTCAAACTGATTATTGGTAATGTTGATGCCGAAACGGCCCTCAACATCGAAGTAGACACCTTCGGCAACGGGAAAGAAGAAACCGGCAACAACATGTCCCCAGAGGTCCAGCTTGCTGTCCCATTCTCCATTGAGGTCGGGAGTGGTGTTTGAATTTATTTTTTCAGTTGCAATAAGGTACTTCCCGGAAATTCCGAGACCCGCATAAAAACCGCCCGCAGCAACAAATTTCGCCGTAACCATAGGCTGTATAAACTGGTTTACATGCTCTGAAAAATCCTGTGTCGTACTTCCCGTTTCAGCAATAGAAAATTCTGATGAAACGCGCTGGTATTCAATTCCGAAACCGATCCACACATTGCCGAGGTTCAGATTGTACTCAGCATTGACTGCAAACCCCGAACCTTCAAGATCCTGTACGTCAGCGGTTGTATTACTGCTTGATGCTCCTGAAGGGTTAACGCCGCTCCACCCTTCATCGAAGCTTGTTTGTGAAACGGGAATAAACCCTGCTCTGACAAAGATAACATCATTTGTGATAGCATACTGCGCTTGGGCAGATACAACACTGCAAAGCGAGATCATAACAGCTGTTGCGATAATAAATCTTTTCATGTATTCCTCCTGAATCATAATTATAAATAATATACAATACATATATAATTATTTGTCAATACAAAATTGTGCTTTTAGCGCTGATTCAGTGATCTGTTTTTTCCTGAAATCAGCTATTTAAAGCTGTTGAACAAGTAAAAAAGATATTTAGTTCCTCCTGGAAATATATACTTGCTTACTTCGTCTAATACTGTACCATGGGGGTAGCGATTTTTTGTAATTTTTCGAGGAAATATAATGAAAATACCAATGTACCAGATTGACGCATTTACCACGGAACGGTTTCGGGGCAATCCCGCGGCGGTGTGTTTACTCGATTCATGGGTTGATGATACAATCCTGCAGAACATTGCGGCGGAAAACAACCTCGCGGAGACCGCCTTTGTGGTTTCAGGAGAAACATTCCATGAGCTTCG
>DAOSYC010000054.1:3165-11776 GCA_035380905.1 Spirochaetota bacterium | reverse complement strand
TGGAAACGCTGAAGTCCAGGGACTTTCTCGCGGTATATGAAAGGGAGCAGGATGTTGCCGGTATCTGCCCGGATTATTCCGCACTTATGGAGCTCGACTGCCTCGGGATCATTGTCACGGCACCGGGAAATGACGCGGATATCGTGTCCCGCTTTTTTGCGCCGGGAGCAGGAATCCCGGAGGACCCGGTCACAGGCTCTTCTCACTGTACCCTTATTCCATACTGGTCCGCACGTACCGGGAAACAGAAACTTTCTGCACGGCAGCTTTCGCGACGGGGAGGAGAGTTGTTCTGTGAGGATATGGGCGAAAGAGTGAATATCGTGGGCAGGGCGGTAATGTATCTGAAAGGGGAAATCTTTCTTTGATTCCAGCATTGAGAATCACCTGCCGTCGGGGAAGGTGATTCTCTTCAGGTTATTCATTGCGTATCGTATAGTATATTGTCCGCTATTTACAGATTACATATTTGAATGCTGTGCAGTGGCTTCCGCGGCATATTTCATTATCGCTGATAATAATGGTTCTGCCGCCGCCATCTTCAGTTTCCCATTTCAGGGACCTGGAGTGACCTTTGCTCTGGCAGAAAATATCCGCCGCTTTGTCTCCGCAGTCAGTTGCATAATCGCGGCACCAGTCAAGGCGGATACCGTTTATCATCGGCCTGTCATACCGCGTACCTGATGCCATGATTGCCGCATCTTTTAAATTTTCCATGTTAAGCTGTTCCTGTACCATGGAACATGCACCGGCAATGATTCCCGCCGCAACAGTTGCCATGATTGCGAAGAATAATGACTTTCTCATGAATCCTCCTTTGTGTATCTTTTCACTAACAATTTTTCTGCTCAACTATACACAAAACAACCACCTGTCAATACCAATATTCATGATGGACACTATATTTTTGTCGGTTCAGGATAGAAGTGGAGCACAATTTCCATGAACACAACATTAATCTTGTTGACTTACAGATAATGATATATAATAAGAAAAAGATGAATGTATTTACATCGAAAAATATTTATGATTACCTGCAAAGATGAATGCAATCGGCCTGCAATGTGCCGAAAATAATACTGTATAAACCCCAAAGGCGGGAGTGAAACAAAACAATGACAGGCATATTCAGTCGATATAATCCGTATGTACACATAGCCACGTTGGTACTGACTGTGGTATTCTGTACTGTGCTGACGACCCGCTGCAGCCAGGAGGACTTCTGGGATGAGCTGACCTCAATCAAAACATATCCTTCGGTAACAGCATCCCCCGTGAACGGTTCATTTCTTGCAAAGAACGGCTTCAATCACGAGATAATCCTTACCTACTCCCATGACATGCAGCCGGATTCGCTTCAGCTGTCAGGAGCAATGTCAGGTGAAGCATCAACACAGTGGACATCGGGGAGGACACTGAGGATTTATCCGGCTTCACAATGGACAACTGCGCCAAAAACGGCATTGACCGTGACATGCAACGATAAAAACGGTACCGCTGTTACCGCTTCCCTGAACTACGGTATTTACGAATCTGTCATTTGCGTCAGCACAACGGGTAGTCCCGCAAATCCCGGCAGCAGGGCTGCGCCGAAGAGCCTTATCCAGGACGGCATTACGGCAGCTTCCGCCGCGGGTATCCCCTCTGTGGTGATGGTTTCAGAAGGAGACTACAATGTACCCGGGATTGTGGCGGACATGGCGGACGGCATTTCACTGTACGGCGGATATTCTTCTTCGAACTGGGACAAACGTGACGCGTCACTGTATATCACCCGGATGAATGATACAAGGACAGCTGTAACCGGCACATCAATAGATAATATCACGCTCCTGAGGACAATAAATTATTCCGGGACCATAACCAATTCAATACTTGACGGTTTCACAATAAACGCGGCCCAGATCGATGACAACACTAATGAGACTCTGCAGGCTGCGTCAGCTGCGATATATATTGAAGGGGCAAGCCCCACAATACAGAATAATATCATTAACGGGAACCACAGTAACATTACAGAAGACAGGGTTGTCACTGCGGGGATTGTTATACGTGGTACCATTGCGTCGCCGACTATTTTCAGCAATACAATTAATGGAGGGAAAATCAGCAGTAATTTTGTGAGTGGGACAGATGGACGTACGTATGGCATTTTCCTTTGGCCATCAACCCCGTCTGCAAATACGGTACGTATTCTGAATAATACCATCAACGCCGGTGTAAGTAGCGGGACCGATGGGGATACAACTGCTGTTTATGTCAGAGATTCTACTCCGGAAATCACAGGAAACACTATTCATGGCGGGACATCAACAAATAGACACACATACGGTATTATGCTGAACTGCGGTGCAGGTGTGACTGTTTCTCCTGATATCAAAAACAATACTATTCATGGAGGAAGCGCCTTAAAAGAATCGAAAGCATTTTTTGTTTCAGGAAACAGCACAGGAACATGTGAACCGGTAATTGAGAACAATACTATAAACGGGGGAGGGGCTGGCGACGTTGCGTACGGTTTTTATGTAGTATCTTACAGCAAACCAAAAATTGTACATAATACCATAACCTGTGATGCCGGGGGAGGTTCCTCTCACGGAATACATATTGGATCAAGCGCAGCGCCGTCAATTTCGGGAAATATAATTTTCAGCGGTGATTCCATTACGTCAATGGGCATACGTGTATGGCCCGAATCATCTTCCTTTGCTGTACCAATATGGAATAACGTAATAAAGGGAGGGGCGGGGAATTTTTCACGAGGCATTTACATTCGTGACGAAGCGAAGGTGCAAATATTCAACAACAGTATACACGGCGGTGCTGCAACAAACGCGACAGGAATTTATTTGCAAAATGCTTCAGCTGCAACATTTGATATCGATATACAGAACAACAATATTTTCTGCAGTGACGTATCAGCAAACCGTTACGGAATATATGAAAATGACGCTAACTCAAGTCCGGTAAATGTGAAAAATAATAATTTTTTCCACCTTGATGTTCATTATTATGATGATCCGGGAACGTCAATTGTTCTGGAATCCGGCCTCAACGCTCTCAGCGGTTCCACCTCTTCGGGAAATATAATTGAAGATATTTACGCGGATATTACCGGTAATTCCGAATACCGCTTCACCGGTGACCCCGGTATTTTTACCTTTGACACGGGCGGAATTGACGGTTCCGTGGCAGGGTGGGGTTTTAATGATGACCGTGACGGGAACGCACGCAGTGCTCCCTGGTCAATAGGACCCTATGAATACTGACATGCTGCTGCCGCCATTATGTGATCTCTGAAAAATACATGTAGCTTTCCCGGTCTCTCACATTTTTTCAAAAAATCAGTTGACCTTTTATTGTATTATTCAAATATTACGATATATTCATGGTATATTTGAATGACATTATTATTGAACGAACAGCCGGAGACGGATGTGCGGAGAATTGAATCTGGAAATGATCAGTCTATGGATTTTAGAGAAACAAGCGGCATCCTGAAGGCCCTGGGGCATCCCGCACGCCTGGAGATAGTCCACAATCTCATGAGGGATGAATGCAATGTGGACAACATGGTAAAGAGGCTGGGGATTCCGCAGTCAACAGTGTCCCAGCATCTCAGGATACTGCAGGACAGGGGGATTATATCGCCCCGAAAACAGGGTGTTATTACCTGTTATAGTGTTGTTGATCAGCGGGTCAGAGATATCGTCGACTTATTGAAGAGGTGAAATTTTTTTGGAGAAATATATCGTATTATTTGAATATAGTAATATTGCGATTCGTGTTTAAAACAGTATTTTTTCAATCAAACAGGGATCTTCCAATAAAACCCGTATTTATTTATAATTATTAAGGAGTTATTATGGCAGATAAAAAACGTATTATTGTAATCGGCGGTTCCGCGGCGGGACCGAAAGCTGCGGCAAAGGCACGCAGAATGGATGAGCATGCAGACATAACAATACTGCAGAAAGCACCGGACCTTTCAATGGCATCCTGCGGGTATCCGTATTATGTGGGAGGTTTTTTTGACGACAGGAACATGCTTCTCTGTACCCCCACCGGTGTGACACGGGACCCGTTGTTTTATCTTAACGCGAAGGGTATTGTGGCAAAAACCGGAACTGAGGTAACGAAAATTGATCCGAAAGGGAAAACCGTGACCGCAAAGAACCTGAAAACAGGAAATGAGGAATCGCTTCCCTATGATAAGCTCATTATCACAACGGGTTCAATTCCCAAAAAACCTCCGATTCCCGGCATTGACCTTGATGGTATTACAACTCTGCAGTCCATGCAGGATGCTGACTACCTGAGAAAAATCCGTGATGAAAAGAAGATAAAAAAAGCCGTCGTTATAGGTGGCGGACTTATCGGTATTGAGACCTGCGAGGCGCTGCAGCTTGCGGGAATAGAAATTACCGTCATAGAGCTTCTCCCGCAGCTCCTGACGTTCCTGGACTGGGAGATGGCGAAGCTTGTGGAAAATCATGTCCGCAGCAATAACGCCAATGTTATTACCGACAATGGTGTCGCGGAGTTTCTCGGAGAAAACGGAAAGCTCACCGGGGTCAAGCTCAGTAACGGCACCGAACTCCCCTGCGAACTGGCAGTGGTGGCAATCGGCGTAACGCCAAATTCCGCACTGGCGAAGGACGCGGGGCTTTCAACCGGGGATACCGGCGCAATTATTGTAAATGAATATATGCAGACTTCTGACCCGGACATTTATGCTGCGGGGGACTGCGTAGAAATAAAGAATCTTATAACCGGCAAAAAAGTCCATGCCCCCTACGGCGACCTTGCGAACCTTGAAGGGCGGGTTGCCGGAGAAAATGCAATGCAGGGAAATTCTGTGACATTCCCCGGCACAATTCAGACCGGTATATGCAAGGTTTTCGAGTACGGTGCCGGAGCAACGGGACTCTCAGAGAAAAATGCCCGTGCCGCGGGGTACAGCGACATTGAAACAGTCATCAACGCGAGTCCAGACAAGCCCGGCTTTATGGAGGGGCTGCTCCTGGTAACCAAGCTGGTTGCCGATAAAAAATCAGGGAAAATCCTCGGCGCCCAGTGTATCGGTCCCGGCGATGTCAGCAAACAGATCGCGATCTGGGCAACTGCAATCAAGGGGGGCCTTACCGTTGAGGACATGGTGAACGCAGACCTCCCATACGCGCCGCCGTTCTCTCTTGCAATCGACCACTCCATCGCTGCGGCCCATATCATCCAGAACAAGATGAAGGGACGGATGAAAGGAATTTCCACCGCGGAGGTGAAGAAGAAAGCTGATGCAGGGGAGAAGGTGTATCTTCTCGATGCGAGAGGTCCGGACGAATATGAAATGATGCGCCTCGGTATCGGAGAACACCTTATACCGCTCGGGGCCCTGAGGAAGCGGCTCAATGAACTCCCTGAAGACAAAAACGCGGAGATTATCTGCTACTGTAAAATATCACTTCGGGGTTATGAAGCGGCACGTATCCTTGAAGGAAACGGCTGGACCAACGTGAAGGTCATGGAAGGCGGCATCATGGCATGGCCCTATCCGAGGGAAAAATAACCTCCTGTCATTGAACATCGAAATAGAAAAGATACTGTACTCAAAGCGCCCCCTGTTTGCGGGGGCGCTTTTGTATGTATCATAAAAAAGTCTGCTTTTTCAAAATATTATACTGCATCACAATATCCGTTTTCCCGGGGCTGATAATAGAACCCGGCCTGACCGTATCACATGTCTTTCCTTATAATCGGTTGTATTGCATAAAGGGAAATTATATTTCAGCAACCCTGTAGGTGAGCACTTCACGGTGAATTCCCTTCACGGTGATCTTCCCCCTTTCTTCACATGGGATTTCCTCCTTCACCAGGGAATAGGTGGAATGGCTGATGAGGATATCCCCCGGTTCACACTGCGCCTCAAGGCGTGCCGCGAGGTTTACCTGGCCGCCGATTGCGGTGTAGGAGAGGCGATTCTCCGCGCCGAAGTTTCCCACAGCGGCAACGCCGGTATTGATACCGACCCGCATGGAGAGGGGATATTCGATCCCTTCATCGAACCATTTGGACTGGAGCTCTTTCATCCTCCGCTGCATGTCTATCGCCATCCTGACACACCGGAGCGCCTGGTCCCGGTCGTCAGTCCTGTCAGGAGCGCCGAAAAATATCATCACTGCGTCCCCGACAAATTTATCGATGGTGCCGCTGTACCTGTCGGCAATTGCAGTCATTTCGGTAAGATACTCGTTCAGCATGGCGGTGAGTTCCTCCGCTTCGAGGCTGTCCGTTGTTTCGGTGAATCCCTTCAGGTCGGAGAAAAATATCGTCAGCTTCCGCCGTTCGTTTTCATATTCCACCCGCTGGGTCCCCTTCAGGATGGACTCCACAAGTTGTGCCGGCAAATATCTTTTCAGTTCATCGCTGCGGAGTATTTCTGAAGTCCTGAAACTCAAAGCAATACCAATACATATAAGCATAATATGAAAACCGATTGGCGAGATAAACGTTTCAGGTATTATTATCTGCATCATCATCAGCATATCATGAAATGTAGATGTTATAAATATCATAAAGCCTAAACCCAGAACTACCTCTTTCATTGTTCTTCTATGCATCAGTGATTTCACAATAACTCCGGCCCACATTACTTCTGCCAGGATTGAAAGAGAAAATATAATATTAACACGCCATTTCTGAACAGGATCATCCACCGTTGCCGTAAGTGCCAGCAGTATGCAGGCTGTCCCTAAAATAATACTGATGTATTCCACAACTTTAATTCGTATTTCTAGAATAAGTTCGAGAAGAAAGTAAACCCCGATTGTTACAACAACAAGAATCGCATAATAAATATTATCCTTGATTGAAAATGATATAATACTAAGATCAGGAAGATAGTATTGCACTGACATCAGTGCCAGCATAAACACACATACCCCATAGAGCAGCGGTACCTTGTATTTCCGGTACAGAAGATACTGCACCAGGGACATGATTCCGAGGAAAATTGCCAGCACTGTCAGGGCGATAACAATGTACTCCGCCCAGAAACGCTTGAAAAACGTATGGATGCGGACTGTTTCAGAATCGGAAATGAAGGGCCTGCCGTCAAACATCGAAATATGATTAGTGAGGACCCTCAGCGCGATCACGTTCTGTTCCCCGAAACGGAGAATGTTCTCCGGAAGTGGGATGGACCGGTGAAAGTTCCACAGGCCGAAGTATTCCGGGAACCATCCCCCATGGGAACCCATCCGGATACCGTTGATATAAATTTCATCTGCCTCCCATATCTTTCCAAGGTTCAGAGCAAGGTCTTTGTCCTTATAGTCAACAGGGACCGTGAAAGTTTTTCTGAGCCAGAAAATACTTCTGGCTCTTTCCGGGGAAAGGATTCTCGGGAGGTTTATTGAATTCCAGGAGGTGTCATTGTAGTCCAATGCGGCATATTTCCGGGAGTTGTCATCGGTCTTCTTCATTCGCCACTCCCGGGAGAGGTCAAGTCGCGGGCCCTCTGTGCAGCCCGTAATGATTGTGATTAGTGAAAAAACGATGGGAACAATAACACTTGCTTTAATTTTTGTATAACGGGAATTCCCCATCGATATCACCCCCAACAATAGAGGTCACATTATAACCACTTGCCTGGCTTTCGTCAATAAGAATTGGTGAATTGCGAATCGTATTGATGGTAAATTTTGAATTGAAATTTGATGCAGTTAGTTTTATTATAGGATACTCAGAATAAAAGGGGGGAGCAATGAAAAAATCAAAACCATTATTTCTGTTTGTCAGTACCGTGATATTATTCTCTTTATACTGTAAAAAATCCCAGGATGCGTCGGGGGTGTTTATTATGGCCATCTCTGACGGGGTAAAGGTTTTTGACAGTCCCGATTTTTTAAGCCGGCAATTGACGTCTCCGAAAAAATATGAGGTCCTTACGGTGCTGGGTACAGAGCAGGGACCGGGCCGTGTATACTGGAAAGTGAATTATGGAAATACTGAAGGGTTTCTTGAACAGGACGGCTACGGATTTGATGTGTTTACACCCGGTGAGGCAAACAGCCTTGCCATGGTCACAACGGCTTCCCTCCGTGTAAGGCAGGCACCCTCAACATCCAATGAGGCCAGGGTCCTGTTTTCGATAAAGCGGGGTGATATCGTCAAGGTCCTTGCAAGGGGCAAACGGTCCGAAGTAATGGAAGACCGACTTAATGTGTGGTACCAGATTGAATCACAGGACGGAAAGAAGGGGTTCTGTTTCGGGAATTATATCACCCCGGGCACCAGAGAAAGCCTGATGGCCCTCCGGAACGCGAAGATTGAACCCTGCAGCGGATGGATACGGGTAAAGGGCGATCCGAGATTTACCAGTTCTCCCGGGAAGGATGCGCCGGAGGTTACGGAAAGTGATCCCGCCAGGTGCAATCATGACCTCTCACGGTACCCGAAAAAGGGCGAATGTGCCCCCGTTGTGGAAAAGGCGACAATTGGAACTGACCTGTTTTACCGCGTTGAGGATACGTTCAAGGATTTTCTTGAATGCACCGGAAGTATAAACGGCTGGATTTCCGCGAAGCACGTTGATCATCTCACTGATTTCTTT
>DAOSYC010000054.1:0-3065 GCA_035380905.1 Spirochaetota bacterium | reverse complement strand
TGGGAACCTGAACCGAAACTTGTTGACCTTGACAGGGACGGAACAAAGGAAATATTTGTACCGTACCCGGCAGTTGACAGTGAATACAGATATTCACTCTATACACTTGCAGGCAATGGCTGCCGTGAGGTTTTCAGTATCAATAGTATCGGGCAGCAGGGGCACTATATACGTGATTCTTTCCTTGTTTTTTTCCCGGACAAATTCAATGACGGGTCCTTCATGGGGAAGATGCCATTTGACAATGGGTTCAACGGGAAAAAAATTCGCGTGCTGAAATATGAGAATAGTTCACTTCATGAGATTGATCCTTCATCAACCGGATTGAATTATCAAACACTTCAGAAGTCAGATGAATTGATTGCCTTTGAATAACGGGAACAGAATGTGTTTTGTTTAATGTATGATGTTTTACAAGACAGGAATGTGCATCTGTATATTCCTGTCTTGTATCTCTATCAATACCGGGAATAACCGGTGATACCTACAGGTGCCTTTTAAAATGTCAGAATCATCAATAGGACAAACACTGTAGTGAAAATAGGTTTTTGTACTATTGATAAATCCCGCCATTCCGCTATATTTACTATACCATTCACGCTCTTCACAGAACGTCTATTCTGAAAATCTTCAGAAAATTTGCAGGTGTCCAATTCCCGGTTTGTAGCATGCAGGATTTATTTTCGTAACACAGGAGAAGTATGTCATGAAAACAAGAACGAAAGTAACAGGCTCCCTTGTTGTTCTGCTGGCAGTCTGCGGTATCCTTGGAACAATGCTTATGGTTTCAACGAAAACAATCAATTCCCTCCATCAGTCCCAATCGCAGGGGATGACAATGAAAGGTGAATTCCTTTCGAGGATAATTGATCACCTCAACTGGGACAAACAGCTTTCCGATATCGTATATCATAATGCTGATGCTGACATTCAGACAGACCATACACAGTGTAAGCTCGGTAAATGGTATTACAGTTATATTCAGTCAAACGAATTCAGAATGCTGCCGGGGAACATGCAAAGTAAACTCAAAAGTATTGATCATCCTCATATGGAACTTCACAAAACTGCCGGTACTATTGCGGGGCTCATGAAAAATGGAAATCGTGCGGAAGCGGAATCAGTGTATACCGGAGCTACACAGAAATATCTTGGTGATGTAAAAAAAATCATTTTTGAGATCAATGGTATGATTGATCATGTTAATGAAGGTCTTGCGCAGCATAGCGCCTCATATATTGAAAATATAAATATCGCCATGACTGCAGCAGTTATTGCGGGAGTTCTGGTGGGAATATTTGTCCTGTTTCTGTCATTCAGGGCGTTGGGGGTACTTGAGCTTCTGAAACCGTTTAACGAATATTTCACAAAAGCGGCTTTTGGTGATCTCACTGTACGGTATCCGCTGAAAAACGTGAATTGCTCACAGGTGATGAATTGCGGAAAGAAATCCTGCCCCGATTATGGCAGGGACTCCGTGTTATGCTGGTTCGATGTAGGAAGCTATGCCCCGCAATTCGGGAAAGAGATACACTGCCCGAAAATTCTCACAAAGGAGTATTCATCATGTGCAGTGTGTGAAGTGTACAAGATGGTGAACAAAAACGAAGTGCTGACCCTGGCCGCATGGTACAACAAGTTTATTGATAATCTCCATGAGATGATAAGCTATGTGGTTGAAGGCTCCCAGAACCTGGGACAGGCGGTGGAACAGATATCGGCTGGTAACCAGAACCTTTCCCAGCGCACTTCCGAGCAGGCTTCTTCACTGGAGGAAATTGCTGCCACAATAGAGGAAGCCACGGTTACGGTAAAAAACAGCGGGAACAATGCGGTGGAAGCAAATACCCTCTCGAATAAAACCTCAAAGCTTGCAACGGAAAGCAGCGGTCTTGTGGATACAGCGGTCCAGTCAATCAATCAGATCAGTGAATCGAGTAAAAAGATCGGCGACATTATTACTGTTATCAACGATATCGCGTTTCAAACGAACCTCCTTGCCCTGAACGCTGCTGTTGAAGCGGCGCGGGCCGGGGAAATGGGGCGCGGTTTTGCCGTTGTTGCCGGGGAAGTTCGGAACCTTGCACAGCGTTCCGGTACTGCGGCAAAGGAAATTTCGCAGCTCATTGAAGATACCCAGCAGAAAGTGGAAAACGGGACCACCTTTGTCAACAGGAGCGGTGAGGCGCTGAAAGAGATTATACATTCTGTCACAGAGGTCGGCGGAATGATACATGAAATTGCCGCCGCAAGCGAGGAGCAGAACAGGGGGATGGATCAGATCAATATTGCCGTCGCGGACCTTGATCAGATGACACAGCAGAATGCCTCTCTTGTTGAAGAAACTGCCGCTGCAAGCGAGGAGATGACAAACCAGGCGCGGGAGCTGCTGGAGATGACAGGGAAATTCAAACTGCAGTCATCCCATGCCATTGCGGACAACAGAATGGGATCCGGTGCAGGTACCATCAGGGGAAAAACTGCGAACGGAAATGGAAACGGAAAAAATAAACCCCGGGAAAAGAATACATCGGGAATTATCCATCATGCTCCCGCTGCAGGTGCAGGCACAGGGGGAGTTTTTGAAAATGAAGGATTTGAAGAGTTTTAGGGAAGCAGCCATTCCTTTGTGTCGTTGTTTGCATACCCGGAAAACAAATCCGGGTATGCTTTTATATCCCCGAAGTGGTCATCGTATACTTTGAATTGCTGTGCCTGATATTGTCTCACTGGAAAAAGAGACAATTAATAATTGTCATAATAGAATTTATGGAGTATACTGTGTAACGTTTATAGATAAAAGTGGATTGCAGGAACTAATACCATGAATGCATTGCAACATTTCTTTCATTATAGCGTATATGCTATGGGGAAGGTAGTGCTGTGTACCCTTGCGGCTGCAGAACTTTTAGTGCCGGTTACTGCGGTGTATGCCGCACAAACGAAATCATTACCACGTAACCGCATAGTAATAGTCGGCGGAGACTATGATTTTCCTCCCTACAGCTTCCTGGACAGCAGCGGAAGCCCGACAGGTTTCTGCACAGATCTGAGCAGGGAAATTG
>DAOSYC010000053.1:5118-20393 GCA_035380905.1 Spirochaetota bacterium | reverse complement strand
GGTGAGCCTGAAATACAGTTCAATGTCCGCGGGATTAATTTCAAGGGCTTTCCGGTACAGGGCTTCCGCTTTCCCGGGTTCACCGGCTTTTTCCGACTTTTCCGCGTCTTTGATAAAAGGAATGCTTTTATCTCTGCACAGTGAGTAGCTTTGCTGCAGATGGTATTCCGCCTGTTTCTTCTCACCGTTACGGATGTAATAGGGAACCAGTTTCAGGTGCGCGGGTGCCAGTGAAGGGTCAAGGGCGGCCGCCTTTTTAAAATGGATGAATGCCTTTCCTGACTGATAGAAGTACTCGTGAAGATTGCCTGCTTTCAGGTGAATCTCCGGCTGGGCGTCTGATATTTTCAGGGATTTTTTGTAATATCTGAAGGCCTTCAGTACATCTTTTTTCAGCATGTATATGTCGGCAATTTTGTTTGCCGCCTCATTGAGTTTCGGGTTTATTTCCAGGGCCCGTGAGTAATCCTCAAGGGCGAATTTATAGAGACGCGCGTTGTACTGCACGGTCCCCCTCCGGTAGAAGTACTCCCAGTCTGCGGCAGTCAGGGAGCCCGTTGCCGCAAGGAGGAACGGGATCACGAATGTGCGGAAAATGGTATTCATTCCAGCAGGATGCCGTGGGTTTTTATTTTTTTCAATAAAAAAAGGTGTGCGGTGTTATGTCGCAGCGATTTTTTGATAATATATTGATTTTTATTATTGACTTTTCCGGGGCAAAAATTTTTAATGCATGAGTTCTTAAGTGGTCAGGTAGCTCAGTCGGTAGAGCAGGGGACTGAAAATCCCCGTGTCGGCGGTTCGATTCCGTCCCTGACCACATTATTTTTTTCCTCCCTGATGTTCCTGTCACACAATACCTTTATTATCCCATACCATTACTGTTTATCAGTATTCGGATGATAGTTCCACAGTACATGAATCCGTGTTCTTTCTTCATCAGAGAACAGGGCGGCTTTATCCCCATGTAGTTGCGGCGCCGAAATTATACCGTTCCTCCCATGAAATTCCAACGGGCTGAAGCCCGTTGTCCTGATGGAGCGTATATCTGCCTGTACCATCACACTCCGTTCGTTTTTTAGCGGTCTCTGAAAAAATAAAAAAATGTCATTGCGTCACAGTCTTTCCCGTGATGATGTAGTCACGAAGATAAGAGGTTCCGGGATTACAGTATGAAATGTGAGAATGCAGTGTCCTTTGTGAAGCGGTATTTCTATGTTCCGGTTTTTGTTCTGCTTGTTCTTGCCGGTACCGTGGAACCGCTTTTCTCCGGAGAGATTACTTTACATGGACGGGTTCTCCGGGTCTATGACGGGGACACAATAAAGGTGCAGCTTGATGACGGGAAAAAGGTAGTGGTTCGGTTCCTCGGGGTGGATACCCCTGAGTCATACAAGAGGAGGTATGGGTACACGGAATACCTCGGTGACAGGGCGTCACTGTTCGCCAAAAGGGAGCTGAGCAGAAAGAACGTAGTCCTGAAAACCATCTCAGACGGAAGGACTTATTCCAAAGACCGCCATGGCCGCGTTCTGGCCTATGTATTCCGCGGTGGTGACGATATATGCGCGCTGCTCCTGAAAAACGGCCTTGCCCGGGTATACCGCAAAAGTCCCTGTTCACGGCACCGGGAGTTTCTGGAATATGAGGCCGGGGCGAAGCGTGAGGGTCTGGGTATATGGGACAGGGAACAGGAAAGGAGTTTCTACAGGACGCAGTTTCGCGCGCATCCGAACAAGTATCTGCTCCTCTGGTTCTGGGAGCATGACCGTGATTTTCTGCGTGAGGTCCTGTGCGGCAGGTAGGGAGAGTTCCCTGCGCGGAGCTGTATCGACCCGTGTGAGTAAAAAAAAATTTATGATTGCGTTATATTGATGTGTTGATATTAATTATTTGTTACATGCAAATTTCAGTTGATTTTTTTCGTGGTCATGGATTGTATAATTATATAGCAGGGAGAACACGCGGATTATATATTCACATATTTATTCCTTCTCCGCCGGTGGTTCCGGCGTTAAAAAATAATTACCCGTAACAAACTTATATTTACTTCTTTAAGGAGGCTCTACATGGCTATTGTAGAATGGAAAAAGGATGAAACTGTTGCCATACTTACCATGAACAACGGTGAAAACAGGCATAATCCCGACTGGTCAGAAGCGATGATGACAGCTTTTGATGAAATGGTGGCTGACGAAGAGGTCAAGTCCCTTGTTATTACATCCAGCGACCCGAAAAACTGGAACCTTGGTGTTGACCTTGCCTGGATGGGACCGATGATGGAGAAAAACGATCTCGAAGGTATCAGCAAATGGCTTATCCGGAATAACGATGTCTTCAGGTTTGTCCTGATGGCGCCGTTTCCCACTATTGCTGCGATTACCGGTCATGCGTTCGGTAACGGGGCGATGCTTGCATGCGCCTGCGATTTCAGGTTCATGAGAAAGGACAGGGGTTACATGTGCTTTCCCGAGGTTGATATCCACATTCAGTTTACCCCGTCAATGATCGAGTGGGTACGCAAGGCGATGCCGTATCATTTCTTCCTGGATATGAAATGGTCCGGACGGAGAGTAGGCGCCGAGGAACTGGCGCAGCACAACATTATCCGCAAGGCATGCGACGGTCCTGAGGAGACCCTGCAGGAAGCGATTGCCTACGCAAAGACCTTTAATAAACCCCGTCAGACGCTTGTTGAAATGAAGAAACGCACATTCAAGCACATCACTGACAAAATGGAAAATGAAGACATGAAATACCTGAAGCCGCCGGTATTCATGTTTACGCCGTAGTCTTTGTGTTTCGTGTAATTTGCAGACTATGCGGGCCGCAGTGGCAACACTGCGGCCTGTTTTGTTTCCTGTGACTTCTGCAATCTTTCTTGACAAAATTTTTCGAGAGACAGATATTCTATGGATTCATTGCGCGGCATTGTTCCATGAAAATTGTTCATATGAAAACAGGAGTAGAGAATGCTTGATCCAAAACTGATACGAGAAGAACCGGAACTCATCCGGAATGTATTGAAAAACCGCAACATGGAGGGGGTTGTTGACCTTGACCTGCTGGGGGCCATTGACAATGAACGGCGCACAATAATTTCGAAATCTGATGAACTCCGGGAGACAAGGAACCGTGTCTCAAAGGAGATAGGGAAGCTGAAATCGAAGGGCGGGGACGCGTCGGAAATAATGCAGGAAGTGCAGCGCGTCAACGAGTCCATTAAGGAACTGGAGGGGCAGCTCGAATCCGTGAACGCGCGGTTCGAGGACATGGCGCTCTCCCTCCCCAACATCCTCGACAGCTCCGTGCCGGTTGGAAAGGACGAGAGCGATAACCTGGTCGTGCGGGAATGGGGCGGGAAACCCTCGTTCAGTTTTCAGCCGAGGCCCCATTACGAGATCGGGACAGAACTGGGAATCCTTGATTTTGAGCGCGGGGTGAAACTCGCGGGTACGAGGTTTTATGTGTACCGGGGCCTTGCGGCGCGGATGGAACGTTCAATAATAAATTTTATGGTGGACCTTCACACTGAAGAACACGGGTACACCGAGACCTTCGGCCCTTTTATTGTTAACGATGAAAGTATGACCGGTACAGGACAGTATCCGAAATTCCAGGATGAATATTACCGTATTGACCGCGACGGTCTGTCCCTGATCCCCACGGCGGAAGTGACCCTTACCAACCTGTACCGTGACGAGATACTTGAGAAAGAGGACCTCCCGGTTTATATTACAATGCAGTCCTCCTGTTTCCGGCGTGAGGCCGGTTCCGCCGGCCGCGATACACGGGGCCTTATCCGGGTGCACCAGTTCCAGAAGGTGGAGCTGGTGAAGTTTGTTGAGCCGGAAACCTCATTTGATGAACTTGAAAAACTTACTGCGAACGCGGAGGAGGTGCTCAAACGCCTGAACCTGCATTACCGGGTCCTGCTTCTCTGCAGCGGGGACACCTCGGCATCCTCGGCGAAGACCTATGACATCGAGGTCTGGATGCCCGGCCTTGACCGGTATGTGGAAATATCATCCTGCTCGAATTTTCTCGACTACCAGGCTCGGCGCGCGAAGATCCGTTACCGCGCGGAGAAGGGGCAGCGGCCGTCGTTCCTTCATACCCTGAACGGTTCCGGCCTTGCCGCCGGCAGGACACTCGCGGCGGTCATGGAAAACTATCAGCAGGAAGACGGCACCATCGCGATCCCTGAGGCCCTGAAAAAATACATGCAATGATCACCCTGGAGAAAGAACAACTTGACTGGCTCATGATCCGCCAGTCACTGTCCCTTTCCCTGTATACGGGAAAGCCGTGCCGTATTACGGGGGGATTTTCATGGCTCATGGAGAACCCGGATTTCCGGGGGCTCATGTCGGATTTCGAGAATATTTTTCATGAGGCGGCATTCGGTTCTCTCTCCGTGGAGGGTGATGATGTCCTCTGTGCTCCCGCACCGGGGCGCTTCGGGAATTTCAGGTTTGCCACACACCAGCAGTCATCGGCAATTGAAGTGCTGCTGCTCCTGCTGCCTGTCCTCTCGGCGCAGGAGTTCCGCTCAAAGCTGGAGATCCGCGGGGTGACTCATTCAGGTCTTTCATATCCCACAAGTTTTATGAAGGAAACGCTTCTTGAAATTCTGGAGAAGATGGGATTTTTTGCAAGCTGTAATCTGCGTCGATTCGGCTTTACCGGCTCCCTGGGGGGAGAGCTGGAGAGCAGGGTATATCCTGCGGAGAAGATAAAATTTGACATTTCCGGGCGGGTCGATATTACCGGCATCATCGGTGCGAGAATTTACATATCGGGCCTGGACACCATCCACGCCGAAAAGGAGAAATCCGCGCTGAAGGAAAAGACCGGTGTTCCGGAAGGTTCAATCTCCATTATGCAGATTGTTGATGCCGACGGCCCCGGCAATATAATTGAAGTGTACTACGGCACATCCCTTGTACCCATGGTGATTTCCCATATGGTCCCTGTCCATGACGGCGATGGGAACATGGTGTTTCATGAGGAATTTGTTGACGCGGCAATGAATGAAATAACGCACCGGTGCAACAATTTCCGCATAAAAAAAATGCTCCCCGAATCAGTGCTCCGTGAAATCCTTCCCTACGCGGCGCTGACCGGCTCCACGATTGAAATTCCTGAAGGCTATGAAAAGGCTTCAAAAACAAGTTCCCTAATCCGCCAGTTTATCTGACCTTTATTTTTCTTGACACTTCACTGTTTATACGTGTACCTTAAATTGAAGTTGTGTAACGTGGAAATTCGTTGTTTTATTTATAAAACAGGGTATAATGACGGTATTGCATGAGTTTTTTTTCTGTAGAAAAAAATTTTTTTTGAAAAAATCATGATTTTTTGTATTTTCACGGAAGAAGAATCTGCATATTACAAGTGGATACCATGTGTAGAGTTGAGAGAGCAGTATGAAGTGTGAACGGTGTAAAAAGAGAGATGCGACGATTCATCTCACTGAAATTATAAAAAATGTGAAATCAGAATTTCACCTCTGCGAGGAGTGTGCCCGGATAATAGGTGTGAACTCAAAGTTTTCAAACTTCTCACTGTCGGTTCCCGACATGCTTTCATTTCTTGATCTTGATGATGCCGGTGATGTCGTCGATACAAACATGTGCATGCATTGCGGAATATCCTTTGTTGATTATAAAAAGGCGGGAAAGCTGGGATGTCCTCATTGCTACAGGTATCTCAAGCAGGGAATTGATTCTGTAGTGAAAAGCTATCATGACAGTATTCGACATGTAGGGAAAGTGCCATGCAATTATGTTGAAATAGAGGAGGGAGATACGTGCCTCCTCGAAAATGACGGCCCCGGAGAACAGGAACGCGTGTCCAGGCAGGAACTGCAGAAAATGCTCGATGACGCGGTATCGGAAGAGAGGTATGAGGATGCGGCGGTGCTGCGTGATAGAATAAAGGAGATCGAAGTAGCTAATGGAAGGAAGCAGTAGCAATGTTCGAAGAACTTCTACAGAAAAAAGGATTCTGGTCACATAAAGGTCCTTCGGGCGACATTGTGCTCTCAACACGGGTGCGCCTCGCAAGAAATATACCATCATTGAATTTTCCTCACCGTCAGAGCCGCACAGAATTTTCCCTTATTCATTCCATCATTGAGCGGTTCGCGTCAGAGTCAATATTCCGGGACAATGTTCGTATCCTTGATGTGCATTCATTTGCAGATGATGACAGGCGCTTCCTTCGTGAAAGGAACCTTATCACCAGCGAGCTGGAATCCGCACAGTACGGCCTTGCGGTCGTTGACAATGATGAGGAATTTGTGGTCATGGTCAACGAGGAGGACCATTTCCGTATCCAGGTGATAGAGCCGGGGTTTCAGCTTATGAAAGCATACCGTCTGGCTGACAGGATTGACAATGAGCTGAACAGGTTTGTGGCTTATGCCTGGTCAAATGAGTTCGGCTACCTTACCGCCTGTCCTTCAAATATCGGCACAGCGCTGAAGGCTTCAGTGATGCTGCACCTCCCCCTCATTTCCCTGGCAAACATGGTCCTGGACGCGGTGAAGCGGCTCAGGGAGAAGAAAATTGATATAAAGGGAGTTGTGGGAGAGGGTACTGATACTGTGGGAAACATGTTTATCATCGCCAATCAGACCTCCCTTGGTGTTTCAGAGGTTGATATAATTGAGCGTGTCGATGAAGCAGCAAGGACCCTCATAGACATGGAAGACGAAAGAAGGGACGCGATACTGGGTAACTCCGGCTATGCCGTGGAAAATATCGTATGGCGTTCATACGGGATATTGAAATACAGCAGGAGCATCAGCTATATTGAATCAATTAATCACCTGTCTCACATCAGGCTCGGTGTCGTGTTATCGTACATAAAAAATATTGATTTATACAAAATTAATGATTTAATGGTTAATATGCAGTGGTCTCATCTGCAGCGCATCGCGGGAAAGGCATTTGTGAGTTCAGATGAGTGTGATGTGTTCAGGGCGGACTATTTAAAACAGATATTGGAGTAATGAATCAGTATGGAAATGTTTGATTTTACCAAGAGATCGCGGAAAGTCCTTGAAGTGTACGCACAGTCCGAGGGGAGGCGTCTCGGCTCAGATTCCCTGGGCCCTGAGCATGTAATGCTTGCTCTTCTCAAGGATGAAGACTCCGTAGCTGCGAGAATATTAAAAATATTGAAAATAAATTTTGACCTCCTTCGGCGGAATATTGAGGTGGCGGTAAGAAAATCAGGATCCACCATAATTCTCGGCAATGTGCCGATAAATGCCCGGTTTTCACGGATCATAGATCTTGCAAAGGAGGAGGCCCGTAAACTGAAAAACGGTTATATCGGGACAGAGCACCTCCTGATGGCGCTGTTTATGGACGGTACCTGTGTGGGGCTGGACGCCCTTATTGCCAACGGTATTGACTATAACACTGTGCGCAATGAGGTTCTGAAAATACTCGGCGTGAAGTCGCAGCCCCTGTATTCAGGAAAGGCATCTGACAAAACCAAGACCCCCTCTCTTGAGGAGTTTGCGCAGGACCTCACCCAGCTGTCAAGGGACGGACGGATAGATCCTGTGATTGGCCGTCAGAATGAAATTGAGCGGGTAATCCGTATCCTTACACGCAAGACCAAAAACAATCCCATACTGATTGGTGAAGCCGGTGTGGGGAAGACCGCCATTGTTGAAGGCCTTGCCCAGAGAATTTGTGAAAAACAGGTGCCGGAGTCACTCCAGAACATGCGGGTCATGGTGCTTGATATCGCTTCAGTTGTGGCGGGGACAAAATACCGCGGTGAATTTGAAGACCGCCTTAAAAGGATAATGAAGGAAATTAAAAGCTCCGACGATGTGATCCTTTTCATTGACGAGCTGCACACCATAATAGGTGCAGGTGCCGCTGAAGGGGCCATTGACGCCGCAAATATGCTCAAGCCCTCTCTTGCCAGGGGTGAGCTGCAGTGCATCGGCGCCACTACCCTGAATGAATACCGCATGTATATTGAAAAGGACAGCGCCCTTGAGCGCCGGTTTCAGCATGTCCTCGTTGATGAACCAACGGTGGAGGAAACCATTGATATTCTTCAGGGCATTCACAGCAGGTATGAAGCGTTCCATAAGGTAAAGTACACAGGCGAGGCCCTTGAGCGGGCGGTATTTCTCTCGGACAAATATATCCATGACCGGTTTCTTCCGGACAAGGCGATTGATATTATTGATGAAGCCGGTTCCAAGGCCCGGTATGATAACTGCGACAAGCCGGAAGATATTGACAGTCTGGAAAAAGAAATTGGCCTTCTGAACGAGCGGAAAAATGACCTGGTGAAAATGCAGGAATACGAGCAGGCCGCGGCGATCAGGGACCTGATCAACGAAAAGAAGACCCTCCTCACTGCCAAGATTAATGACTGGCAGCAGAAAATAAATGATTACGAGATTGTGGTTGATGTGGACCAGGTGGCGCTCATTGTGTCACAGTGGACCGGCATTCCCGTTGAGAAAATGGAGGAATCAGAATCGGCAAAACTTCTCCGGATGGAAGAGGAACTCCATGAGCGTATTATCGGCCAGGATGAAGCGATCAGTTCCATCAGCCGGGCCATCAGGAGGTCCAGGACAGGGCTGAAAAGCGCCAACAGGCCAATCGGTTCCTTTATCTTCCTTGGGCCTACGGGAGTCGGTAAGACCGAGCTCGCGAAGGCCCTCGCGGAATTCATGTTCGATGATGACACCGCACTTATCCGCCTCGATATGTCGGAATACATGGAAAAACATTCCGTGTCCAAGATTATCGGGTCCCCTCCGGGATATATCGGCTATGATGAAGGCGGGCAGCTGACTGAGAAGGTGAAGCGGAAACCGTATTCAGTTATCCTTTTCGATGAAATTGAGAAGGCCCACCCTGATATCTTTAATATACTGCTGCAGATATTTGAGGAGGGTGAACTGACGGACAATGCGGGCACCGTGGTCAGTTTCAGGGATGCGGTGATTATCATGACATCGAATGTTGGGAACCGTGATTTTCAGCACCGCAGCAAAATGGGTTTCCTTGAATCGGATGATTTCAGCCTGGCGGAAAGGGAGAAAGTTCTTGATGAACTGCGGAAGCTTTTTACCCCTGAATTTATCAACCGCCTCGACGAAGTGGTATATTTTCACAAACTGAACAGGGACCACATAAAGAAGATTGTTGACCTCATGCTGGACGAGGTGAATGAAAAACTTGAAGACCGGAGCCTTGAACTTGAGTTTTCAAAGAGTGTGAGGAAGTACCTTTCCGATTACGGCTTTGACGAGAAATACGGCGCCCGGTTCCTCCGCCGGACCATTCAGAATGAAATTGAGGATGCCCTCGCGACTGAAGTACTGAAGGGGAATTTTGAGAACTGCAGGAAACTTTTTGTGGGGCTCAAATCAAAGAAGATATATTTCAAGACCCTTGAAATGCACGATGATGTCAATGAGGATTCCGGCGGTCCGGAAGGTGTTGAAGAAAAGGAAAAGGTTGACATCACGTAAAAAAAATAAGAGGAAAAAGAGGAAATCATCCGAAAACCATCCGCACCGTGTTGATTTCTCCAAAACCCTGACGAACCTGAAGTCCCGTTTTTTTCTGCCGCGGTTTCTGAAGGAGATGAAGAAGCTGAAGATAGGGGGTATCTCCGGGGGGAACAGCCTCAGGCTTATTACTGACGGTGATACATGTTTCGGGGAATTTGTCAGGGCCATAAAGTCCGCAAAACTCAGCATAAATTTTGAAACCTACATATTCAACAGCGATGACATCGGGTGGATGTTCGCAGAGCTCCTTGTAAAAAAAGCAAAGGCCGGAGTAGAGGTAAATTTCATGTATGACGCGGTGGGGTGTGTCGCTTCGTCTCCCGCCATATTTAACTACATGCGTGCCGGCGGTGTCGAGGTCGTAAAGTATCACCCTTTTATCCCCTGGCGTAAATTCTGGAACATCAGTTTCCGCGACCACAGAAAAATTCTTGTGGTGGACGGCCGTATCGGTTACCTGGGGGGCATTAATATCGGCATGGAGTATGCCGGGGAACGGTATGGCGGGGGCAACTGGCGTGACTCCCATCTCCGCATTGAAGGGCCTGCGGTCCGGGAAATACAGTTTTTTTTCATGGAAAACTGGTTTCGTCACGGCGGGGCCATCGTTGACAGCGGGAAGCATTTTCTTCCTCTCCGTGAAAAAGGAAAGAAGCTGGTAATGGTCCTCAGCTCCAGTTCCAGAAAAAATATCCGTCCCATCAAGGAATCATATCTGTCCGCGATCAAATATGCCCAGCAGTCAATCTTTATTACCAACGCCTATTTTATCCCTGACGCGAAAGTCTACCGGTCCCTTATCCGCGCCGCGAAACGGGGGGTGGAGGTCATAATACTGCTTCCCGGAAAAAGTGATGTGAATGTTGTCCGGCACGCAAGCCGGTATCTGTATAAAAAATACCTGAAAAGCGGGATCAGGGTCTTTGAATATTCGCCGACGGTCCTCCACGCGAAAACTGCCGTCATTGACGGTATATGGTCTACTGTGGGATCTTCGAATATTGACAGACGGAGCTTTAAAAAAAACCTTGAACTGAATGCGATTGTACTGGACCAGAGCTTCGGAGGGGGCATGGAGGAGGTGTTTTTTCGTGACCTTGAGGTCAGTGTTGAGTACAGGCTTGAGAACTGGGAAAAACGTTCAATCCTGAATTATGCCCTTGAATGGCTCTGTTACCGGTTTAGAAACCTGATGTAGACGGTAACAGCACATTACAGGGACTGGATCGCGACAAAATATACAAAGACCCCGAGGCCGGCATACATGACCGCTTTGCTGGCAATAAACGCGCGGGTGTAGGACCGGGGAAGCTCCAGGGCCTTCATTTTTCTGAAGGTGATAATGTTGGTGATCACCATATACAGTACCAGGAGCCCGAAGTAGACCAGTGATATTGTTCTGTAGAGGTCAGGATACAGCTTAATAAGAAGAAAAAAGCTGAGAATGATAATGACGATTGGAATGAGAAACTGAAACCGGAATCCCGCAAACACGTCAATCAGGGCGCTGCGGGCCTGTTCATCGAGATGGCGGTTTGCCTTTTCGTTGAGAAACCTGCTGGCAAGAATTGTCACCACGAAAAATACAATTGCAATAATCTCCGGACTTTTCATCTCTCATTCCTTCCCTGAATTAATTCTGGTCTTTTTTTCCCTTCCGGCTGAAAAATCCCATTACTTTCTTTGCTATTGATTTCTTCGGGGCCTGCTGTACGGGCTGAGGTGCTGCAGTGTTACGCGGCGCTTCAGCGGCTGCAGGCCGGTTCTGTTTTCCGGGACGGCGGTTTTTTGAGTTTTGTGAGCGCTGATGCTGTTGCTGGTTCTGCTGCGGTTTTCTCTTTTTTGATGCCGGCCGCTGCCCCCGCTGTTCCTGTGCTTCCCGGTTCTGTGCTGCGGCTGCTCCCTGACGGGGGGCCTTTTGACTTTTCCTTTTTTCAGCAGGATGCTGCTTCTTTCCGCCTTCCCCTTCCGCAGCCCGTTCGTAGGAACGTCCTCCCGACCGCTGACCGGGACCTTTTCTTCCGCCGCCTCCGCGCTCCTGGCGTGCTCCCTGTGAGCGCTGGGGCCTTCCCCTTGAATCCCGGCGTTCCTTTGGTGGAACAATATAGTTCTTTTCGTAGAGCTCTTCATCGGCAACATCACTTTCAATCTTCACATTTGTGTATGATTCAATGGCCTCAAGTCCCCAGACAAATTCCTCGCATACAAGAGAAATGGCTGTCCCCGATTTCCCGACACGCGCTGTCCGCCCGATGCGGTGCACGTAATTTTCACAGTTTTCCGGAAGATCGTAATTGATGACAAGTTCAAGGTCGTTGATATGGAGCCCGCGCGCAGCGACGTCCGTAGCCACCAGGAAGGGGAGTGTCCCTTTTTTGACGGATTCAATGACCTGCAGTCTTTTTGACTGCGGGAGGTCGCCGATTATGTAGGTGGCGTTAAACCCGTTCCGTTTTAATGTTTCCGCGACCTCCACGGCGCGGTGTTTGGTATTGGTGAAAATTATGCCGTTTGCCGGATTCGTTTTCTTGAGTATCCCCAGAAGGAGGCTCATTTTTTCCTTTTTTCCCACATGGTACAGCTTCTGGAAAATATTTTCCACGGTAACCTGTTCCGGTTCAATCTCGATTTCTACGGGGTCATTCATGAATTCGTGAGCGATATTTTTTACCCTGGTGTCAAGGGTCGCGCTGAAAAGCATTGTCTGACGCTGTGACTGGTCCGGCATTTTGCGGAACAGTTTTTTTATATCAGGAAGGAATCCCATGTCAAAAAGCCTGTCAGCTTCATCGATGACAAACACCGAAAGGTCTCGCAGTGAAAGTTTTCCCGACATGGTGAAGTCAATAAGCCTCCCCGGTGTACCGATGATTATATCGACACCGTCCCGGAGCAGTTTTTCCTGCGTATTGTATCCGACACCGCCGTAAAACACCCCTATTTTGAGAGGAAGATATTTCCCCAGGAGATGGGCCTCTTTTTCTATCTGAACCGCGAGCTCCCGCGTTGGAGCGACGATAAGGGCCTTCTGCTTTTTTTCAGGCTCTTTCATGAACACCTGCATTATTGAAACAAGGAATGCTGCGCTTTTCCCTGTTCCTGTTTGTGACTGTACCGAGACATCCTTTCCCTGAAACGCATGGAGATAGGTTGCCTCCTGGACCGGCATGCACTCTATAAAGCCGGCTTCTTTGATGCCTTTCATGAGGTCATCGTGTAGGTCTAATTCTGTAAATTTCATAACCACCTGTTGTTCGTTGTTTTGAGGTATTTCACTGTATTCTATTCCGGTATGGAAACGGGATTATCTTTCTGCAGCAACACAGTCCAGTATGACAATTCGAAAATTCATAAGAGGAAAGAGGAATTGCGTAGCAAGATAGTTCCGGTTGTCTCTGAAGGGCACTATACTACCTCTAGAGATTAATTATAGCAATACTTTCATAATACTCCGGAAAATTCAATTATTAATACATATATTATATCAATAAAAATTCAAAATTATGCGATAATTTTTATCGTGAAAAAACGGCAATCCGGACCGGGATTTGTGTTTTTAAATAACGCAACATGAAAAAAGCTTTTGACAAAATGATCAAAACCATGTACATCAGTACAGCAATGATTGATATAATGGGATTGGCAGCGAATACGTTCATTGTCGGCAGGATCAGGTCTGTACAACAGTATACGAATACACAGTAATTATTGTGGTGTTACTGAAAGTATATATTCTCAACAGAGGTGAAATGGTATGAGAAAGTACAAAATTCCCGGGGTTACAATTTTTGAACCTACCCGAATTACAGGTTTACCGAACATCGAATTCGGAAAGAACATCATTATTGACAGTTATACCTTTATCTATTCAAATAAGAGGCTTAAAATCGGGAACAATGTTCACATCGCAAGCTTTGTATTTCTGAGCGGCGGTGAAGTGATTGAAATTGGTGATTTTGTCGGACTCTTCCAGGGATGCAAAATTTACGCGAGCACTGACGATTTCAAAGACTGGGGTTTCGGAAATCCCACGATTGATGAAAAATACAGAAATCCCTACAGGGCGCCGGTTGTGATCGGCAAATTCGCCGTGGTGGGGGCGAACTCTGTGGTGCTTCCCGGTGTTACCATCGGCGAAGGGGCTTCGGTGGGGGCGTGTTCCGTCGTGACACGGGACCTTGAGCCCTGGGGCATCTATATCGGCAATAAAAAAATCGGTGAACGGAACAAGCAGGGTGTTCTCGATAACTATGCGCAGTATCTGAAGGAAACGGAAGGGAAACGGTAGCAGGCGGGTCCCTTCCCGCCGTTCCACCTCACAGAAACAGCTTCTTAAAGAGCAGCAGCGCTGCAAGGAGAAGGACTATGAGAAGAAGTATCTCAATCTTCTTCCTGTCCTCGACGTCCCCCCTTTTTTCGAGAATTACAAAGACATAGGTCGATATCGTGGCGATGAATGAAGTCATCGCCGCGTAGATGAGGACCGTTATCACGGAAAGCGCCACTCCCAGTATAATACCTCCCACATGATACGAAACAATCAGTTCACCGATAAATGACTCCACCGTGCGGAGCCGTGAGAGCATGAAAGGGAAGTCGATAATTTTCTGAAAACTGAAGGGTATCGCCGTGAAGACTCGGGATACGTCATTCTGGAGAATGCTTTTTGACATTGACACCGCCACGTGGAGCGCACCCTGATGGATCATGTTGATAAAGGTGAACAGTATCGTGGAGGTGATCGCGAGGACCGGAATTATCATCAGCAGCGTAAGGTTATGTGTTTTTATGAACGTCACAAGGTCCCCGGCCCCTGCGAGAAATCCCTTTCGCTCCAGTGCCAGTATCGGCGGATAAAACCAGAGGGCAATACCGCAGGTGAGGATAAACACCACTGAAATTATGTAAATCGGAAGAAACAGCAGTGAATAAAAGACCGGGCCTATGAGGGGGATCTTCCCGAACAGAATGAGGAGCGTGTTTGCCAGAAGGAACACCACAATGTTGCTCAGGGTTATGGGAACAATCTGCGACCCCACAAACTTCATGGAGCGCAACGCGGAGCAGCGTTCATTGTATTCGGTTTCCATCAGGGTTATCCGTGCGACGGCAGTGGCGGTCAGGAGAAAGAAAAAAATAAAAAGAATGACCGGGATGAAACTGATAAAAGAATATACCATCCCTCCCTGCTGAACAGCGCCGGAGAAAACCGGCGAGACTGCCGCGTCAAAGATTGTCAGTGACAGAAGCAGAAGCACAATCCCTGCCGATGACACAATCAGCCGCTGCGGGGTAAAAGCGCGGCCGCATGTCCTGAGGATGCTGCCAATTGAAAATCCGCCTCCGCGTTCTTTGGGTTGTTGTTTCTGGACTGCTGGTAACGGTTCTTTCTGCGGTACGGTTCTTTTGGTTATTTTTTCCGGTAAAGGCTCACCGGTTTTCTGTGTCCCTCCGGAAGCATCTTTTCCGGGTTTCCCGGGAGCTGCCTGCGGGGAACCGCTTTTTTCTGTGACTGAAGAAATTTCAATAATAAAGGGACGGCGGCACCGCTGACAGGTGAGGGTGTACCTGTTTCCCGTTGCTTTTGCAAAGGTGATGGAATATGATGCCCCGCATCCCGGGCAGAAGGCAATTTTAATCCGGCGCCCGCACCGGGCGCACTGCATAGTGGCATCGTGCAGGGATGATACCTGTTCTCTGGTGAGGC
>DAOSYC010000053.1:1636-5018 GCA_035380905.1 Spirochaetota bacterium | reverse complement strand
CGGGCGCACTGCATAGTGGCATCGTGCAGGGATGATACCTGTTCTCTGGTGAGGCTGTAATTCGCGTTGCAGTGTGAGCATGATACCTTCATTGTCAGTTCAGTTCTCCCCTCTGTCAGATTGTTTCATCTTCCTGGTGTTCTCCGCTGCATTGTTCCCTCGGTTCGGTGCCTTTCAGGAACAGTTCCTCTATTCCCGGGCAGCCCCGTATCTGGATGTTTCCCGTGATGCTGCATATCCGTTTCCGTACAACGTCTTTCGGCATTGACTGAAACCTTCCCCGTTCACGGAAACCGGACACTTCCCGCATGAACCTTCCCCAGAGGGGTGCCGCGACAGCGGCGCCGCTCTGTCCGTTGCCAAGCGAGAACCGCGGGATATCGCACCCCACCCATACCACAGCAGTGAGGCTCCCGGTAAATCCCACAAACCATGCGTCCCGGAAGGATGTGTTCGTGCCTGTTTTCCCCGCAGCGGGGAGGCGGAATGCCGCGACCCGTTTCACCGCATAATACGCGGTACCACGTTCCACTACATCTTTCATGAGGCTTGTCATAATGAACGCGGCGCCTTCCGGTATAAGCCTCCTGCGTCCCTGTTTCCTCCGGATTTTTTCCTTATCAAATAATACCGTTCCTTTTCTGTCTTCAATGCGGACAATGCCGTAGGGCGCCACCCTGTATCCGCCATTCGCGTATACCGATGCCCCCTGTGCCAGCTCCAGGGGGGTCACTTCCGTGGTCCCCAGGGCGAGGGTGGGGTCTACCTCGAAACGCTGTTTCGGGATGCCCATAAGCTGTGACGCGTACTTCACAATTCTTTTACCGCTGATTTTATTATACACCTGGACCGGTATGGTATTCAGGGAGAGGTACATGGCTTTCCGCACACGCACAAGCCCCCGGGATTTCTTGTCGTAGTTTCTGGGGCGCCAGTCAATTTCCGGCTCCATCTCCTCGTTGTTGATGTCAAAGAACGACGTCGCGGCGGTGATGAGGCCGGAGACAATGCCGGCGCCGTAAATAAATATTTTGAAGGCGGAGCCCGGCTGCCGTTTCGCCTGGGTCGCGCGGTTCAGCTGGTTTCCCTGATGGAACCCGCTGCCGCCGATGAGGGCGATTATGGCGCCGGTGTGGTGGTCCAGCGCCACAAGGGCCCCTTCCGCCCTTCCGGAGGACCGGAACCACTGGTATGTTTCCGTGTAGCCGTGACAGGTTTCTTCGACGTTGCCCATGCCGAAAAGCCCGCTCAGGAGGTTCAGGTTGTCAATGATGTCGGCGCTCAGGGCCCTGTAAAACTGCAGAATGACCGGTTTCATACTGCGGGGAGTGTTTTCTTTTTTCATGTAACGGGCGCTGCAGATGTAGTCAAAGTTCCGGAAAATTCCCCGGTTATAGCTGCCGGTTATTATGTTCTGCCTCGCAAGGCCCTCCTTCATTATGCGGCGTGCTGTTTTCTGTGCCCGGAGGTCTATGGTTGTATATACCTTCATGCCTCCGCGGTACACTTTCTCCGGGCCGTATTTTTTAATAAGTATTTTTCTCACGTGCTCAGTGAAATACGGCGCCAGGTCGCTCTTCCAGTTCCGTACGCCGAGATTCGCGTAACGGGTTTTTATTTCTTCGAGGTATGATTTCCAGTAGGCGTCGAACTTTTCCCGGGAATATGCGTCACCTGTAAATCCCGCGGACTGCAGTTCACGGAAAATTTCACGGCTCCGGACATAGGTAATCCCGGGGTTCCGGATGGGGGAATTCCTGTTGGGTGCAGTGGTGAGGGAGGCCAGGATCGCGGCCTGGTACGGGTTCAGGCTTTCCGCTCCGCAGTTAAAATAAAACCGCGCTGCTGAGTTTATACCATGGGCCCCGTGGCCGAAGTATATCATGTTCAGGTACATTTCAAGTATCTGCTGCTTGGTGTAGCGCCGTTCAAATTCCCTGGCGATCAGGAGCTCAATGATTTTGCGGCGGAAGGATTTCTCTCCGCTGGTATAGAGCCGTTTCACCAGCTGCTGGGTGATTGTGGAGCCCCCCTGGCGCAGCTCTCCGCTCAGGGCATCAACTATTATCGCCCTCAAAATAGACTTTGTGTCAAATCCGGGATGCCGGAAAAAATCACGGTCCTCCGTGACGAGAAATGCCGCAAGGACGTGCCGCGGGAGCCTGTCTATTGTTATGACGCTTCTGTTCTCGTCGTAGAGCTCGGAAATGAGTTCACCCCGGGAGTCAAAAAGTTTTGTGGCAAGATACGGTTCGTACGGCCGGAGGTTGCTGAGAAAGGAATAGCTCTGATGATAAATTGTCACGAAATAGAAAAACGGAAACAGCAGCAGTACTACGATGATGGTTGACAGTATCAGGCGGTAGTTCTTTTTCATTCCATTACACGCAGAACGTCATTTTCTCTTTCGCGCCGAACACCCGGAGCGGGGACTTCGCGAGTTTCCTGCCGCGGCGTATCATCGTATCGATTTCTTTATCGGTCCGCCGGGGATCGTGATGAAAGCAGAAAAGGTTTTTTACGCCGTAGGTGTTGCTGATTTTTATGACCTGATCGATTGACGAATGGCCCCAGCCTATCTTCCCGCGGTATTCACTTTCGGTGTACTGGCACTCTGCCACGAGAATATCCGCGTTCCGTATGAGATAGCCGATGTTCCGCTCATTGTAGCCCTGCATTTCCGGTTCACAGAGTATTTCGTTGTCTGTGGCGTACACAAACACTTTCCCCCGGTACTCCACCCGGAACCCCAGGGACATTGCCGGGTGAATGAGATGCGTGTAGTAAATTTCAACGTCCTGAATGTGAAACGGGTTGTCCTCAAGAGTCCGGAACCGCAGGTCGGAGGAAAGTTCATAGAGGGTCACGGGGAAGTATTCCCGGCGCATCTGGTCAAGTATCAGCTTGTCAAAGTCCGAGGTGGAATTGCCGCCGTACAGATTGATGCGCACTCCTTTCATGTACGCGTATTCGAAAAAGGGGAACCCCTGTATGTGGTCCCAGTGTGTATGGCTGATAAGGATGTGGAGGTCGGGCGGTAATTCCCCGAACTCCTTCCTGAGCGAGTCCGCGAACCCCCGTATCCCTGTGCCCGCGTCAAAAAGCAGTATGGTATTCCCGCACCGCACCTCGACGCAGGGGGTATTGCCGCCGTATTTTATGAATTCCCTGCCGGGGGTGGGGATTGATCCACGTACGCCCCAGAAGGTTGTTTGTATCGCATAGTCTTTTTTTGTCATGTTTTTGCAGTTACTGTTTTTTAAACAGAAAAAGTATTTATGTATTATTATCGGCAGGTGTTTCCGGGGGCTGTATTAATAAACAGCTGTATTTTAGGATTGAATTCAGAACCGTGGTATGGTAGTTGTGTCTTTTGTTTCGA
>DAOSYC010000053.1:0-1536 GCA_035380905.1 Spirochaetota bacterium | reverse complement strand
GTATTTTAGGATTGAATTCAGAACCGTGGTATGGTAGTTGTGTCTTTTGTTTCGATACTATTACAATGAAAGTGAAAATCCCATGACTACATTTACATTCGCACAGCGCAGAAAACTGAAAAAAGAGGCCCACCATCTGCACCCCGTTATTCAGGTGGGGAAGGCCGGAGTTAATGAAGGAGTCATTAAGGCTATAGATGAAGCCCTGAACTCCCATGAACTGATCAAGATAAAATTCGTTGACGGCAAGGAGGCGAAGCGTGAGCTCTCTCAGGAAATCGCAGATGCAACCGCTTCCGCAATCGTGACGATCATCGGGAACGTCCTGGTGCTGTACCGGGAGAAAACTGAAGAGTCCTGAGGCAGATATTTCCGCTATGGCTGACTTTTCAGAAAATTATCTGACAACCGGATTGCAGCGTCAATTATGCATGAAAAAAAAATCAAAAGATATTGAATAATATCGGCATGTAGTGTTTGATTGAAGATATCAGATGTACCCTATGTTTCAGGGGAGTATCAGACATGAATGAGAACATATTACTGCAGTTACAGTCGGTCAAACAATACCTGAAAGATACGTACAATGTATCCCGTATTGGTGTATTCGGGTCCTATGCCCGCGGTGAAGAAGACAGTGAGAGTGATGTGGACCTGATAGTGGAATTTGCTGAAGTACCCGGATTACGGGAATTTTTCGGGACGGAAGAATATCTTGAAAAACTGCTGCAAAGAAAAATTGACCTCGTGAGGGAAAAAGCAATTCGGCCGGAGCTGAGGGACCAGATATTGTCTGAGGTCATTTACATATGAGAAGGAAGCAGTTACTCTATATTCATGATATAATAAAGGCAATAGAATCTATTCTGGCTTTCACGGATAATATGACGTTTGATCAGTTCATTGATGATGACAAAACCCTGAGTGCTGTGGTGAGAAAATTTGAGATAATTGGTGAAGCCGTAAAAAATCTTTCAATTGACCTGATTGAAGATAATCCCCATGTGCCGTGGTCCGACATGGCGCGGATGCGGGACAAGCTGATTCATGGGTATTTCGGAATTGATGCTGAAATAATCTGGAAAGTCGCCAGGGAGGACATGCCGAATGTCCTCGGTCACATCGTTACGATTTCTGAAACAATTCAGGATTAGTATATTCTTTAATTATATTTGCATACCACATCTCCGTGTAACCCTTCTCCAAAAAAATATTTATTGCATAATGCGGAAAGCTGTGTATTCTATGCGGAAATGCGGGCTATGCCCTTCGCGGCGGCATGGATCGGCATAGAGCGGAATATGCGTGAAGGAGATTTCCCGGAATGTCAGTACAGGTGAAACATTGTGCCCAGGGCATCCTTGAACAGTCGGAACATATACGCGCCCTTCGTGAGCTGAAAGGGGCTGCAGGGAAAAGCAGGCTCTATGGTGATGCGGTGAGGCCCCTCACTGCACATGAAAAAAAAGCGCTCATCGCCGGGGGCAACCGTTCCTTTCAATGGGAAGGAATTCTTGTCACTGATGATTTCATTCC
>DAOSYC010000052.1:18480-20460 GCA_035380905.1 Spirochaetota bacterium | reverse complement strand
TGCCTTGACGCCGAACTGCTTGGCGGCTGTTACTACGATTCTTCCATCGCCGCAACCGAGATCGTACAGAACATCTCCCTTCTGAACACGGGCCATTTCAAGCATTTTATTCACGACTTCCTGAGGAGTGGGGACCCACACGACATCGGGTTCACGGAAATTGTCATTTTTACAGAATGCGAGGGATGATATAAGAAATAGTCCGAATGTTACTGAAAGAATTCTTTTCATAGGTATTTCTCCATAATTGGATTGAGTTGTCTTACACAGCGATATGTACGTATTAATCCGGGATTATAAGCAATTATGTATGTATACATATCGCAAAACTATCCACGATGCCGGAAATGTCAACTATAAACTTTTGTTGAAGGGCTGATTTTATTTCTCTGATGAATAATACCGGTCCTTCTCGCCGGTATCCAGGTCCGGCCGCAGCTTTCGCGCTTCATAAAGATATTCGTGGATCATTTCCTCCTGTTTTTTTGTACTATTTACATGAAGGAGGACACGGATACACATGTTCAGTGAACCGGGAACAGGAATTTCTTTTGTGCAGAAAAGCGGTGTATACAGCCATCCAATTTTCCTGGCCGCAACGGCGGGAAATTCCGCGGTAACATCGTCTGTTACGGAAAAAATGGCAGATGCTATATCTTCAATATTCAAATTGTTTTTCTTGACGAGAACATCGAGCAGTTCCTTTGTTTTTTCAATGATTTCGTCCCTGGTGTTTTCTGTTACAGTGGTTGCTCCCCGTATTCCCCGTACTGTCATTTCTTAATCCTCGCTTGTTGAAATATTTCCGCCAAGGGACTGCAGTAAATTCAAAAATGATGGAAAGGTCACTGATACGGCCTCGGCGGTTGATATAATGGTGTCACCTTCAGATGCCGTTCCAGCTACGGCAAGGGCCATGACCACGCGATGGTCTCCATGACCCTCAACGGCAGTTCCCTTCAGCCTGCTGTGGTGTAGTATAAGTCCGTCAGGGAGCTCTTCAATGACTGCTCCCATTTTTGTAAGCTCTGTATACATTACTGATATCCGGTCTGTTTCCTTCAGGCGCGCCTGGGGGACATTGATAAGCCTGGTTTCTCCTTCAGCAAAACATCCCGCGACAGAGAGCGCCGGGAGGGCATCGGGAATCGCGTTGAGGTCAAAGGTGCCTCCCCGCAGTGTTCCTCCCTGTATAGTAATGTTCCTGTCCTGTATGGTGATGTCTGCACCCATTTCACGGAGGATATGCAGTACCTCCTTATCTCCCTGGGGGTCTTCCATATCAAGTCCCTGGAGCGTGAGTGTGGTGCCTGAGATAGCTGCCGCCACAAGGAAAAAAGTCGCTGAAGAAAAATCAGCCGGTATTGCGTACCGGAAGGAGCGGTATTTCTGGTTTCCTGGTATAAAAAATTCACGATAGTCCGTATTGCGGTATGTAATTCCCAGCATGTCCAGCCACCGGAGCGTCATGGTTACATAGGGCACTTCATGGAGCAGGGGTACCATGAGGGTTGTATCCCCCGGAGCGAGAGGCGCGGCTATAAGCAGTGATGTAAGATATTGAGAGGTGACCGCCTCAATTGAAGCGGAACCGCCTTTCATCGTTCCGGTAATCACAAGGGGAGGGCGGCCGTTCTTCCTTGTGGAAAATGCGGTTCCCCCCAGGGCGTTGATCGGCCCCAGCAGCCCCTCTGCGGGACGGTTCCGTATCTGCCCGTCCCCCGTAAGTACGGTTGTCCCCTGCACAAGTGACGCGATGCCCATGGCGATGTAAAGGGTCGTGCCGGAGTTCCCCACATCGATTATGTTTTCGGGGACACAGGGGTGCCCGCCGGTGCCCTCGACTTTCCACAATTCCCCCTCCTGCTTGAATCCGGCACCGAAATGGCGGATCGTCTCGATACATGAAGCGGTGTCTGACGATTCAAGGGGGGCACTGATTTCGGAGGTACCTTCAGCGAGAAGCCCGAACACGAGGGC
>DAOSYC010000052.1:9453-18380 GCA_035380905.1 Spirochaetota bacterium | reverse complement strand
GATATAATAATTTGATTATTTGTAAATAATAAAATTATCAGGAAAAAATTTTTATTGATGCATACGCATTTACTCATTATTATGTTACGAAAAACAGAACCGCTATGACGAAAGGGAAACACTCCTTATGTAGAAAGGGTATCCGGCTTTGTTGACGGATTCATGGCAGAGAATATAGAATACAGTGTGACGATGGAAAACGAGCATGAACGCCTGGAAAAATTTCTCCTTCTTTTCGGATTGGGGGAGGATTTCAGTTACGATGACCTTAGCCGGTCATACCGCGCCCTTGCCAGGCTTAACCATCCTGATGTAAACAGGGGCGTGGAGGCTGCAATGCGGATGACAATCATTAACGAAGGGTATGACTTTCTCAGCGTTGTCGTGGGGGCGAAAGAGAGGTTTTTCTCTGATAGTTATTATTCTGGTATTAGATCGTCATCATTACATAAAACCGATGCGGCGTATGTGCAGTATAAAAAAGCTTTTGTGATGCTGCAGAACGCCTTCAATGAATACTTTGGTGATAATGACGGGAGTGACCGGGGGGACCTTGCCGTGTTACGTGAGAAACTTGCCGGCGCGAAGGCGGAGTTCTCAAAAGTAATCAATGATTTCCCGTATACTGACTGGATCGATGATTCAATTGATAAAATAAACAGTATTAATAAATGGCTTGAATGAATTACCATTTTTTGAGAGAAAGTATTTTTCGAAAAATGAGGTATTATCGGTATTTTCGCGGAAATAGTATAAAAGGAGGGTCCATGAAAAATTCAAAGAAGTCTATATTGACAGGAATGATCTGCTGCGGTGCGCTGTTCCTTGTGTATCCGCTGATAATGGTTTCGTGTTCAAAAGTGCAGCATTTTGAACTATCCCGTTTTGTGGCGCCGGATGTCTGCGGAGGGTGCCATGACGCGATCTATGAGCAGTGGAAAAATTCCATGCATAATCTCTCTCAGAGTGATACGCTGTACCGTCAGGTCGCATTTGCCGGACTGAAGGGGCTTACCCATTCCGGGGAAATAGAGGAGGCAGAGCACTGTGTCGTGTGCCATAACCCGATGGGGTATGTGAGCGGCTTCCCGAAACGGACTTCCGATGAACAGCAGGAGGATAAAATTCCCGCCATCACGAAGGAGGGTATACAGTGTGATTTTTGTCACTCCGCAACAGGGGCCTACAGTGTGTATAACGCGAAGATACAACTTGATCCCGGTCACGGAGACGCGAATCCGGGTACAAAACGCGGACCGTTCAAGGATTCAAAATCGGACTATCATAAATCAGCTTTTTCGGAGTTCCATACGCAGTCTGAGATATGCGGTGTATGTCATGATGTGCGGCATGTGGCCTTCGGAACAAAGCTTGAAACAACCTACGAGGAGTGGACAAAGAGCCCTTATAATTCCAGCGATCCCGCAAAGCGTATATACTGCCAGGGGTGTCACATGTATCACCGGCCGGGAGTACCGGCAACGGGATCCACTGCGCGTCCCGAAAATCCGGGGGTGGCCTCAGTGGGGGGGCCGGAAAGAAAACATATTTTTACCCATTATTTTGTGGGGGGCAACAGCTTTTTCCCCGCCATGAAGGGTGATACCGTGAAAGCGAAGATGGCTGTGGAGCGGCTTCAGAATGCCGCGGAACTGTCCATTGACGACAGTGCTGTCTCCGAGGGTAAGCTTTATATCATGGTAAAAAACACCGGTGCGGGTCATTATCTGCCGACTGGTCTTACCGATGTGCGGCAGATGTGGCTGCAGGTCGTTGTAAAGAATGCCGCCGGTACAGTGGTGTACGCGACGGGCCGGCCGGACAGCAGCGGCTACCTGGGTGAAGATACAATCATATTTAATACGGTATTCGGCGACGGCAGCGGTAAGAAAGTATCCAATATCGCGAAGGCCCGGGAAATTCTCTCTGACCACAGGGTCCCGCCGGGTAAGGCGCTGAAAGAAACAATTACCATTCCCCCGGGAGTCCGCGGGCAGCTCCATGTTGAAGCCAGGCTGCTGTACCGAAGTGCGCCGCAGAAACTTGTTGACAGTGTTATGGGGAAAGGAAAACTCACACTTCCTGTAACCACAATGGTGGCAATGAAAAAAAGGGTTAACCGGTAGTGTGACGTTGTACATGTATCCGGCGTAAAAAAAGGCCCGCTATCACAGGGCCTTTTTTTATTGCAGTCCCGGTTACCGGTCGCTGCCTGTACGGATAACCCCGAATGCCGCAGGTATGAGGAAAAGTGCCGCCGCGCAGGTGAGATACGCTCCCGGTGACATGCTGTTCATTGCTCCGGCGCCCCCGGTGATGAAGAAATACAGCAGTGATACAATACATGCAGCAAGGGGAATGCATGCCAGGAACCTGTTGATGTTCCTGCTTTTTTCACGTTCTTTCACGATGCTGTCTGTAACAATGATAATGAATGCTGTTATGGGCACAAGGTATACAACGTATGTGAGCAGTATCAATGAAGGGAAAGGGGTGTGCAGGCCGCTGGTCATTATGTGAAGGTTTTTTGCGCCCTGTGGAAGTGTCGCACCTGAAAAAGATACGGTGTTCCCGATGGTAAACCAGGGGAAAAAGAAGAAAAGAATAACTGAAGCGGCGAATATGTTCAAGGTGTGTTCAAATATCTTCACGGTGTAACTCCTTTTTGATGGTATGATGATCAGTCCGGACACAGTGCATGGGTTTCCGCAGGGTTACAATTGTTTTTTTGTTCTGCGGGGCCGGAGATGATCAATTTTCAGCAGTTCAGAAAGATGGTATATCCGGGACGTGGAATGGGGCATTTTTTCAGGCCGGAGCAATTGATGTGAGAGCAGAGGGAATATGGTTGACACGGAACACCCCTTGAAGATAGCCTTGGGAAAGTATAGAAATCGGTGGGAATTATGAATAATCAGAATGAATCAGGGAAAAAATTCTGTGCGTATTGTGAACATACCGGAATAATCCGTCATCCCTATTATAAGGAAACAGGAGAAGAGCCGCTTTCTCCCTGCCCGCGCTGTGTGCTTTCGCGTTGTAAATGCAACAGCGAGGAGCCCTATTTTTATTATGATAACGGTATTAAAGAATGTGAATGCAGGGAAACCCGGATGAAAATTGACCGCATCAAGTCAATTTATGCCGCTTCAGCTATTGATAAAAAATATCAATGGCGTTTCATCAGCGAGTTTGAGTCCAGAAACAAGCTTACCGATACGGCAAAATCCGCTGCATATGATATAATCCGTTCATTTCCCGATGTGAAAAAAGGGCTGTACCTGTGGGGGAATCCCGGAACGGGGAAAACACTCCTTTCCACTATTATTCTCACGGAGCTGATTATTCACCATGCCGTGGAGGGGCGCTTTGTGAAAATATCCCGGAATTTTTTCAACAGGCTCCGGGCAACATTTGCTGAAGGATCGGAGACGTACGGGACGTCCAGCGCCATTGAACGGGAATTTGCCGAAGTGGATATTCTTGTCATTGACGACTTCGGGACCCAGCGGGACTCCACGTGGGAACAGGAAACCCTGTATAATCTCGTTGATGCGCGGTATGAGGCTGAGAAGTTCACTATTTTTACCTCCAATATCAGTCCTGTAAAGGCGTTGAAGGATATCTCCGGGGGACGGGTTCTTTCCCGTATCAGGGAAATGTGCAGGATTATGGAATTATCGGGACCTGACTACCGGGAGACCCTGTAATGGCTCTGGCGTTTATCGGCCTGGGATCAAACCTCGGAGACAGAAGGGATTTTATTGTACAGGCGGAGAAACTGCTTGTGGATACAGGGCTCCTTTCGGTGACCGGGCGTTCATCTATCGATGAGACGGAGCCTGTTGACCTGGTTGATCAGCCCCGTTTCATGAACAGGGTTATATCGGCCACAACAAAACTCAGTCCCCTTGCGCTCCTTGATTGCCTCCTTGACACGGAATCACGGCTTGGAAGGGTGCGCTCTGTTTCAAAGGGGCCCCGCACAATTGACTGCGACCTGCTTCTTTATGATGATGTTGTCATGCAGAGCAGCCGCCTTGTACTTCCCCATCCCGGTATTACCGGAAGGGACTTTGTAATGAAGCAGATTCTTGAGATTGACCCTGACGCAGCGGATCCGGTTTCAGGTAGAAAATATTCAGTTATAGCGGCATCAGTGTGAGGAGGTCGTGAGCACAGGGGGTGTTTTTTTCCATTTCCCGGCGAAAAATGCTTTGACGTCTTCTGTACACTGTTATCCAATACAAATCTCATTTGATTTTGCTGGAATTGTGCCGTATGTTAAAGGTACGAGTGGTGCAGCGGGACTGAAATCAAATTGTATTCTCCAACGGCGTCCGGATCGCAGCAGCATCCGGCAACATTCATTGAACTTTAAATCAAAAATTTAACGGCGCGTATATTTATGAATATTGATGATATTTTTGACAGCGAAATGCAGATTGATACTGACCTGCTGGAAAGCAATCTGATTGCGATTGACCAGGTCCTTCCGGGTCAGCTGTATGTGATTCCAATACGGTTCCGGCCGATTTTTCCGGGAATTGTGACCCCCCTGATTATTTCCCAGGGGCGTTTTTCTGATACTATTGACAAGGTAATTAATTCCACCCGCACTATCGGCCTTGTACTGCTGAAGGATGACGATGCAGACGAAATCCAGTTCAAGGACCTTTATAAATACGGCACCGCGGCGAAAATCCTGAAGAAAATCAATCTCCCTGACGGCGGCGTGAATGTGCTGATAAACAGCATCAAGCGGTTTAAGATTGCCGATCCTGTGAGTGAGAAGAAACACCTCATCGCGAATGTTGATTATCTTGATGATGAAGCGATCAAAAAAAATATTGAGAGCAAGGCACTCACACGGGCTGTGCTGAGTCAGCTGAAGATGCTTTCCGATAACAATCCACTTTTTACCGAAGAGATGAAGCTCACAATGGTAAATGTTGAGGAACCGGGAAAGATCGCCGACTTTGTCACATCACTCCTGAACCTTGAGAAGCATGAATATCAGCAGGTGCTTGAGACAATAAACGTCAGGAAGCGCCTTGAGAAAGTGCTGCAGCTTCTGAATAAAGAGATGGAAGTCCTCTCTGTCCAGAAGAAGATCCAGAATCAGATAAATGAAAAAATTGACAAGCAGCAGCGTGAATTTTTTCTCCGTGAGCAGCTGAAGGCCATCCGGAGCGAACTTGGTCTTGATGAGGATGAGCGGAGCAGGGAGATCCGGGAAATGCGCCGGAAAGTAGAAGAACTCAAGCTTCAGGGAGAAGTGCGGGACAAGATTGATGAGGAAATCGAGAAGATGGCCTTTGTCGATCCGAACTCATCCGAGTACGCCCTGACGCGTAACTATATTGAAACGGTGCTTTCTCTTCCCTGGAATAAATTTACCGAGGATTCAACGGACCTTGAACGTTCAGAAAAGATCCTGAACAGGGACCATTTCGGTCTGGAGGATGTGAAGGCGAGGATTCTGGAATTTCTTGCTGTCCGGAAACTCAAACCCGACGCAAAGGGCTCTATTATCTGCCTTGTGGGGCCTCCGGGAGTGGGGAAAACCTCCCTTGGAAAATCAATTGCGAAATCCCTGAACAAAAAGTTTTTCAGGACCTCCCTGGGGGGCATGAGGGACGAAGCGGAGATAAAAGGCCACCGGAGGACGTACGTGGGGGCCATGCCGGGAAAAATTATTCAGGGGCTCCGGATATGCAAATCGAAGAACCCTGTGTTTATGCTCGATGAGATCGATAAAATGGGGCAGAGCTATCAGGGTGACCCCGCGTCAGCGCTCCTTGAGGTCCTTGACCCTGAACAGAATGTTGAATTCAGGGACCATTATCTTGATATGCCTTTTGATTTATCGAATGTATTCTTTATTACAACCGCAAATACCCTTGATACCATCCCGCGGGTCCTTGCGGACAGGATGGAGATTATCAGGCTTTCCGGATATATTACTGAAGAAAAGTACGAGATAGGGAAACGGTATCTGCTTCCCAAACAGATTGAAAAGCACGGCCTTAAAAAACAGGATGTTAAAATTGACAAGAAAGGCTTTCTGAATATTATAAACGGGTGGTGCCGGGAGGCGGGGGTCCGTAATCTGGAAAGGCAGGTTGAGCGTATCTGCCGGAAGACCGCGATGCTGAAGTCAAAGAAGAAAAAACTTCCCGCGGTAAACCTGACAGATAAACAGATACGGGACTATCTGGGACCGGAAAACTTTTCTGACGATGAGCTGGTGAAAATTTCCAAGCCGGGGATTATTACCGGCCTTGCGTGGACCCAGTACGGTGGGGCGACCCTTGTCATTGAATCGATAGGCGTTGATTCTCAGAAGGGTGGAGGCGCCCTGAAGCTTACGGGTCAGCTTGGGGACGTGATGAGCGAATCGGCGAATATCGCATTCAGCTATATCCAGCATGTGTTTTCAAAGGATGAAAAGAACAAAAGCTACATGAATGATAAAATGATCCACCTTCATGTTCCGGCCGGGGCGACTCCGAAAGACGGTCCCTCCGCGGGTATTACCATGGCGGCATCATTATACTCCCTGATTGCCAATCGTACGCCGAAGCAGCGGCTTGCCATGACAGGGGAGCTGACGCTGAGCGGAAGGATACTTCCCGTGGGAGGTATCAAAGAGAAAATTATTGCCGCAAAGCGTGCCGGCATAAAAGAGATACTGCTGCCGGCGGATAACGATAAAGACTTGAGAGAAGTGCCGGATTATATTAAAAAGGGGATTAAATTCCACCTTGTCAGAGAAATAGACGAGGTTTTACATATTACCTTTACACGATAAATCTGGAGGCCGGTCATGGCTATACGCAATCTGATGGAAGATGTTGCAGCGTCAGTCGTAGGAGAAGTTCTTTCAAAAATGAAAGAGGATCTGCCTCATGCCGATATGTACTGGGATGATGTTATTGCATATGTATTGAACCGTATCCCTTCAAAATATGTTACCAGTGAACGGGGCATTCTCCATGACCGCCTGGATGCCCTCACCATGGTCCAGCAGAAAAGCGATATTCTTTTTCTTACCCATGAAGCGGTTCAACATATTAAGAACAGGCGGATATCTACTGTTAATACTGATTATGACAGTATTCAAAGCAGGAAATATTTTTTTCAGCATATCCTCGGCGAGGTCCTTGAGGAATCCACATTCTCAATGATCCCCGATGTTGAAGTTACCCTGATGTTCGGGAAAGAAAAAGCAGCAATGATTGATGAGAGCTGGAGTAATCCATATGTGACCAACAGGGCCACAAAGGGGTATTTTCATTTCTGGCCTGATTTTATTGAAGGTGTTATGGATAGCGCCAAACCTGTGCAGTTTTCAATTATATTCAGCCATCCCAGGTTTAAGGAAAAGAGTATTGATATAACCCTTTCCGTAAAAGAAACCTTTAAGCTGAATTCCTCCCACGTGATTCCCCTTACGCTCCTGAACACACAGGAGGGGGTAGATATAGCGTTTCTCTACGAATAGAGGAGAAAGACACTGCGGTATTCATCCATGGGGGACAGGACCGGTTATATGGTTACTGGTGTACTTTTATAGGGTGTATTTCCTTTTTTCATGCCGATAAAATAATTGACTGAGTAGTATATAATTGATACCGTGTGTTCTGTAATTATGTATATTCGTTTCACGGATCGTAATTACTACCACTGTACGGCAAGTGATAATGTATATGATAAAGAATAATAATCATTGTGTAGTTGCGGTTGCGTTATGTGTTCTGATTACGTTATTCTGTGTTCAGAACCTTCTGGCAGGGGTGAGGGGAACCCTGATGGGTAATCTGGACACGGTTGTATCAAACGGTCCTCTCGATGCCGGACGCAACCCGGCGCTTCTGGCCACTCAGACAGGGAACAGTGCGGCAGGTGCGTATCTGCTGTACAGGGCATATGAAATGAATGATGAGGATGTTGAGTCTGACGGTCTGGAATATGATGTACCGAGAGGCTCCAGCGCTGATCTTGTCGCAGGGTTTTCCACCCGGATAGGGAGCTCAATTCTCGGAATATCTATTGAATCAAATGACAAAGGCAGTCAGTTTGAGCAGAGTGAAGCGCATATTACCATGCAGGACAGTTCGATGCTGTACAAACTTGATACAAAAAGCAGAGCGTCGAATCCGGCGTTAAATACTTCCATTGGTATTTCCCTTGACAGTAACACCAGTATCGGATTTCAGCTCAATACAGGTTTTTCGTATCAGAAAGATGAAACTGAAATGACCGCAATTTCCGGTGTTCCCGTTGAGATTGTTGATATTGATTCCGAGACCAGATCACTGCTTTTTGAAATCGGGTTTGGATATCTCCATCGAACCGATAAATCCCAGGTCGGACTGTATTTTACGTCCGGAATTATGCAGTTCCAGTGGGCTGATTATGAATATCGTCAAAATATCGCGGGGTATTCCGGGACGTATTCACTTCATAATTACTTTAAATATACCAGTGGTATGTCATTATCTGCCGGTGTATTTCAGCAGGTTACTTCTTCATTGGGCGTAGCCTTTGAAGCGGGGTATAGATTTCCCTACAGCTACAAATATACTCAATACAAATATGTAGGTGGCCCTGAACCAGGAGAAACGCAGGCAGTTTCAGTGACTTCGGAAGGGGTGATTGTTTTTAAAGGGGGGGTATCACTTGCATTGAACAGCAGCCTCACAGTGTCAACAGGGCTGCTCTACACAAGGTCCCGTCAGTCTCAATATGAAGATAACACCACAACAAATAGTGAAGAAAAAATGTTACGGCAGAAGTTTAATATATGGCTTGTTACTGCAGGTGCGGAGTATGTAGTAAGCCCGAATATAGTTCTTGGCGCTGGCGCTATGATTTTCAGGACCTATTATGATAATGATGAGGATAACCGGGGATCAGGGGGC
>DAOSYC010000052.1:0-9353 GCA_035380905.1 Spirochaetota bacterium | reverse complement strand
TCATCAAGGAAATTCTTCACTCTTCTGAAAACCGTTGCTGATCCTTCACGGTTGATAATTCCATGACGGTCTGAATATATCATGCACAGTTCTTTTTTTATGGGGCCCATTTTCCTGAAGATATCTATAGCGCTTTCAGGATTTACTACAGGGTCCTTTGAGCCCTGAATAAGAATTACAGGAAGTGAAAATTCATCAAGCCTCTCCTCAAGGTGGTCCATAAATTTTTCCAGTTCATTAACGCCGTTGATCGGGTTTTTGAAATAATTTATATGGGCGTTTTCCGGATTATTTTCTACAAACTCGAATTTTCCCCGTTTCACATGAATTTTCTCCAGAAAATGGTTCCAGAATACAACTGATGAGGTGAACCGGGAGGCAATATTTTTCAGGTGAAGAGGGGCGCTGATAGACACAACGCAGGTAACCATGTCCGGTTTAATAATACCGGTATAGAGCGCAAGACCTGCTCCGGTAGAGAACCCGGCTACGGCAATGTTTTTCACAGAATTCTTAAGGACAATATATCCCCTGTTCACCGATTCATACCAATCCTCCCATTGACGTTCCGAAAGGTCTTCAGGCGAGGTGCCGTGACCGCGCAGCCGTACCATATACACCGTATATCCATTATTAAAAAGATAATTCCCCAGGGCCCGGACTTCCTCAGGTGCCGCCATATAACCGTGTATCAGCAGTACACCTTTTTTTGAAGGCCAGAATTTTTTTAAAAAAACCGGCCGCCCTATATCCTCCGGTTTCGATTCATCCGGTTTATAATATTTTTTATAGTCCCGTTCAAAAATTTCATTGTCAAGTTTCTGGAAATGCCTCCGGATTTGACGGCGGACATAGAATTCAGGCATCAGCATTACTCTGTTGAACGATTTTATCAGGTACCTCATGGGCTCAATTTCGTTTTTAAGGACTTCCACAATATTGTCTCTCCGGATATTATGGAACTCATAGGGGCGTGAAAACCTCTCCGTATTTTTTATAATGCATCCTTTTTTTCTGGAGATAAGTCCATCGGAAATCGCAGCAGTCATGAAACTGTCATAACGGCCGTGCGTATCATCAGTGAGGAGATACCTCTGTTTATGTTTCAGGTTTGAGTGGTGAGAGCGGATCGCGGTATCCCGGATCCTTTCTATCGCCAGGAACGCCCTGTTCTTGAAATCGTTTTCGCTGATTTTCTTTTTGTTATACCGGCTGAGTATATACGCAAACACATGATCATGGTTTACTGTGGTCATTTCATAGATTGATTCCATATACCGGTACATGAGTTTCAGGGCTTCTTTTTTAAACACAAGCTCAGAGTTCATAACGTCATCAGGAATATAGAGATCGTTGTTCCTGATGCTTTTCTTCATTTTTTTGCTTTGAAGATAGGGTGATATTTCAATGGGTTTCCCGAAATTAATATCGATGTCGACACCGTCAATGATCATTGTACCTTCAACTTCAAGTTCCTCATCAAGGCGCTCAGGTATTTTTTCGAACATTTTTTTCGCAAGGCGGTTTATGATATTGTTCTTTGCCCGTATGGGGAAGTAGGTAATGTTTACCGGGACTATGCATGTGTCATGTGAAATAATGCTTTTGATGTCATGATTGGAGAGGTTAAAGAATTCCCTGTATGCGTTGAGTCCTTTATCGTAGCCTGTTTCTTCGAAATATTTAATTTTCTCCCGGAAAAACTGCGACCGGAGGGCCAGGATCGCTGCCCCGGTGTGGGGCGGCCTGCGGATGCCGGTATTGAAGATCATGTATTTGCCCTTTTCGATGAGCTTCTTATCTTTTATCATCTGCCCTTCAGGATAAATGAGACAGGGCATTTCATTGGTCAGCAGTGACCCGATCATGATGCGGTTCCTGTCGGGCTCTTTTGTGGAGATTGCCCCCAGTTTATTCAGAAACTTTCCGAATCCCCCGCCGAAAAATTCATGGAAAGCCAGGGAAAGGACAATTTTCCCGGTCTTCTGGTGAATGACATAGGGCAGGAAGAATGTTTCCATCCGTGTGAAGTGATTGATTACATACACTACCGGTTTGTCGGGTATGTTTTTTTCTCCATGGGTACGGATCGAGGCGTTTGTGGATTTAATTATTGTGTCCAGCGCGGCACCTGTCATCCTGAGAAGCATTCCAGATAATTCCATCGATTCCCTCGTTTCATGGTAATATTGTAATGTTCACGCAACCACCTCGTGTACAAGCAGCGGTTACCGGAACAGCGGTGTCTCAATAACGTGAGTTTTTAAAATCAAGTAATATACTTCTGTGATCAAAGGCAATGTGTTCCGGAAGATCATTAATATTAAAGATGCCTATATCTTTCGCGTCATCAGCGGCAACGGGTGTTCCATCAGCTTCAGCGATGAATACTGTTGACACAGTGTGCTGACGCGGGTCCCTTCCCGGATCTGAGTAGGTATGGAACTGCCGTATCAGCTTTACTTTCAGCGTTGTTTCCTCGTAGGCTTCCCGGACCGCTGCGTCTTCCAGTGACTCCCCGTAATCCACGAATCCCCCGGGAATGGCCCAGCCGTAGGGTTCATTCTTTCTTTCGATCAGGACAATTGAACACCTGTCATTTGGAGCATTCTTCATGCGGATGATAATATCAACTGTGGGAACAGGATTCCGGTATTTTCCCCCCATTATTCCCTGCCGTCATTAAAATATTTTGTGAGCGTGATTATGTTGCCCGTCTCATTAAAGGATATGTCAAATGAATTACTTGCTATCTGAAGTCCCATGCCGTGATAATTCTTAACAATATCATTGCTGATATCAGAACTGTTCTCGAGATACCATTTCCAGTTAAACCCCTTTCCTTCATCCTCAATGGTGTAGGTTACCCGTTCATTGTCAAGGTAATAGGAAACATGGATTTTCCTGTTTGCGAGATATTCCTGATTGCATTCTCTGATGAGAAGTTCCCAGTAGTTTTCAGTTCTCATTTTCAGTTCGGTTTTTTTCTCATATCCGATTTCCAGATTGCCGTGTTCAATTGAGTTGATAAGGATTTCCTCCAGTGCAATCTGCAGGAGAATGCTGACGTTCTGGGGAAGCCGGTCTTCCAGGTTCCGTGTAAGTCTGTGGCAGAACAGTATAATCTGTGAAAGATCGTTATCGAGGCGGTATTCGCTGCTTTCCCGCACAAGGTAGTTTCTTGTCAATGAGTCAATATGCATTGTGCGGCCGATTACGATTATACTGTCCAGGTTATTCCCGGAAAAAATAGGGATCATTTTATATGTAACGGTAAATATTTCATTGGTGATAATGTTTTTGCAGGAGCAGATCATTTCCGCTTCGTTGCCGGAAAACACATCTTTCAGTTTAAGGAGCATAAGTTCATTGAGGCGGAGCTTGCTTGAATATTCATTGTGCATGACAGCACGGAACGGCTTCCCGATAATATCCTCTTTCGTGATTCCAAGGACTGCGCTCACCGCAAGGTTGAAGGATATTATCTGCGAAAATTCATTGAGCACAAAAATCAGTTCCCCGGAATTGTCAAGAATCAGGTTAATCCATTTCACCTGTTCATTGAGTTTTGTGATGTCCCTGAGGGTTTCCCCGTTTTTTTTATGAATATACCAGTATAGCAGCATCAGCGCCGGCAGAAGAATCAGCAGAACAGCGACGGCAGCGGGTGCGGGTTTTCTGATGGCCGGGAATAAGGTAAAGAGTACATAGTATACCGAGGGAACCATGATCCCCGAAATGATAATCAGGTACTGTAGTAACCGTGGATTCATTGTACTTACTGATTAATCTCCGAACCGGCAAAGGGCCGGGCCGTCACTTCACGTGACGGTTTTGATTCATGGTTATGCGGTGTGCCCGGCTTGTAGCGGTCATAGGCGCTCACCGCGAAAAAATATAAAACCGTATTTTTCAAAACAGGAAAATCAAGAACGCCCCGCTCAATTCTGCTGCGGTTTTCGTCAATAACAGCATTCGTAACGTCAAATTCAATATAGCTGCCGGTGCCGGTATTGGTGTTGGTTATACGCTCTCCATTCCGGAACTCTATTACCCCGTCATATTTTCCCGCCCGGAGGCCGTAATAGATTTTATATCCCAGAATATCATCCTCCGTGTTTTTATGCCACCTGAGGCGGACAACGGAATCACCTCTTCCCGCTACAGAGACAGCAGCAGGGGGACGAGGTGGAGGATCAAGCTGGTAGTCCATCCTGATACCGCTGAGGGTGGGCGTTTTTTTCCCGTCAGGTGAGGGGATCAGGTGCGCCCTCCACTGGCAGTATTTCCCCCGAAGGAAGTCTCCGGAATCAGTTTTTTTCAGGAAGATATTTCTCTGGTTATTGGAAATCCTGTACCATCGCAGAGCTGTATCACCCCGCCGAAAAAGGCTGTCGGAAGTTCTGAACTCCATCCATACAAAGGTATTGCCGGGGTTCTGCACGTTCCATGAAAACCGTTTCACCATGGTCCCGGTGTAGTCGAGTTTGTAGACGGGACTGGTTATGACCCCCTCGCTGTTGACCGGCGTGCGGAACGTTTTCCCCACCATTTTGTATCTGTTATAGGCGATCTCGGTTTCTTTTTTAAGGTCTTCAATATGGCGGTGTGTGATTCTGAATTCATCAAGTATGCCGTAAAAGTCTTTCCCGATAACGGAAACAGGTTTATCCTGACACGCGAAGGCGGGCTCGTAGGTGTTGATAAAGGGCTCCTCGTTTTCGGAGACGTAGAGGACTTCCTCCTCCGCGCCGTTTACATATTTCGCGAGCCGCCCGGATATTCTGTCATAACTGAGGCTCACATGGTACCATCGGTTTTCCTGTAATGCTCTTCCCTTGTTGAGGAACACATCAATACGGCGGCCGTCCCGGTTCCTGAAGATGCCGAAGAGCCGTACTGATATCCGCCTGTCTTTCATTACAATTTCAATTCCATTCCGCCTTCCCGACAGGAATCCAACCCGTGAAAAAAGGACCGTGCCCTCAGCAATGGACACTGGTTTCATCCTGAACTCGATGGTGAAGGAGCCAAGGTCTTCACAGTTTGTCAGCCACAGGTTTTCATGGCTTTCAATTTCAATTCTGTCATCACGGCGGAAGAAGCGGGCGGCGCCTCCTCCATGTACCCCTGATTTATTTTCCCGGACATAGGATGCGTACCGTATTTTATAATTACCTGAGTCGTCACGTGTGAGACGGGACGGCCTTCCATTAAACGAAAGGATAAGGTCCGTGAGGTAGGGAACATCGTTGTCGGCATACGTGGTATCTTTAAGGCGGTAGATGCTTGTACCCTGGTGGTTTTTGGACTCAAGGACGTTGAAGAGATCAAGTCCTTTCGAGGTGAAATGTGTAGTGTGATAAATCCCTGCCTTCGGAAACAGCAGGGTGAGTGACAATAGCGGAATGAAGAGAATAATTTTTCTCATTGTCCTTCCTGTCAGCGCTCATAGGACGCGAGTTTGTCAAGTCTTCTCTGGTGGCGTCCGCCGTCAAAGGGCGTTTCCAGCCAGCGCTCGACGATGCGGAGGGCCAGATCAACTCCTATAACACGCGCACCCAGGGCAAGTACATTGGCGTTATTATGGCGTTTCGACATTTCCGCCATGAACTCGTTGAAGCACAGTGCCGCCCTGACTGATGTGAACTTGTTTGCCACAAGGGACGCCCCGATACCGGTTCCGCATATCGCGATTCCCCCATCGGCTTTCCCCTGCTGCACTGCTTCCGCGACTTTTGCTATGTAATCCGGATAATCGCAGGATTCCTCCGAGTCGGTGCCGACATCGATAAATTCAATGTTTTTGATGCTGCTGATTATTTCTTTTTTAAGCTGAAGTCCCGCATGGTCTGAACCGATTACAATTTTCATCTTGCTGTTCCTGACAGGTTAGTATTTCATGAATCCCGCGCCATGGAGGCGCGGTGCCGGTACAATATGAATATGCCAGTCCGATATTCTTATATCGCAGTACGCATGGTAATTATATACATATAACGTTATGAAAAGCAACCCTAAAATTCAGCGTTTTTCGGCGTTCTGGGAAAGGGGATGACGTCCCTGATGTTCTGCATGCCGGTGACAAACTGTACTGTCCGCTCAAACCCCAGGCCGAAGCCCGCGTGAGGCACCGATCCGAATCTTCGCGTATCCAGGTACCACCAGTATTCTTCCGGATTCAGGTTCGCTGCATTCATCCTCGCGAGGAGCACATCATAGCGGTCCTCCCGTTCACTGCCGCCGATAATTTCACCAATTCTGGGCACAAGGACGTCCATCGCGCGGACGGTCTTTTCATCATCATTGAGTTTCATGTAGAAGGCCTTAATGGATGCGGGATAATCTATGACAATAACAGGCTTTTTCAGGTGTTTCTCCGTGAGGAAGCGCTCATGTTCCGACTGCATGTCAGAGCCCCATTCAACGGGAAACTCGAAGGACTCCCCTGATTTTTTCAGTATGTCGATAGCTTCGGTATAGGTGAGAATTTCGAAGCTGGAATTGATTATTCCCTCCAGCATCGAAATCGTGTCCGGCTTGATGCGGGCATCGAAAAATTCCATGTCTTCCGGGCATTTTTCCAGGCAATAGCGGAAGATATATTTCAGGAATTCCTCCGCGAGTTTCATGTCATCCGGGAGCTCCGCGAAGGCCATTTCCGGTTCCACCATCCAGAACTCCGCGAGGTGACGGGCGGTGTTGGAGTTTTCCGCCCTGAATGTCGGGCCGAAGGTGTAAATATTGCCGAGAGCGGTTGCTATCAGCTCCCCTTCAAGCTGTCCGCTCACGGTGAGTCCTGTTTTTTTCCCGAAAAAATCCTCGCTGTAGTCGATTGATCCGTTGTTTTTCGGGAGGTCCGTAAGGTCAAGGGTGGTGACCCTGAACATCTCACCGGCGCCTTCACAGTCACTGGCGGTGATGATAGGCGTATGGACATAGAGAAAGTTCTTTTCCTGAAAAAAAGAATGAATCGCGAATGAAAGGGCGTTCCGGAGGCGCATTACCGCACCGAAGGTGTTTGTACGGGGACGGAGGTGCGCGATTTCCCGCAGAAATTCAAATGAATGGCGTTTCTTCTGCAAAGGGTACGTTTCGGGGTCAGCATTGCCGTGCAGTGTGACATTCAGTGCCTGTATTTCATACCGCTGACCCTTTCCTGGTGAATCGACAACTTTTCCTTCTATGGTCACGCTCGATCCCGTGGAGGCTTCCAGTACGTTTTTGTATCCCGGTATTGATTCATCCGCGACAACCTGGATGTTCCCGATGGTGGAGCCGTCGTTGATTTCCAGAAAAGAAAAATTCTTTGCCTCCCGCTTTGTGCGGACCCATCCTTTTATAATGGTGTCATAATTTGCGGAATCATTTTTCAGTATTTCTTTAATAAGTTTTCGGTTCATTATTCGCTCCGGATATTGAAGTATGTATGTACATTGCCTGTATGTTGTAAGCGTTCCTGGTACGTACCGTGAACGCGGCGGTAATTCTATAGCGTAACAAATATCATCACCGAATTCGCAGCCGGGAATAAAAACAGATATAGTGCTGAAGGTCCTGGACACGCATTTCGGAAACACGGCGCAGATGTTCCCTGCTGTATTCACTATGAAATAGGCACCGCATCAGTTATTTGTCAATATCTTTTATTGACAATGAACATCTCCATGAATAAAAGGGTTGAAATCCTTTCGTAATTATGCTTTATATACATTGCTTCCGGCGCTGTGTGGCGCATGCATGTTTTCGTTGCAGGAGAGTCATGGAAGGGGAAATGGAGAAACGCCGCAGATGACAAAAATCATTGAAGAAAAAACACCGAAGGGCATCAGCATCAAGGTGATGATTGATAAATGGAAATACCTTGCCTTTGACAAACGGGGAGGGTCCATTTATGCTGATTCTGCCAATACAAAGGTTCTTCACCATGTCCCGTTTATTGTATTTGTTGGTACCGAGTTTATCATTCCAGAGAACATCAGATCTGAAGTATCCTTTCTGAAAAATGTGAAAGATAAAATTATCATCCCCTATTCCTATACCTATGAACACAACAGGCGGTATGTGTTTATTCCGAAGGTGTCAGAAATAGATATTATTCCGGCCCGGATGAAACGGATGGATTCAATTGCCGACCTTGTCCGTGATATTGAGAAAGGTGTCCAGCCGGACTTTATTATTGTTGATAAAGGTGTTACGCGGGGTGATATTATTGTAATAAAAAACAGGTTTCCCAGTTCCGATGTTGTTCTGGCGGACAATGTAACGGGGAGGAAATACAGCAATAACGGCACGGAGGAAAATCCGGTCCCTTCCGACAAGCGGGCGGTTGATATACTGAAAGAGGTAAATTTGAATGTGATGTCGGATAATCCGGTGTTCCTTGCCCGTGTGCACCTGAGGGAGCTTGCCCTTTCCAGGACAAACCAGCTTCTTCTCGATTTCGATCTTTCCGCCGATGAAGCTGAGTACATTCTCAGCTTCATCGAAACTATGGTGAAACGCGCTCCTGAGAAAAAGGAGCTCATGGATAATCTCGATAAAATTAATGCCCTCAGGGAGGCGTTCTATTTCTATATCAAACTCCTCCAGAAGGATGATAACGCGGTCCGGGAAACGATCAGCAAAATTGACAATCCCGGCGAAATCGTATCGTACAATACCCTTATCGCGAAAATCAAGCCCCAGCTTCCCGAAAAGTCAGACCAGCTTATGCTGACTGAATATGAGAACATTCTCTATGAAAAGGCTGAATCTCTCAAGTCATAGCAGTATTATATCGCCCACCCGAAAAAAATGAAGTTTAAAAAAAATATTCCGTAAACAGCAGTTCCTGATCGGATATAATGTAGGGGCCTGCTGCACATGCCGCGGGCCCCGCATAAAAATTGCCGGAGGGATAGTGCGATGGTACAACGGGTTGCGTTGCTGCTCTGTGCGGTGCTGATGGTTCCATCTGCGCTGGATTCAGGTGAAAGGTGGTGGCGTGTGTATTTTACCTCACCCGGGTGCAGACAGGGGAGGTGCGGGCATGTTGTGAACCCGGAAACAGGGTTGGGAGATTTGATAAGAAACTGCAGAAATAGTTTTGACGGTGCCTTTTATGAATTGAGGTCCCCTGTAATCACGGGACTGCTGATTGAGGCCGCGCGGAGGGGAGTGCGGGTGCGGCTTGTGGTGGAGCGTGGACGGATGGGGTCGGTGTGGATCAGAAGAATAATGGATGCCGGCATACCTGTCGTTGCCGATGACGGTGAGGGTCTGATGCACAACAAGTTTGCCGTTATTGACGGCAGGGTCCTGTGGACCGGTTCCTACAATGCAACGGTGAACGGTGCGGTGCGTAACAACAA
>DAOSYC010000051.1:0-20720 GCA_035380905.1 Spirochaetota bacterium | reverse complement strand
ACCACACCGTGGGCGTGGGTCCAGATGTCCATGACTATTATCCGCGCTTCGTCGTTAGTGATTGTACGGTCCGGCGGGGCAGCCTGTATGACGGCCTGTATGAAAAAATTAAATACCTTCAGGGCCGCCTCTTTCTCATTAAATGCCATTTCCTCAAAATCAGTGTTTACATAATCATAGTATTTCGGTGTGGGCCTGTTCCACATAAGGTCAAAGTAATTCGGTTTTTCGAGGCTGAAGTCGACATAGGTGTCCACAATGCTCGCAAGCCCCAGAAAGGGAGAGTCTGTCCTGTTGTAGTTTTCTTCAAGGCGCTGGTAAAACTCTTCAAACCCGCACCTGAGGATCTCCAGGTTTATTTCATCTTTTCCGGAAAAGTAATTATACAGATTAGGAGCGGTCATCCCGATACGCCTGCTGATCTTCCTCATGGATGCATTTTCAAATCCTTCCTCGATAATGATTTCCAGGGCGGCATCAAGAATTGACTGCCGTATTGATTCAACTTCAACAGGGTGCCTGGCATTACGGCTCATAGGTTATCCTCAGGTGTTTATTGAACTTAGTTAAATTTAACACTGTTCAGCAAAAATGTCAAGGGAAATAAAGAGAATTTTTGACCTGCACCTGAACCGTGCATTGGAAAAAAATATCTTGACCGACCGTCGGTCTTTTGGTGTAATGAAAATTATTTTTTCCAGGAATGAAAACAGAACATGACACGAACAGTAAAAAAACCCGATGAACGCCGTGATGAAATCATTAAAGCTGCCCGGGAGCTTTTTCACACGAAGGATTACGAGAAAGCCACCATGAAGGACCTGATGGATCAGCTCAATATTGCCAAGGGTACAATCTATCACTACTTTTCCTCCAAGCAGGATCTGCTTCAGGCGGTTATACATGATATGATTGATAATGAATTCGAGAGATTGACTTCATTAATGCAGAGCGACAGGGTCAAAAACCTACCTGCCCTTGAAAAATTTCAGGTCCTATTAACCGAAAGCAATACCGAAAAAGAGAATGAGCAGATACTCGAAAGCCTGCATCACCCGGAAAATGCTCAAATGCACACACGGCAGCTCGGCCAGTATATCCTGAAACTTGCCCCCCTCTGGGCGGAAGTGTTTACCCAGGGAAACAGTGAGGGTGTTTTTCATGTGAAAAAACCCCTTGAGACAGCGGAGTTTATCCTCGCCGGCGCACAATTCCTGACCGATATGGGGTTTTATCCCTGGAGCGAGTCCCAGATCAATCGAAGGATGCAGGCATTACCTGCCTTTCTTGAGGCTATGCTTGGTGCTCCTGAGGGATCCTTCAGTTTTCTTGGTTAGATATAACATGTATGCGGTGTTCTTTACCCTCAATAGTAGTATGTGTGGAAACACTCATAAATAAAAAAAGTGAAATTTTTTTAAAAAAAATATAGACCGACCGTCGGTCAATGGCTATAGTGATTGTAGTATTCTGAAGTAAGGATGGTACCATGAACGGCGAACAGTGCATGAACATTAGGTCAGCTTTCGCACAGGGAAGTGTTAACGATGGTGGTATGGAAAAAAAACATAATGGTGCGTATTTAGAGTATATATTTTTTCACATTTAATTGACCGACGGTCGGTCAATTAAATGTGAAGAGTTGAATGGCGGTGAACACAATGACAACAGAGAACAGAATAAACTCCACACGGTATAAAGAGATAATTGCAGCCGCAAGAAAACTCTTCCCGGCAAAAGGGTATGAAGCCACTTCAATGAATGAATTGATAGTGTCACTGGGAATTGCCAAAGGGACCATGTACTATTATTTCCCTTCAAAACAATGTCTCCTTGAAGCGGTCGTGGAAGATATCGTCGATGAAGAGTTCACACGGTTAAAGAATTTGCTGCACAGCAGCACCGCCCAACACCTTTCCCCTGATGAAAAGCTCCGCCTTCTTCTCAGTGAGTACAGCGGCAATCAGGACAATAACCGTATATTGGACATCCTCAATCGTCCCGACAACAGCAGGATGTATTCATACCAACTCGGCCGTTATATCGAAAAACTCGCTCCTCTCTATGCCTCAATCTTTGCCCCGGGCTGCGGGGAGGGGGTATTCAATTCGGCGTACCCACTCGAATGTGCCGAGTTCATGATTGCAGGAATTACGTTCCTGGTGGACCCCGGACTTTATCCCTGGAGCCGGTCCCAGATCACACGTCGCATGAAGGCCCTCCCGTTTCTGCTGGAGGCCCAGCTTGGAGCGTTATCGGGGTTCTTTGACGAATCCCTTCAGAATAAAAATACCAACAAGGAATAATCACAGGTTTAAGGAGGATTACACATGAAAAAACAAATCATTATGCTGTTTGCATTCTTACTGGTCACCGCAGCTTCCTTCGCGGAAGAGAATGACAGGAGAAGAGAAGATGAGTGGAACGTTATTCCGCTTTTCCAGTACAACTATCTTTCTCTGGACTCACAGGTCATCCATTCACCCGGTGCGGGGCTGGTGGTGAAAAGTGAAGAGGTACTTTTTGTCGGGGTTTATTCGCGTCATTCCATCGAAGAACCCCTTAATTATGAGTACCCTGATGTCTATCATACCATAGACATGCTTCTGGACGGTAAAAAGAAGCGGCACCAGTACATCGGTATATTCAAGAGCGAATCAAACCGCCCCGTATCCGGAGGGTTACATACATTCCAGGCCGCCATGGTGTACGGGTACGAAATTGTGTCCAGCGGCAATGCTTCCTTCGTGCTTGGAGGCGGGATTGCGGTGAGCGATTTCGGTATCGAGTTTTCAAACGGCAGTAACTGTCCTGTAATTCCTGTCCCCCTGGTCCGCGCGAAGTATTCATCGCAATGGATAGCTGCGGATTTTGATTTTCTTACAACCCCGAACCTCAATGTCGTGATCGGCCCTGAAAGTCACTTCCGCATAATCGGAGATTTCAGGATGGAGCAGTTCAGGGACGGACGCGATGTTCTTTTCGAGGTTGCCCTTGCGTACCGCTTTTTTTCTGCAGCCCATCCGATGGGTGATTTCGCCGGAATATCTCTGGGGATCAGGAATGATAATTACGGGGCCTTCAACCTGAGTGATGACATCGGGGAGGAGGAATCACTCGAAATTCACTACTACGCCCTGTTCGGCAGGATTGACCTCACTCTCCTTAAAATCACTGCCGGGTATGCCTTTGGCGGAAGAGAACTCTATCGTGAAGAGGACACACGGGACCTTGGTGACGGATATTTCATATCAGTAGAAGGGCTGTATCAGTTTTAAGCGGGGATATGAACGAAATGAAAACAATTACTCGTATAACAGGTTTGGTTTTTCAGGTCCCTTTCTCCCGTTGCTGCAGTATAGCGCTGGCTGCCATTACCGCGGCCGGCCTCGGTGCAGCGTCGTATCGCTTGTACTGTAACGCCGCAGACAGTTACACCCTGAAAATGCGTTTCCAGCAGGAGCTCAACACGCTTTATGCACAGTACCGTTTCCCGGGGGCAACAGCAGCATATATTCTTCCCGACGGCACAGTGGAGGTCTTCGCTGTGGGCATGGCTGACCGGGAGTTGATGGTCCCGATGACCACGGACTCCCGAATGCTTGCCGCGAGCATAGGGAAGACCTTTGTGGGGGCAGCGGTTCTCGCACTGGCGCAGGAAGGGGTCCTGGGACTCGATGACCTTCTATCAAAATGGCTGGGGGATCGTGCATGGTTTTCCCGCCTGCCCAATGGAAATTCTGTCACGCTGCGTCAGCTTTTGGTCCACAGTTCTGGCATCCCGAACCATGTGGAGACTGAACGGTTTAAAGAACTGTTCCGTAATAACAGAGACCATGGTTCCGCCCCCCTTTCACCGGAGGAACTTATATCATGCGTCCTTGGCCTGCGGCCACTATGCAGACCCGGTATGGGGTGGCACTACAGCGATACGGGTTATATCCTTCTTGGCCTTGTTGTAGAAAAGGCCACAGGTCACAGGTATTACGATGAGATAGGCCGCCGTTTTCTCCGGCCCCTTGGTCTTACCATGACTTCGGCCTCCGACAGCCGTGAACTTCCCGGATTGGCAGCGGGATATCTCTCAGGAGATAATATCTTCGGGCTGCCCTGCAAAACTACCCTCCGTCCCGGCTTCATGGCATGGCACCCCGGTGTCGAATGGACAGGTGGCGGAGTGGTCAGTAATCCGAAAGACCTGGTGGTCTGGGCGAAAGCGCTGTATGAGGGACATGCCATGAAAGGATGTTATCTTCCGGCACTCCTGAAATCGGTACCTGCAGGGAAAACCGGTACTGGAAAAAGGTACGGGATAGCTGTTGCGGTTCATGATGGAGGACCTTTCGGGACAAGCTATGGTCACAGCGGATGGATCCCGGGATACACGTCAGGCATGCGCTATTATCCCGGACCCCGGGTAGCCGTGGCATTCCAGATCAATACGGACATCGGTATTGTCGACGGATCAACGCGGTTGTTTCAGGAGATGGAGGAACGCCTTGCAAAGGCCGTTATGGATTCGATCGGCCATATCCGTACAGGGAATAAACACAATAATGAATACAACAATACTACAATGAATTAGAATACGGAGGACACAATGATTACCAATTACAGGTACAAAACATTAACCTATTACGCCGCAACGTTTATTGCAACCTACATGCTCTGGTTTGCGGGGGCATATACAAGTTTTCAGGGTGACAGAGGAGGGCTGTATATGCTTTTCATGCTGCCGGGACTTATGGCGCCATTTCTCATTTCGCTTTTCATTATTTTCAGATCTGGCAATGCGGATTTAAAAAGGGACTTTCTCAACCGGCTCATCAATCCGGGACTCATGCGCCTTACCATGGTGCCTGTTTTTTTCCTGCTGATGCCGGCGGCGGTACTTGTTTCTATTGCGCTGTCAATTCCTTTCGGGGGATCGCTCTCCCAGTTCCAGCTTGCAGAGGGATTCTCCTTTTCCATGGGATTTGTTCCGGTGCTGCTGCTTCTCCTCATGGCCGCGGCTTTTGAAGAACTGGGCTGGCGGGGATATGCCTTTGACAGCCTGCAGAGCCGTTACACCCTCTTCACGGCGTCCATAATTTTCAGCATACTCTGGTCGCTCTGGCACTTTCCCCTTATCTTCGTGAAAAACTCGTACCAGTATGAAATTATTAATCAGAACGTCTGGTATGCGGTGAATTTCTTTGCCGGCATAATACCAATGGGAGTGATTATAAGCTGGGTTTGCGTAAAGAACCGTAAAAGCGTTATCGCGGCGGTACTCTTCCACTTCATAATCAATATTTCACAGGAGGTACTTGCCATGACCCAGTTCTCAAAATGCATTGAAACAGCGGTATTGACTGTTATTGCTGCCCTCATTGTCATAAAGGACAGGGAGTTGTTCTTTTCAAAACAGCACCTTGCCGTGGCGGGCCGCCCATGAGGACCGGCTCCCATGAGAACCGCACCATATTTTTACAAATATGGTGCGGTCAGCTCATATCAATGATCGGCACCGGCCTGACGCTTTTCTCGCTGGGAATAATCACCTATCAGAAGACGGCTGCCGCATCAGGTTATGTCTTTCTGCTCATCTGTGTGTTCCTCCCGCCCTTTCTGCTGAAACCCCTGGGAGGCATCCTGGCGGACCGTTATGACCGCCGCGTGATGATGGTAGCCGGTGATCTCGGATCATCCCTGGGACTGGTCTTTATATTCTTCATGATGGCGAATGGGTGCAGTGATCTGCGGTATCTTTACGCCGGTGTCGCACTGAGCTCGGTCTTTTCAGCGTTCCAGGAACCTGCATACCAGGCTTTGGTTACTGACCTTCTTCCGGAGGAGGGGTATGCCCGTGCGGGCGGCTTGATACAGCTGGCGCATTCGGCCCGGTACCTGATATCCCCGTTTCTTGCGGGTATTCTGATAACAGTTATGAAAATCGAATATATCTTTCTGATCGATATCACCACCCTGATATTCGCCAGCAGTATTGTCATATGGACGGGAAAAAAAACATGCTTCCCGGTACGGAACAGGGCCGGGCGGAACATGCTGTCCGATTTTATGGAGGGATTAAGGTCGTTCTCCGGGGTCCGGGGCGTCGTGGTCCTGGTGTGGACGATCACCCTTGTGCTGTTTTTCGTAGGTCTGCTGCAGTCGCTCCTGACCCCGATGCTGCTTGACCTTGTGCCGGCGAGGACAGTGGGGATTTCCCAGTCGGTCAGCGCATCAGGCATGATACTGGGAAGTCTTTTTATCGGATTTTTCGGCGGCAGATACAAACATCTGTACATACTCTCAGTTTCATTGTTTTTATCAGGTATTTTTTTTTCATGTCTGGGCCTTTCCACACACATAATCATAATTACCCTGTCAGGGTTCCTGTTTTTCGCGTCACTTCCTTTTATCAATACATCAATAGAAGTGCTGATACGTAAAAATATCTCACGCGAAAAACAGGGCCGTGTGTGGTCACTCATATCAATGGTATCATACCTTGGCTCTGTCGCGGCCTTTGCTGTTGCCGGTTTTCTTGCGGACAGGATATTTAACCCACTGCTGGAACCCGGCGGCCTTCTGGCTGATACTGCGGGCCTGATTGTCGGAACGGGGAGGGGAAGAGGCATTGCCCTGCTTTTTATTCTTTCCGGTTTGGCGATATCCGCCATTTCCTGCTGTGTCCGGTTGAACAGTTCAATAAGGGGTCTGGAGGAAGTAATCCCGTCATTGATGGAAGTCCCCCAAAAAACACACTTCCGAATTGTATAATTGATAATACGCAATAAAGTAAATATGATGTTATATAAATATATGTTGTTGACGGAAATGTGTATTTGTTATAATTTCATTGAAAGATTGCAGCTATGCTTTGTCACTAGCATTGCCGGGTATAGGATGTTGTTCCCTATACTATTTAAGGAGGAAACAAATGAAAGGAAACGAAAAATTGATTACAATACTTAATTCGCTGCTTGCAGATGAGTTGACAGCCATCAACCAGTACATGGTGCATTCGGAGATGTGTGATGACTGGGGATATGAAAAACTTCATAAGCACTTTGAAAAAAGGGCTATTGATGAAATGAAACATGCGGAAAAGCTGATTGGCCGTATTTTATTTCTGGAAGGAATTCCAACAGTATCAACCTTGAACAACATCATGATCGGTGCTACTGTTGAAAAACAGCTGGCAAATGACCATGCGGCGGAGGAAGGAGCTATCAAGGCGTACAACGACGCGATTGTTCTTGCCGGTGAAGTTAAGGATTTTGCAACTCGTGATTTTTTGCAGCAGATACTTAATGATGAGGACAGCCACATGGACGGCATTGAGGAGTTGCAAAGTCAAATAGAACAGATGAGTGTGCAGGTCTTTTTAACAACCCAGGTTAAAGATTAGCAGAGGAGAATAGCCATGAGTGATAAAAATAATGACAGCACGTGCCCGGTAACGGGGAGTACAGCCCGAAAGGGCACGTCGAACCGTGACTGGTGGCCCAATCAGTTAAACCTGAATATTCTTCACCAGCACTCTTCTAAAAGCGACCCGATGGGCGGGGAGTTTAACTACACTGAAGAATTCAAAAAGCTTGACCTGAAGGCAATAAAGAAAGACCTCTATGCGTTGATGACGGACTCCCGTGACTGGTGGCCGGCGGACTATGGCCATTATGGTCCGCTCTTTATCCGGATGGCGTGGCACAGCGCGGGGACCTACCGTATGGGGGACGGCCGCGGCGGCGCCGGGTCCGGTAATCAGCGTTTTGCCCCGCTGAACAGCTGGCCGGACAATGTGAACCTGGACAAGGCGCGCCGGCTCCTCTGGCCGATCAAAAAGAAATACGGGAAAAAGATATCCTGGGCGGACCTCATGATCCTTGCCGGGAATTGCGCCCTTGAGTCGATGGGCTTTAAGACCTTCGGTTTCGGCGGCGGGCGAGAGGACATCTGGGAGCCGGAAGAAGACATTTACTGGGGAGGAGAAAGTGAATGGCTGGGAGACAAACGTTATTCCGGGGAACGGGACCTTGAGAATCCACTCGCCGCTGTCCAGATGGGCCTTATCTATGTGAACCCGGAAGGGCCCAATGGTAACCCTGATCCGGTTGCCTCAGGGCGTGACGTCAGGGAGACCTTTGCCCGCATGGCGATGAACGATGAGGAAACAGTCGCCCTGGTTGCCGGGGGCCACACATTCGGCAAGTGCCATGGCGCCGGAGATGCGGCCCTTGTCGGGCCTGAACCTGAAGCGGCGCCCATTGAAGAACAGGGCCTTGGCTGGAAAAGCAGCTTCCGCAGCGGTAAGGGGGGCGATACAATCAGCAGCGGTATCGAGGGTGCCTGGAAACCTGACCCGATAAAATGGGATATGGGCTACCTGAACGTGCTGTTCAAGTACGAGTGGGAACTGGTCAAGAGTCCCGCCGGCGCGCATCAATGGCTGGCGAAGGACGTGGCCGAAGAGGATATGGTTGTTGACGCACATGACCCGTCAAAGAAGGTCCGGCCGATGATGACCACGGCGGACCTTTCACTCCGGTTTGATCCGGTATACGAGAAAATCGCGCGGCATTATCAGCAGAACCCCGAAATATTTGCTGACGCCTTCGCACGTGCATGGTTCAAGCTGACCCACCGGGACATGGGGCCGCGCTCCCGTTATCTCGGTCCGGAGGTGCCTGCGGAGGAACTGATCTGGCAGGACCCGGTTCCCGCTGTCGATCATACACTGATCGACGATAAGGATATCGCGGCACTCAAAGGAAAAATACTTGCCTCGGGGCCGTCGATTCCGGAACTGGTTTCAACCGCATGGGCGTCTGCATCCACTTTCCGCGGATCCGACAAGCGCGGCGGTGCAAACGGGGCACGCATTCGTCTTGCACCGCAAAAAGACTGGAACGTCAACCAGCCGGCGCAATTGAAAACCGTGTTGGGGGCCTTTGAAAAAATACAGAAAGAATTCAACAGCGCACAGGCCGGCGGAAAGAAGGTTTCCCTCGCTGACCTCATTGTTCTGGGGGGCTGCGCCGGAATCGAACAGGCGGCAAAGAATGCCGGCCACAACGTGACAGTACCATTTACCCCAGGACGTACGGACGCCTCACAGGAGCAGACCGACATGGAATCATTCGCGGTCCTCGAGCCCTTTGCGGACGGGTTCCGGAATTACACCAAAGCCAGATACTCCGTTCCGGCAGAGGAACTGCTGGTTGATCGCGCGCAGCTGCTGACGCTGACCGCTCCGGAGATGACGGTCCTCATTGGCGGCATGAGGGTGTTACATGCCAGCGTCGGGAAATCTAACCATGGTGTCTTTACAAAGCGGCCGGAGTCGCTCACCAATGATTTCTTTGTGAACCTCCTGGATATGGGTACGGAGTGGAAGCCCTCCCCGAAAGATGAAGATGTGTTCGAAGGCCGTGATCGTGCGACAGGGGAACTGAAGTGGACCGGCACCCGTGTGGACCTTGTATTTGGTTCAAATTCACAACTCCGGGCCCTGGCGGAAGTCTACGGCTGTGATGACTCGCAGAAGAAATTCGTGGATGATTTCATTAAGGCCTGGAACAAGGTGATGAATGCCGACCGCTTTGATATCGCCTGAAAGGGATACCGGCATGTGATGCGGGACAAAACTGTCTCTGCACATGCCGGTTTGTTGTGTGCACCCTGCAAAACAATTCTTCAAAATAAACATTGTCCCCTGACCATGTGTATGTTTAAAATATTTTGATGGTTGCATTTTTTCAGGGAACCGGTACAGTGGGCAGTAACGCGGTACGGATCAGGCGGGTCGATACAGGAACACCTTCCGGCATGCACTGTGACGTTCCGGGAAAACATTATAATGCATAACGGTGATCATGAGAATACTGCTTGTTGAGGACGATGAAAAGGTAGCGCGTTTTATCTCGAAGGGGCTCCAGGAGGAGCACTATGCCGTGGATGTGTACCATGACGGCGAGGAGGGGCTTTTCTGGGCGGAGGCCAACGAGTACGATGCAGTGGTACTTGACGTGATGCTGCCGAAGAAAAACGGCATGGAGATATGCCGGGAGCTGCGGAGAAGGAAGGTGCATACCCCGGTGCTCATGCTGACCGCGAGGGACAGCCTCGATGACAAGGTGGCGGGACTTGATGCCGGTGCCGACGACTATCTCACGAAGCCCTTTTCCTTCGAAGAACTCCTGGCCCGCCTCCGGGCAATGATCCGACGCTCCCATGATTACGGCGGGGAGGTGCTGCAGGTGGATGACCTGGAGCTGGACCCGTCAACCCGCAGGGTAACCCGCGGCGGAAAGGAAATCACCCTCACTGGTAAAGAGTACGCCCTCCTTGAGTACCTGATGCGGAACGCCGGCACTATCCTGACTGAAACCCGTATTGTGGAACATGTGTGGGACATGAACTATGATCCTGTTGCCAATACCCTCAATGTCTATATCCATCACCTCCGCAATAAAATTGACCGTGGTTTCGATAAAAACCTTATCCACACCATCCGCAGCCGCGGGTATGTGCTCAAAGGATAAGCGGGAGCGGGCAACGGTATGAGAAAAATTTCCGTCCGGTCAAAACTGACTCTGTGGTATATCGGTTCCATTTGTATGCTGATCGGTGTTTTCTTTATCTATACATATCTTAATTTTTCTCACGCGATTTATACCAGCGACATCTCAGTGAAGTTCGATGCGGGTCTCCGGAAATTTACCCGGGGTGTTGCCGCAACAATTTCCCGAGAACACGGACCCTTTTATCGCCCTATACACCAGTACACTGCGGACTTTGATTCCTGGATCGGTGAGGACTTTTTCCTTCATTCCGCATACGGCCAGCTTATCAATTTCCCCGATCGTCCCGGCGCGGCACCCCTTGTGGTGATCAAGAACAGCGCCCTCGGGGACAAATTAATTCCCCTGAGCGGTGAGGCGTTTTCGGCGGTATCCTCCGGCACTACCTCAATCGAGACAGTGAACGGTGTATTCTCTTTCCCGATCCGCGTGGTTTCCATGGCGGTGAAGGACCGGCTCGGGCACCGGTATATTCTGCAGACAGCCATGTCTCTGGAGCCGATCAATACCACTCTCGAAAATGTGGTGCTGAAGTTCCTGCTGGTATGGCCGTTCCTTTTGATTATAATTTCCGTCATGGGGTATCTTTTCATGAAGCGCACCTTTGCGCCGGTAAAAGAGATTGTAGCCATTACACGAAGTATTACGGCTGAAGACCTTTCGCGGCGGATCGTCTCCGTCGAAAGTGACGATGAAATCGGCGAGCTCGTGAAAACGCTGAACGACATGATCTCACGTCTTGAGCAGTCCTTCACGCGCATCAGCCAGTTTTCCGACGACGTGTCCCATGAGTTGAAAACACCCCTTACCATAATAAAAGGAGAGCTGGAAGTGTCGCTCCGCGGTGAGCGCAGCAGCAGGGAATTCCGTGAGACCCTTGAAAGCGTACATGAGGAGGTCGATAAACTCACGGACATCATTGAGGACCTTTTTCTGCTATCCCGTATCGACGTGCGGAAGAAAAAATTCCGTCTCAGGGAAACCCGGCTGGACCAGGTCCTCCTCGAGGCGTACGAGGAAATGTCGCGCCTCGCCGCGGAAAAGGAGGTGTCGCTTCGCGTTGGTGAAATTGAAGACGCGGTGATACAGGGGGAGCCGGGCCTTCTGAAGCGGGTGTGTATCAACCTCATACACAATGCCGTGAAATACACGCCGAAGGGGGGTGTTGTGGATATTTCGCTGCACAATCCTTCAATGTCGGGCAAAGGAAATAACGGCACAGTGGAATTTGTCATACGTGACACCGGTATCGGAATACCGAAACGGCATGTTCCCTTTATCTATGACCGCTTTTACAGAGTTGACGGGTCACGGTCCGCGAAAACCGGGGGAAAGGGGCTGGGCCTTACGCTTGTGAAGAAAATCGTGGATCTCCACGGCGGCACAATCGATGTCGAAAGCCTGAAGGGGGAGGGGACGGCATTTTTTCTGAATTTTCCGAAAAATTAATAAATTTTAATCTTCAATTAATCTACGATTAATCATACCGCTTTATACTTTCCAGTAACAGGATGTGGATACTGCTCCTGCCACAAAAATAATAATGAAAGATCAGCACAGAGGTACCACGATGAGACGATCAATAATCACGTTGGTGATAATAGCGGCAGTCATGATATGTACTGCCGGGATGACAACTGAAGCCCTTCAGGCACAGCAGCAGGGGGCCCCTGCAGCCGGGCAGGTGCAGCAGCAGGCCCCGCAGGTCCGGGACCAGGCGGCGGCAGGGCAGCCGGCAGAACAGACAGCTGTTCAGCAGAACAGTGAAGAATCGGGGGATGCCAACGGTTCCCTGTATCATACAGTAAAACGGGGCGGCCCCCTGATGATCTTTATCATTCTCCTGGGGCTTGTGGCGCTCACCATAATCATTGAACGCATAATTTATTTTACAAGAAACAAAGTATGGCGGAACGATCAGGTGGAACTGTACCTGAAAGAAGTGTCTGAAAAATCAGAAACACGTTTTAAAGAGGACCGTGAGGATGAACTGCGCGGAGCTTTTCAGCTCTATGCGAACAACCTTGAGAGGGGGATGGCATTTCTCTCCGGAATCGGCAACCTCGCTCCTATTGTGGGGTTTCTGGGAACGGTCCTTGGTATGATCACCGCCTTCGCGGCGATTGCCGCCGCCACCACGGTAAACGCGCGGGTGGTTGCTGTCGGTATCCAGATGGCCCTTATCACTACGGCAGGGGGCCTTGTTGTAGCGGCACCGACGCTTTTCTTCTACTATCTCTTTACCCATGTAATCCAGAACCGTTTTGCCCTTTCGGAGGAAATGATTGCGGAACTCTGCGGAAATCTCCCGCGCCTCTCGGAAGAGCTTGAAACAGAGGAATACGCAGAGGAACTGTAATATGGACAGGCTGAAAAAGAAAGCGCTGGTTCTGAAACTACGTGCACGGGCCAAAAGAAAACGGTTCTCCCGGGAGGAGAAGTTCTTTGAGTCCTCCGCCATGGGCGACCTCGCGTTTCTCCTGCTTATTTTCTTTATCGTCACCAGTTCCTTCATGATCCGCCAGGGGATATTCTTTTCACTTCCCTCGAATACCGCGGGAGTGGTGCGGCTCACCGATGATCAGATCATGGAAGTGTCACCGCAAAACAACGGGTTCCTTTACCGTGGAATGCTTGTGGAACGGGGTGCGTTTCTGGAAACAATGAAACGCCAGATGAAGCAGGACCGGAACAAGGTGCTCATTATCGCGATGGGGCCCTCAGTAAAGTATGACCGCCTCGTGGACACCCTGAGTGTGGCGAAGGAGGCCGGGATCCGCCGTGTGTCGCTGAAACAGATGAACGGGGAGTAATGGAATGATATTGATGAATTCTTTTTTAAAAAAACTGCGGCCCATTTCCATCGGTTCAGCCATGGCGGACATGGCACTGCTTCTGCTGGTATTCTTTATGGCTTCAACATCAACCGAGCCTCCCAAGGGGGTCAGCGTGGAGCTCCCCCGGGCAGTGACGGTGGGGGCGGAGCAGGAAAGCCTGTATGTTACCATCTCAAGGGAAGGGGACCTGTACTTTGACGGGAAGAAGACTACGATAGAAGATTTTCAGGACAATCTCGCGATGCGGCAGTCGGAAAAGGACAAAGTGGTTTCTATAACTGCGGATAAAAACCTGGATTACCGTGTGGTGGGTGATGTCCTGAAGGTGCTCCGGGAGCAGGATTTTCTCAATATTGTATTTATGTCTGAGACGAGAAAGGGATTTAATATAAGGTAAAAAAATGAGTACTGAATATACACATGTACATCACCGGAATGCGGTGGCTATTGTCCTTGACTGGCAGCAGCGTCATCCGTATCTCTTTTCGTTTATCATTGCGTTTTTATTTATGGTGTATCTCCTGTTTTTTACGCTTTCCATTGAGATGACGGAAGAGGACCTTCTGCCGGTGGACAATATCGAGTTTATCGATATCGATAAAATCCGCACCGAGGCGCCGAGAAGGATTACCCGGAGAGAGGTGAGCACAAACCAGGGAGAGGTGGACCCCGACTCCAGCCCGGTGGACAGGGCACAGGGGACCTCAGATGATCCAAACGCCGTGGATTTATCGTTTCATCCCAATATTGTACCGCCGAAACCAATAGGGCGCCTTAAAAAGCTCTATCCCAGGGAGGCTGCGGAGCAGGGTGTCGAGGCACAGGTCATTGTGGAGCTCATGATCGCCTCGAACGGCCGGGTCAAGGCGGCACGGGTCCTCGGCATAAGGCTTTCCAAGGAACTCCCCCCGGAAGTCCATGCACGGATCGCGAAGGCATTCTATCATGATGCGATGAAAATACTGAAAGGGGTCCGGTATACTCCGCCCATTGTACAGGGAAAACAGGTACCGGTGAAATTTGAGCAGCGGCTGAAATTCAGACTCAACGAATAGGAAGGAACAACTCATGCATAGGCAGATAAAAAACGCGGTATTCCTGTGGGTGACCCTGATGATGGTATTGTGGTGCACCGCGGTGTCGGCACAGGAAAAACAGATAGTCCTTCAGGGGAAGGTGTTCAGCAGCGCTGACGGGCGGCCCGTTGATTTCGGCACTGTTATTGTCCTTGAAGCGCGGGTGAAGGTGTATACCGGCGCTGACGGTTCCTACCGTGTGGCGGTTCCCGGGCCGGGGGAATATACAGTCATTATCCGCACCAGCGAACTGAAGATGCTCAGGACAAAGGTCCGCCTTACCAGGAGCATCACACGGAATTTTTACCTGCAGCCCCTCCGGGTCATCGGCGCCGGTATCACCATAACCGGCGAACGGGACATCCAGAAGGTCTCCCGGTATACCATGACCCAGAAGAATCTCAAGGAGGTGCCGGGGTCCTTCGGGGATTCAATCAGCGCCCTTACCTCGCTCCCGGGGGTCATCCGCACTGACGGGTTTTTCGGGCCCCTCGTTATCAGGGGGGCGAATTTTACGTTTAACCGTTATTATATCGACGATATACCAATCTATGAGCCGATGCATTTCGGAGGGATTCATTCAGTCATCAATAATAATATCATGCGGGAGATAGACCTCTACGCGTCAGCCTTTCCCGCGGAGTTCGGGGCGGCAAGCGGTTCCGTTATCAACATAAACACCGTGGACGATGTTCAGGAATTCGGAGGCTATACCGACATAGGGCTCATTTCGGCCTCGGCACTTATTCAGGCGCCGATACTGAGAAACAGCAATGGAGAACTTCATTTCGCCCCCCCCTCATGGGAATACAGGGAGGGTGAGTTCCGGAATGCGGGGTATGCAATTGCATCGGGAAGAATCGGATACCTTTCAGTATTTATTCCGCTGATTTACGAGGTGTTTACGGGAGACAGGCCGGCGTTTGTCCCGGAGTACTGGGATTACCAGATGAAAATGAAATACTACTTTAACAGCCGCAACTCGGTAACAATGCTTCTCATGGGAAGCAAAGACTATCTGAAGTTTGACGAAAGCGATGCTGATATCGTTGATGAAAATGAAGGGGACGACCCGCTTCTGGTGGGCCTCAAGGCGCAGGTTGACTGGAGCTCCCACAGCCAGGGAGTGTATTATACCTATCAGCCCAGTGAGATGTTTTCCAACAGGATCATGGCTTATGCCGCCATGATCAAATACTACACCTACTTTACCCTCACCAATGACAGCGCCGCTGACTGGGCAAAAGATTTTAATGTGGATTCACGTCCCTATATATTCGGCATCCGTGACAGATTCAAGTTCGAACCGGTCAAAAAACACCTGCAGATCCGCGGAGGTTTCGGATATACCTATTACAAATTCACCGCGAAGGGAAAAACTATTCTGGCAAACTCATCCATCGTCGATTTCGACCCGGGTGACAGCAATTCTTTTACGTCTGTTGCCCTTGATGAAGATATCAGGAACCATACCCTTGACGGATATCTTGAAACGAAAGTTGTTCTCGGGGGGCTTACCTTTGTTCCCGGTGCCCGTGCTGATTACCTTGACCGGGACAGCCAGTTTATATGGGACCCCAGGGCCATGGCAAGTTATGAGTTTCCAACCGAAACAATACTGTCCGTTGCGGGAGGACGATACAGCAATTTCTTCCAGGTTAATCCGTATCTTTTCAACGGGGCGCCGCAGATCGCCGCTCTTGGAGATGAACTGAAGCCTGAACGGGCAATACACCGCGTTGCGGGGATTGAGCAGAAATTCGGGGCCATGAATTCAGTGAAGCTTGAGGGGTTTTATAATCACTATAAGGATCTTGCAACGGAATATTATCACTACACTGAGGATGGAACACCTCTCGAGGGGTTGAGTACCGGACAGATTAAAGCGTACGGTTTTGAAATAATGCTGAAGCGGGACCTCCGGGAGAATGAAGAGGGGCTGTTCGGCTGGATAAATTATACCTATACGCGGTCCAAATACAAATCGGGGCTCCCCACCACGGCGGGGCTTTATGGAGACGTACGCAACCAGGTTGGAGATGTGTACGGGGACGAGTGGGTAAATTATATGTATGAACAGCGTCACAACTTCAAGGTCGTGGCAGGTTATACGTTCCGTGGAAGGAAGTCAAAGGGACGTCATACAATAAGCGCCAAATTCCAGTATTATTCCTCAATGCCCTACACGGCCATTGTGGGGTCAAATGAAGATGCCGTGTATGCCGCTGCGAATCCGGGGAAGCACCGCTATACGCCGGTGTTCGGGTATCCCTACACGGAGCACCTCGCAAGCGACCACCAGCTTGACCTCCGCTACAGTTACCGCAGGGACTACTCCTGGGGGTATGTGAACTGGTATGTGGAAATTCTCAATGTATACGGGCAGTGGTACAGCATCCAGGAGGAATATCACTGGGATTACCGCTATCCGTACAGTGCATCGAATCCGGGCCTTCGTGAAACTGACGGCCTCAGGATAATACCGAACTTCGGTGTTGAAGTGAAATTTTAATAATGAGGTTACTGCAATGAATACAGTCAAAAAAATATTTTTCCCCCTCTCAGTGTGCGTGTTGTTGAGCTTTACCATGTCATGCATCACCACGCCGGTGTGCTTCGCCCCGTCCTCGACCCCGGTGACATCAAAAACCGTGGTGCAGAAGCTCGGAAAAACAGAGGGGTCCGACAGCACCTGGTCGTTCCTGGGGCTCTGGATGTGGGGGCGTCCCGATATTGAAGAAGCGATGAAAGAGGCGATACAGAAAAAGGGGGGCAATGCCCTTGTGGATGTCCGCTGCTACAGGACCTACCGATGGTTTGTGTTTGTGGGGGTTACTACTGTTAATGTTGAGGGTGAAGCGGTGCGCGTCACCGAACGGCCGTAACATGGAAGGTTAATGATGAGAAAACCGAATTGTGTTCATACACTACATTTTTATCGGGGCGGGTTGATATTGTTCTTTCTGCTGGCCATGGCAGTGCTGCAGACGGGCTGCCTCATGAAATATACGCATCCCGGGGGAATAATGCCTTCCTACCATCCCATGGAGGACCGTGCCTATGAGGAGACAGGGTGGTCAACCGGGGAAACCAGCAGTTTTCATCTTCTCTGGGTGCTTCCCGTGACCCCGGAATTGTCCCTTGACAGGGCCGTGAAGGAGGCAATTCACGCGAAGGGGGGAGATAATATGACCGATATCCGCTGGTGGTACGCGACGCAGCACTGGATTGTGGGAACAGTCTGTGTTGTCCATGTGAAGGGGAGGGTTATCAGGTACCGTGCTGAGGATTAATGTCCCGTTTTCCGCTTTATTTTATCTGTCACTGCACCGATAATACACTATACAGAAGGTGTACGTATAAGGAAATTTTGAGATAATCCGGGAGCGGACATAGATGATACGGAAAAGCATACTGACTGTTGCATTCATACTGTTACCCCTTGCCGTATTTGCGCAGGAGCAGGGAAATAAGGCGGCCGCCGCGCCAAAAGGAGGACTGGCGAAGTTTCCGGTCCAGTCAATACGGCCCTATGAGTTTAACGTAAAGCATTTTACCATGTCCAGGATATATGAAGTGCGGGGGCGTGGTGAGATATTAAATATTGAATTTGAATTGCAGAACAAAACTGATATCCCCCAGGACCTGTATATCTACACCATTGCGACCCATGAAGTGCACCGTGAGCATCCCTCAACATTTGATATGCTGCTGACGGAAGATGAAAAAAAGGTCATGCGTGTCTTTGTACCGTACCCCGCCGCGGCGGAAGATAAAAACGCTGAGCACCGCAATATGAAACATGAAAATTTCACCTTTGAACTGGGAGAAGGCGAAAACCGGCACAAGGCCATTATAAAGTTTCCCCGTGACCCCAAGCTCGGAGTAAGCCCCCTTACCGGAAAGGCGTACCATCTCACTGATGACCTCATCGTAAAAATGCAGCACCTCAGCAGATACAGGAAGAACTACTGTTTTTTTAATACGGTGACGCTTCTCATATTCGACGCGAAGAAGCTGACAGATGAGCACGGCAGAATATGGCCTGTATTCCGGCAGGTGTACAAAATAGAGGGCCTTCGACGATAATTTTCCCCGGGATGCGGTGCCGCTGAATGCCGCATTCCGCTCTTCAGGCTGTTCCCCCGGCTGCGTCAAAAAAAAACTTGTCATTTTTGGTGAATGTATTAATACTTGCCATTTGGGCTCCCCCGAAGGGTGTTATGGTGTGCGGTTGCAGGTTCGCGGGATTCCTTGAAAATTTTTTTTAACAGGGAGATGTTATGGGTTGCAGTGTGGCGATAGGTACCCAGTGGGGTGACGAGGGAAAAGCGAAAATGATAGATTTTTTCTCCAAGGATACCGATATCGTTGTCCGGTATCAGGGAGGAGCCAATGCTGGTCACACCGTTGTGGTGGATGGTGTGCAGCATATATTTCATTTAATTCCTTCAGGTATTCTTCATGAGGATAAAATCTGCGTGATCGGGAACGGCGTTGTCGTTGATCCGCTTCAGCTTATGGAAGAGTATGACCTGCTCTCCAAACAGTTCAGTGATCTCAAAAAGAGGCTCCTCATATCCGATGCGGCCCACATGATTCTTCCTTATCACAAGGAAATTGACGGCGCCATGGAGGAATTCAGGACCAGAAAACTCGGCACCACGAAACGGGGCATCGGCCCGTCATATTCCGACAAAATGCTGCGCAACGGTATCCGCATTGGTACAATATTCGACGAGGAAGTCCTTCGGGAGCGCCTGGAAGCGGAACTGCGGCTGAAAAATCTGCACCTTGAAAAGATATATAACGGAAAAACATATACCGTGGATGAAATCATGGAGATCATTTACCGGTTCCGAGATTTCGCGAAAGATATGATCGTCAATACCCAGTACTATCTTCACATGGCCCTTGAAAAAGGGAAAAATATTCTCCTTGAAGGGGCACAGGGGACAGCGCTTGATATTGATCACGGAACATATCCCTTTGTAACGTCCTCAAATCCAACTATAGGGGGGGCGCTTCTGGGAACAGGTTTGAACGCTTCCGATGTGACTGAGGTGGTGGGAATCACGAAAGCATACGTGACCCGAGTAGGTGAAGGGCCGTTCCCGACTGAAGACACCGGCGAATACGGAACGATGCTCAGGGAAAAAGGCGCGGAATACGGCGCCACCACAGGCCGTCCCCGGCGCTGCGGCTGGCCTGACATGCAGCTCCTGCGCCATGCGAAGCGGGTGAACGGTCTTACGTCAATTGCCCTTACAAAGCTTGATGTTCTCTCGGGAATAAAAAAAATAAAAGTTGCCATGGGATATATGCTGAACGGCGAACGCCTTGATTATTTCCCTTCCACAATGCTGCACCGCGTTGAACCGGTGTATATTGAGGTAGACGGCTGGGATGAGGATATTTCCGCCTGCACATCGTATGATGAACTTCCGGTGAACGCGAGGAAATATATTGAGTTCCTTGAAAAGGAAGTGGGCGTGAAGGTTTCAATTGTGTCAGTGGGCCCGGACAGGAAGAACACGATCCCCCGGTAAAAAAAATTGCGGGAAGTGTAAAAATTTCTTGAAAGTCAGAAATGCGGCGGTACGTTATGGATATCTTCGCGTATCGCCTCTGAAAGCTGCAGTTCCTGCGGCAATAGGGCTTCAAAAGAGTACAATTCTGAAGATTTTGTAAAAAAAGTAATTTTTTTCGTATTTTTGTTTGACAGTAAAAAACACTGATTTATAAATTGTTTTCCATCGGGAAGCGACTTCCGAGCCGCTAGCTCAGTCGGTAGAGCAACTGCCTTTTAAGCAGTGGGTCCGGGGTTCGATTCCCCGGCGGCTCATTTTGTCCCCGTCGTCTAGGGGTCTAGGACACCGGGTTTTCATCTCGGCAGCAGGGGTTCGAATCCCCTCGGGGATGCATCAGCAAAGAAAGGGCTGTTTCAGGAAACTGGAACAGCCCTTTTTGCGTTCTGGAGTATTGAGCCCTGCAGTATTGCCTCTACGGGAAACGGCTTTTTTTACGGCAGCGGGGTGATATCGCCCTGCTCATGAAACGTGACCGTGCGGGGGCCCTCCTACTCCTCATATATCAAAGCTGTATACGGCGGAAAACGTTACCCCGTAAAAGGTGAGGTCCGATGAACTTTTTGGTGATGAAGAATCATCTGGCTCCGTTTTGAAAAACTGATACCGGAATCCAAGCGAAAGGGTTACCGATGCCGCAGGGATGAA
>DAOSYC010000050.1:0-20734 GCA_035380905.1 Spirochaetota bacterium | reverse complement strand
AAGGGCGTTCACCAGGGTCTCAGCGACGAATCGCCCTCCGAACATCCCGTAATATCCTCTTTCATCAGGAACTATACTCATAGCATCCCGCCTCCTTCAGTATTTGAATAATTGCATCTATTTTTTCCGGCGACTTCACGCCGGGACTTTTTTCAGAACCGGAACAGATGTCCACCCCGAAGGGCCTTACGGTGTCAAGGAGCTCACGAAGATTTTCCGCGCCCACTCCCCCCGCCACAATGGTGCGGTGCATATATGGAAAATCCCGAAGAATATTCCAGTCAAAGGCATGGCCCGTGCCCCCGTAGAGTCCCTGTTTCATGGTGTCAAGGAGCAGAAGGTCATCACCCTTCGGGGCGGGGATCGCGGCAGCATCCTCCGGCGCCCCCACACGGTACACCCGGATTATCCGGCGGAACCCTGAAAGCCGGTCAGCCATATCCATGTCGTACAGCTGCAGGAAGTCAAGGCCCAGGCGGTCCGCCGTAATGCGCACATCGTGCTCTTCAGTATCAACGAACACTCCCGCTTTTTTTACGGGGAGCCCCTTCATCGCGTTGATCACAGATTCCGCCTGCTCCATGGAGCAGTACCTCGGCGACTTCCGGTAAAAAATAAGTCCCGCCGCATGGACCGGCGCTTCCCGGACCGCCGCGATATCGCCCCCCCGTGTAAATCCGCATATTTTAACAAACATCTGTTATCTCCTGTATCATCGCCCCGGGGTCATGTGATTCCATGAGCGCCGTCCCCACGAGGAAAAGCCCTGTTCCCGTACCGCCGGCAACAGCCTGCACCGCAAGGGCGCTGTCCATGCCGCTGGCGCTGATTTTTGTTACGCCGGAAGGAATTTCTTTCAACGCGGCTATGCCGGCATCAAAATCCATTGCAAGTGTCTCCAGGTTGCGCATGTTTACCATCAAAAATCCCGGGTCAAGTTCAAGTACCGCGGGAAGCTCCTCCCGGTGATGCACCTCCACAAGGGGCAGCATTCCAAGGCTCTCCGCATGGGCATACAGCTCCCGGAGCCGCCCCGCCTCAAGGCACCGCGCGATGAGAAGCACCATATCCGCGCCGCATACCGCCGCAAGGTCAATCTGTTCCTCGAAATAAATGAACTCCTTACAGAGCACCGGTACCTCCGCCGCGTCACACACTTCACGGAGATCACCCCAGCTCCCGCCGAAATAGTTCCCGTCAACAAGGACACTCAACGCAGCGGCGCCCCCCCGTGAATACTCCGACGCCTGCCTGCGGGGCTCCACGGTCCGTATGCTGCCCCGTGACGGGGAGGCTTTCTTGACTTCCGCGATTACTCCGCGTTTTTCTTTTTCCAGCGTATACACCCTGCGGCTGCGTCCGGGGAATGAGCGGAGGAGCTCCTTTATTGAAGGGAGCTCCCCTTCTTTGAGATGTTTCATTGCATTGAGCGCAAACTTCTCCTTCACGACGCGCTCCTTGTGAGGTCTTCACTGCCGGAACGGAGGCGCTCCAGAACGGCACGCACTTCACCGCTGTGAATAAGTTCCAGGGCCTGCGAAAAATATCCCCCGAAGGATGTATTGAAATCACGGTCCTCCCCGGCGAGATACATTGCCAGGGCAGTATTCAGCGCCAGGAGCCTTCCCAGAGGAGTGGGCTCCCTGCTGGATATCGTCTCAATAAACAGTTCAGCGTTTTCATCAGCGGAAAGGTTTTCAGGAATTTTTTCCGCGTCGCCTTTCTTCAGGTATTTCTCCGGGAGAATAGTATAAAACCGGACATTTCCCTCAGCCACTTCGTATACCATGGTGGGATTCACCGGGGACACCTCGTCCATTCCCCCCTCGGCGGAATACAGCAGCACCCGTTCGTACCCCAGCCCCGCAACCACCTGTGAATAGAGGGGCAGAAAATCAGGAGAAAACACACCGATCATCTGCCGCTTCGGCATCGCGGGGTTTGTAACAGGCCCGAGAAAATTAAAGATGGTCCTGACGCCCAGGGCCTTCCTCACGGGGCCGGCATGTTTCATGGCGGGGTGATAATTGGGCGCAAACATGAACACGAACCGGTGTTCCCTGAAATATCGCACCGCCTCATCCCCGGTAAGGCCGATGGGTACGCCGAGGGACTCAAGGAAGTCCGCCGACCCGCTCCTGCTGCTCACGGAACGGTTCCCGTGTTTGGTGACGGGAATCCCCGCGGCGGCAAGGACCAGGGCCACGGCGGTTGATATATTGAATGAATGAGAATAATCCCCTCCGGTACCGCAGGTATCGATACCGCCATGATTTTCAATATCAAGGCGCTCCGCGAATTTCCGCATTGACCGCGCGGCTCCTATGATTTCCTCAGGGGTCTCCTTCCGGATTTTCATTGACGCGAGAATCGCTGAAAGTTCAATCTCCGAGACCCCCCCCTGAAACACCGCATCGAACAGCGACTCAGTATGCACCGCGTTCAGGACCTGCCCTTCATTAATTGCCCGTATTGTGTCTTGAATTGTATTCATGTGTTCCTCCGATAAAATTCTGTATTATTTCCATGCCGAATTCAGTACTGTACGACTCCGGGTGAAACTGCACCCCCCAGGTAAAATGCTCACGGTGGCGGATCGCCATAATTTCCCCGTCAGAGGACCGCGCCATCACTTCAAAACAGTCCGGCAGCGTCGTTCCCGATGCCACCAGTGAATGGTACCGCACCGCGGTGAAGGTCTCCGGAATACCCCCGAACAGCCTCCCCCCTTCGTGGGTGATGCGGTCCTCCTTTCCGTGCATAATTTTTTCCGCCCTCACCACGTCGCCTCCGTACACATAGGCAAGCGACTGCATCCCGAGACAGATCCCCAGCATGGGCCTCCCCCCATGGCGCCGGATAACTTCAAGGGTGATCCCCGCGTTCTCCGGCGATGAAGGCCCCGGGGAAAGCACGATCCCCTCATACGCGCTGAAGTCTATCGACTCCACATCACTGTCATTGCGCACCACGTCAACCTCCTCCCCGCACTGAAGAAAGTACTGCACGATGTTGTAGGTAAAAGAATCATAGTTATCGACCATTAGAAACATTGCATTCCTCCATATCACGTTCCACCGCAAACCCGAGGCTTATGGAAAGGGCCTTCAGCTTGTTGTGTATTTCCTCATACTCCTTCTCCGGCACGCTGTCATACACGATACCCGCACCCGCCTGGATAAACCGGTTGTCCCCGTCAAAGACCGCGGTCCTTATCGCGATGCAGGTGTCCATGCATCCGTTGTACCCGAGATACCCCACTGCACCGGCGTACACGCCGCGGGGCGTCGTTTCCATTTCTCCTATAATCTCGATCGCCCTGACCTTCGGCGCGCCGCTCACGGTACCGGCGGGAAATGTTTCACCGAGTACATCTATCATATTTTTACGGGTCGATATACGGGCCTGCACCAGGGAAACCAGGTGGATTACATGTGAAAAATCCTCAGGCTCCATGAACCGCGTCACCTCCACCGTTCCCCTGCGGGCGATACGGCCCAGATCGTTCCGCGCGAGGTCCACCAGCATGAGATGTTCCGCCCGTTCCTTTTCATCACCGAGGAGCATTTCCTTTCTCCGCTTCCGCTCCTCCCGGTCTTCAGACTGGGGCACCGTACCCGCGATGGGTTTCAGGTACACTGTGTCCCCCTCAACGCGCACATGGGTTTCAGGCGAGCTTCCCGCGATCGTGAGTTTCCCGAGCTTCATAAAAAACATGTAGGGGGAGGGATTCACCGACCGGAGCTTCAGGTAAAATTTGTAGGGATCAATCACCCGGGGAATATTCCCCCGCATGCTCAGCACCACCTGTATCGCCTCCCCTGATGCGATCAGCTCCTTTGTCCGGGAAACCTTATCCATAAAAGAATCCCGTGTCTCATTGAACTCCAGTGAAAGAGGTTCAGGACGTGTCCGGAGATACGGTATCGGCGTCTCCTGTATCCTCCCGATAATTTCATCCTCCAGTTCCTCCAGCCGTCTGCAGGCGTTGTCGTAGAGTTCATTGACCGGCACGTCCCCGCCCGGATAAATGCAGGTGGCCGCAAAAAATTTATCATGAAGGTTGTCATACACAATAAACTCATCGATCTGGACAAGATGGAAAAGCGGCGTCGAGGGATCATATGCCGCGGGTTTCCTGAGGACCCCGGCATAGTTCACAATTTCAAACCCGAAATACCCCGCCAGGCCGCCGTTAAAGGGACCGTAGCGCCTGAAGGAAGGGGACGTATACCGGCCGGTTTCCTCTTTGAGATACTGAAACGGGTCCGCATTCATCTTATGAATACCCTCCCGTGATTCCTCAATGATATAGGGCGGGAGAAATTTTACGGTCTTCACGGGATTTAACCCGATAAATGAAAACCGGCTCCATTTCCTGTTTTCCTTCGCGCTTTCAAAAAACACCACATCATTGTCCCGCTGCAGCGCCTTGAGCAGGGAAAGAAGCCCTATCTCTGTGAGATCAAGCTCCCGGTACACGGGAATCCTGCTGTAACGGCGTGCGAGTTTTGCTGCATACGATAAATCCGGAAAAATCATGGTACCTCCTTTTGTTCAGGGCAAAAAAAATGCCGCGGGTTCTGGAATTCCCACGGCATTTCTGCAGACACAAAAAAACCGCGGGTGGATGCCCACCCGCGGTTTTAAAATTTCAAGTATATATATGCTAGCGAGCGGACAACGGAATGTTGGTCCACCACCACCAGCTTGACATGTTCATAGCATCTGTTCTCTGTTCGCGTATCATCAGTCTATAATTCTCCCTTCATCGCGACTACAATAAGTGTAGCACGGGGAAATTGTCAAGCAATAAAATATTTAATTCCGGCCCTTTTTATCTTGACATTATTGGTGTTTTTCATAAATAAACAGGTATTCTTCGAAAATCATGCAGACTGCGCAGCAGAACACACTGTTCGTGCGACACACGTTAACCGGACATTCTGAACAAACACGGTGTTACTGCTTCCTGCTGATATATCTATTTCATAACCTGTGAGGTATACATGTTCCCAATTCTTTATCAGTACAAATTTATTTCAATCGGCGGATACGGCGTCATGCTTGGCCTCGGCTTTTATCTTGCCTTTCTCCTTTTCGAACGGGAATTGAAGCTCCGGGACATTGACCCCGAGCTTGCGTATAAAATACTGCTTACCGCCATACCCCTGGGGATTATCGGATCAAAGGTATTTCACATACTGGAACACCTTGATGATTTTGCGCGGTATCCAATGGAAATGATTTTCTCCGGCGCGGGACTCTCCGCATACGGAGGATTTGTGTTCGCCTTTATCGGCTGTGCCATTGTAATCAAACGAAGCAATGAGGACATTCTCACCATATGCGACGCGGTGGCCCCGTCCCTCGCACTCGGGTACTGTTTCGGCAGGTTCGGCTGTCACGTAGCAGGAGACGGATGTTACGGCCTTATCGTAAAATCATATCACTACTTTCAATTCACCGCGACACCATATCCCAACGGGATTGTTCCCACGTCACTGCCGGTATTCCCGACTCCGCTCTTTGAAGTGCTGTTTTCATTCATTGCCGTGGGTATACTCTTACAGATGAGGAGAAAGCCGTTTCCAACGGGAACGCTTTTTTTTGTGTATCTTCTTTTCAACGGCGTTCCGCGGTTTCTCGTTGAATTCATACGTCTCAACCCGAGAATGTTTCTCGGACTCACACAGGCCCAGCTTGTGGGGATACTCGTTATAATTACAGGCATCATTGGACTGGTCATAATCAACAAAAAAACTGAAAAATCCGCATAGCAGCTGCTGCACTATAACGGACACACGAAGGGCCTTCCATAACGGGAGGCCTTTTATATTGCGTCGTGATCACCCCATATTGTTCATACATTACTATTTTTGATCCCATACTGCACTTCGTCTCTATATTTTGCTTGATTTATTTTCACCACCATCAAAAATGTCTTTTAATGAACGGCATTCATAACGTTCACCGCTATATATAAAGCCGTAACCGCATAGCCATGGTAATAAATATTTTATCACATTGTATGGCAGGGGGCACTCTGCGTCTTCATTTTGGCGTGTCCTCTGTCAAATGATATTGTGCGTCCTTTTTTACAGGAAATCCGCGCAACAGAATTGATATAAAAAAATAAAAAAAATTACCGGAGGCTTATCATGTCAAACATTCACAACCGAGACACCATTGGTGACATTTCGAAACGTGCAGCCGCAAAGTACAGCGGCAAAACAGCGATTGTTTTCAGAGACCTTACCCTGTCGTTCAGTGACCTGAACGATGCCGCCTGCAGATTCGCCGCGCTGATGACAAAACTTGGCGTAAAGAAGGGGGACCGGGTCGCGGTAAACGCATACAACTCCCACCACTATCCCATAAGCTTTTTCGGCCTCGCGAAAATCGGCGCTGTCCAGGTCCCAATAAACTACATGCTGAACGGAGAAGAAATTTCATATATAGTAAACCATTCAGGCGCAAAAGTCTTTATCGTGGAGGACCAGCTTCTTCCTGTGATAGAGAAGAACATGAATACATTCAGCTCAGTGGAGCACTGGGGATTTATTCCACTTTCCGGTTCAGCAGTTCCTGAGGGTTTCTTTGACCTTGACAGTGAATGTGCCGCAATGCCTGTTGAAGAGCCGGAGGTGGAAATACTTCCCGAGGACACCGCGCAGATCCCCTACACCAGCGGGACGGAATCAAGGCCGAAGGGGGCCATGCTCTCTCATCGCGCCCTGCTCTCCCAGTACCACAGCTGTATTTTTGACGGGGAATACCGCACCTCCGACATATCCCTGCATGCGCTGCCGTTGTTTCACTGCGCGCAGCTTCATTGTTTTCTTATACCGTTTCTCTATACAGGTTCAACGAATATCATCCTTCACCGGGCCGATCCCGCGGAGATGATAGCCAACATAGAAAAATACCGCATAACGCACATGTTTTCGCCTCCAACGGTATGGATAAGCATCCTTAACCATCCGCAGCTCACATCACATGACCTTTCAACACTGACAAAAGCGGCCTACGGCGCCAGCATCATGCCGGTGGAAATCATTAAACAGCTTTCAGATACATTCCCCGGCCTCAGACTGTGGAACTATTACGGCCAGACTGAAATGGGGCCTGTTGCCACAATACTGAAACCTGAAGACCAGCTGGGGAAACCCGGTTCCGCAGGCAAACCGGTGCTGAATGTTGAAACAATGCTCATGGATGATGACGGTTCAGCCGTTCCCGCCGGAGAGGTGGGAGAGATCGTGCATAGATCAGGCCATGTCATGACGGGATACCTCAATGACCCGGACAAGACCGAAGACGCCTTCGCCTTCGGATGGTTCCATAGCGGCGACCTCGGAAGGTTTGATGATGACGGGTTCCTCTATGTGGTGGACAGAAAAAAGGACATGATTAAAACCGGCGGAGAAAACGTCGCGTCACGTGAAGTGGAGGAGGTCCTGTATCAGCATCCCGCAGTCGAGGAGGTGGCAGTCATCGGCCTTCCCGATCCGAAATGGATCGAGATAGTGGCCGCCGTTGTGGTGCCGAGAAAGGAGGCCGCAGTCACCCCTGAAGAACTCATCGCGTTCAGCAAAGAACGACTTGCGGGATTCAAATGCCCCAAACAGATATTTATCCGTTCTTCACTCCCGAAGAACCCCTCAGGGAAAATCCTGAAACGCGAGCTGAAAGCAGAGCTGGCGGACGTCAACTAACGCTGAATAAGTTTCTGCGCCGCCACAAGGAGCGCGTCCCACACAGGGGCAAATGGCGGCGCATATCCGAGGTCAAGATACGCGAATTCTTCAAGCTGCATGCGGGACGTTATTGCCGCGGCAACCACATTTATCCGCTGGGCGGCATTCTGCCGCCCAAGGGTCTGGCCGCCGATTATTTCCCGCGTGTCCCTGTTGATAAAAAGCTTCACAAAAATATTTTCTGAAGCCGGGCAGTACCCTGCAATATCATGCCATGACGCGGAAGCGGACTCCACGGATATCCCCGCCTGTTCAGCGTCGTGCTCATTGAAGCCTGTTTTGGCAACTTCAAGATCGAAGACCTTCACAAGCTGCGTTCCCACGATTCCCTTAAACTGTTCGCTATCGACGCCGGCAGCCTGGAGCCCCGCGACCCGTCCCTGTTTGTTCGCGGTAGTGCCAAGAGGCATATAGGTGTCCTTTCCTGTAATCAGGTGCTTCACTGTGGCGCAGTCCCCCGCGGCATACACATCGGGAATGTTTGTTTCCGATTTTTCGTTTATTATTATTGCGCCGCGGTCAGTCATAGCGAGACCGGTTTCTTTTAGAAACCCTGTATTGGGCAGCACTCCCACCGACGCGATAATAAAATCGGTCTCAATACTGCCGCCCCCTTTTATGGAAACTGTGAGTTTGTTTTCAACGGCGGTAATTTCTTCAACATCCGCCCCGGTCCTTACCTCGACATCGAATTCTTTCAGTTTCAGGGTAATCTTTTCCCTGATTTCAGGATCCATCGTCATTGCGACAGATTCCATCCGCTCAACAATGGTGCATGCAATACCAAGCTCCCGGAGGGTCTCCGCCATTTCCAGGCCGATAAATCCGCCCCCGATTATCACCCCTGACCGGGGAAAATTTTTCTGAATAAACTCCTTGATCCGGATGCCGTCATTGAGGTTGCGGAGCATAAACACTCCGGGTAGGTCAATTCCTTTCACCGGGGGATACAACGGCCTGGCGCCGGTGGCAATCACCAGCTTTCCGAAAGAATACTCCTCACTGTTCCCGGCGATTTTTATGGAAGCATTTCCGGCTTTAAAATCAACACGTTCCACTTCCGCCAGGGTGACGATATCGATCCCCCGTTTTTTTATAAAGTCATCTTTATTGATCGCGATAAGTTTTGTGTAGTCATCAATATGTTCTCCGATAAAATACGGCATCCCGCATGCGGCATACGATACATATTCGCTTTTTTCAAACACACCGATAGACATATTCCTGTCAGTGCGCCGAGCCTGGGAGGCAGCACTCATGCCCGCCGCGACACCGCCGATAACAAGCAGATCATAATGTTTCATCGATACCTCCGCATGTATTAAAATTAATCTGTCTGCAGTACTTAATTCCGGGCGGGTATGCTCATTTTCACATACACCTTTTGTCTGCCGTCAATATCCGCAATGACCCGGTAATGTGTTGTAACATATGTATAAAAATCATCAAAGTATTTTTTATGCAGTCCCGTCCTCGGATTGCCGTTACTCTGTCCGAAGTCGGGCCGCAAATCCACAATGTAATCAGGGGGACTTGCCTTAAACTCCTTCAAAAACCGCTCCCACATGAGATCACCGTTTCTGAAATTATTATAACGCCAGAGCTTGACCTTGTCAAGGAACTCGCCTGCGGAGAAAAACGATGTCTTTGACATCTTCCGTTTTGTTTCATAGTAGATCTCGTATCCCTCGTCCCACACCCACAGGGTGTTATCCGGGGGTACATTCTCTACTATCCATTTCTTCAGGTTTTTACGCTCATCAAAACTTCTGTCATAAGGATTGCTCCAGGCGGTATAATTCGTGAGTGAAAGCGCGACAATCACAAATATTGCCGTACATACTGCTGCGTATTTTCGCACATTCCCTTCAAGGAGGCTTATCCCGTAATCAATTCCGAAGATAAGTCCCGGCAGCATATAGAGATAATACCGTGGGTTGGACTTGTTCATAATAATTTTTGAAAGCATGGCGCAGAAAAGGACAGCCAGCACAAAATAGACATATGTATTTTCTCTGTAGAGCTTTGCTCTTACCGCGCGTACAATCCCGTACACGGTAATTCCCGTAAACGGCAGCCACTGCCAGAGCACAAGAAATCCGAAAAAGAAAAACCCCGCCTTCATATACCATGGCTTGAACCCCGCATAGGTTGACGCCCAGGTTATATTCCAGAAATGCCAGTCACCGAGGGCATTGTTATAATAGAAGTACAGAAAAAACGCGATAACAGGCACCAGGAACCCCGTGAACGCCGCAGTTCCTTCAGATATAATTTTTGAAATCCTGAATCCGTGGTTTTTCACCGTAAGGAAAGGTACAAGAAGCGTGTAAAAAATAACATTGGTGCTGATAAGCGTCGCGCAGGACCAAAAAAAACCGAACAGGAAAAGCTGCAGGGCATTCGGCTGGAAATCGTTTTTTACGATAAAATATATTCCTGCAAACGCAGGGAGAAGAAAGGTAAAGGGGATATTGTGGGGCCACAACCTGGAATTGATTGAAAGCATAACAAGCAGGACAATGGAGGAGATCATCCCCCTTACAAAACCTTCACGGTTTCCGATAATCAGAAACACGAAAAAGGCCGTAAAAGTCTGGATAACAATGGCGGATATTTTCAGGGTCCAGTACATATTATCGTACCCGAACCATTTCGCGAGCCAGAAAAATTCGAAATAGCCGAGCGGGGGATGACTGCACCCGAAATTGGTATAGAGCACACCGCCGTCAAGCATTGCCCGTGCGGCCTGTATGTAATAGAAAAGGTCAACACGCCAGATGTCAGATGCAAACAGATAGGTAGCTTTCAGCACTATTCCCGCTGCAAGCAGCACAAGGAATCCCTGAATCCTTCTCGTGGTATCCATAACATTCATCCTTATTTTCTTTTTTGCTGCAGCAACAAGGCACACTGACGCCTGAACACTATCGCGTGAAGAACCCTTTCACCATATCAATCACATGGAGTACTTCATCCTGTTTCATTCCGAACCACAGGGGAAGACGTAACAGCCGTTCGCTTTCTTTTGTCGTCCAGACATCTTCACCATGGAAATATCCGAACTTTCTGCCTGCAATCGAGGAATGAAGGGGAATATAATGGAATACAGCATATACTCCATTTGACTTGAGAAAATCTATCAGAGCTGTGCGTTCATCCAGGTCCGCAACTTTAATGTAATAAAGATGTGCGTTATGAACACATTCATTCGGAACAAAAGGCCTGGTAAGACGGCCTTCATTCTCGAGGTCCCTGAAGGCTTCGTGATATATGTTCCAGGTATTCATGCGGTCCGCGATAATGTTCTCCGCGTTTTCAAGCTGCGCGTACAAAAACGCGGCATTGAGTTCCGAAGGCAGATACGAGGAGCCGAGGTCCACCCAGCCGTATTTATCGATTTCACCCCTGAAAAACTTCGCACGGTTTGTCCCCTTTTCCCTGATGACTTCAGCTGACTCAACATAATCCTCACGGTTAACGAGAATGGCCCCGCCCTCACCGCACTGAATATTTTTGGTCTCATGGAAGCTGAAAGTCCCCAGATCGCCGATTGTACCAGCGCTCCGGCCCTTATAGGTCGAGAGTATTGCCTGGGCGGCATCTTCTATTATATGGATATTTCCGCCCTCCGCGGCGCCGGCGATTGCGTCCATTTCACACACAACACCGCCGTAGTGGACCGGCACAATGGCCCGGGTTTTTTCTGATACCGCTGATTTCACGCATTCCTCATCCATATTCATGGTGTCAGGCCGGACATCGACAAAGACAAGGCGCGCCCCCCGCATGACAAAGGAATTTGCAGTGGATGTGAAAGTAAAAGAAGGCATTATCACTTCATCACCTTCCCGGATGCGTGCAAGGATCGCGCAGATTTCCAGGGCATGGGTGCAGGATGTGGTAAGGAGGGCACGCCTGCAATGAAACCGCTCCTCCAGCCACCTGTTACATAAATGTGTGAAATCCCCGTCACCGGCAAACTTGTTTTTTTTGATAACATCGTTGATATAGCCGGCTTCCTTTCCGGTCACAGCAGGTCGGTTAAATGGAATCATCAGAAATCTCCTTCATTGAGCCCGGGGTGTTGTCCGGGCCGAAGACAACATATTTCAATAATGTATACAGCACCAGAGGAATGTATGTCAGCGCAATGATCTGTCCGATATATGCGTTGATTCCAAATATATCACACAACAGCCACAGGGAAACATAATTCATACAGAATGTGAGGATATACACAAAGAGGAAACGGAATATCCTGCTGTTGTCATGGGATTTAAACACAAGCACCGAGTATGTTTTAAAATTAAAAAATATACCAAATATATAATCAACGCCAAGGGCAACGGGCTTATTTTCCGTAAGCCAGTACATGAGCGCATACACCAGATAGCCCACAGCAGTATTCAACACACCTGTCAGTACAAACTTAAGGAACTGGACATCAACGATTTCTTTTAGCAGTCTTCGCACCGGTTTTTTCCCGAATAATGAATTGAGGAAGGTTGTTGATATTTAGATATGCCCGCCCGAGATATTCCCCTATTACCCCGAGAGACATGAGGATCATGCCGCCGATTACCAGGTTGATAACCACAATTGACGTCCAGCCTTCAACCACAGTGGTGCTGAAAAAATATTCCACAACATAATACACACCGAGCAGCAGTCCGACGACGGCCATGCATACCCCCATAAGCGACGCAAACCGCAGCGGACTCACCGAAAATGTTGTGGCAAGTTTCATGAATACCTTCAGAGAACGGATAAAATTATAATTACTGTGCCCCCTGAAACGCTCATGATGCGCGACATCAATCTGGGTCACATTTGTGGTGACCTGCAGCAGAAGGCCGTCAACATAGGGATAAGGGCCTTTATAGCGGACCAGTTCATCAACAACTTCACGGCGTATTATTTTGAAGGGGGAAAGATATATTCCCGCCGGCTTTTTTATCAGTATTTCCGCGACCTTGCCGTTAAACCAGCTTCCTGCGTTTTTCCACCACGCCTGAAGTTTTGTCCTGAAATTCGCGTAACAGATATCGTACTTCCCGCCGAGGCCCTCCACCAGTGCGGGAATATCAAAGGGACTGTGCTGCAGGTCATCATCCATAATGACCACGAGGTCCCCGGTAACATTATTCAACCCCGCCATGAGTGCATTGTCCTGTCCGAAATTCCTCATGAGATTAATGCCGACGAGGGTTTTATTTTTTTTCCCTGTTTCGGAAATCCTCTCCCAGCTCGCGTCACTGCTGAAATCGTTTACCATTATTATTTCATGGGGATATGCCTTCAGGGCAGTATTAATTTGCGACACCACTTCCGCGACGCACTCTTCACTATTATACACCGGAATTACAACACTTATCTTTTTTTTCATTTTTCAACCTGACAAACATGATATTAACAACGTCTATGGGAAATCAGCACCCGGGAAAAGAGGAACAGCAGTTCTGAAATAATCATATTTACAAATTTTTGCAACAATAGTGATATTGTCACAATTTGTCAATCACAGTACAGAAACAATGCCGGAATGATTGCAATATCACGAAACGGGTATAATAAAACGTTATGGTCAAAACACACTCCGCACATGTGCGCCCCCTCGGCATACACCTGTCAATTGCCGGCGGCGTTTCCAGGGCACTTGACAGGGCCGGGGCTCTGGGAATTGACACCATGCAGATCTTTCTTCAAAGCCCGAACAAATGGGACCCGCCGGATATCCCTGAGGAGGAAGTCCGGAGATTCATGCAAAGAAAACAGGAACTTCCCATACAGAATATTTTCGCCCACAGCATATACCTTATAAACCTTGCTTCCGACGGGGACATGAGGGCCAGATCGACAGCATCCCTTGCGGGGGAATTAAGGACCGCTGAGTTACTGGGCATTGCATATCTCGTGGTGCATCCCGGCAGCCGGAAGGAAAAGGAGGAATCCCGGGCAATCACCGATATCGCCTCGGCGATCGATGTGGCTCTTGACCTTTCCGGGACATCGGCAGTGACTGTCCTTCTGGAAACAACCGCGGGACAGGGCTCTTCTGTCGGACACCGCTTCGGGCACCTCCGCGACATCATTGCCGCATCGCGGAACCCCTCACGCCTGAAAGTCTGTATTGACACCTGCCACATATTTGCTGCGGGATACGACTTCACGGACGAAGAGGGATATCGACACACTATTGAGGAGTTTACTGCGGTACTGGGCCTTGATGCACTGAAGCTGATTCATTTGAATGATTCAAAAAAGGAAGCAGGAAGCCGCATAGACCGTCACGAGCATATCGGCAGCGGCCTCATCGGCGATAAGGGTTTTTCGCTGCTCCTCCGGGACCGCAGTCTCAGAAAGGTTCCCCTGGTGCTGGAAACCCCGAAATTCAACGACACTGAAGCTGATATTGCAAACCTGAAAAAAGTCCGCTCCCTTATAACGAAAAAAGGCGGCCCCGTATAAAAGGCCGCCCCTTCATTACATGTTGCAGATTTAGTCGAGCTTTGCCATGAGCTCTTCACTGACCTCTTTTACGCCCGGTGTACCGTCAAGTTCAATGACTTTGATAGACCCGTCCTTCTTTGAGAGCTCCTTGAAATAATTCACAGACGCAAGGGTCCCTGTAGCGGTATCGTAATAGATGTCATGGCGCTTGTTGATTGCCGCTTCGTCCTGGTCATCAGCACGGGCGGAAAGCTCGCCGCCGCATACACGGCACACCATTTTCCCGTCCTTGTCTGCGGGTTTGATGGCATCAATATATATATTGTTTGGATGGTTGTTATCATTCACACAAAGGCGGCGTCCCATGATCCGCTTTTTTGCTATTTCCCTGTCCAGGATTATCTCAATAACAAAGTCAAGCTTCATGTTTTCCTTTTCAAGGGCCTCGTGCATCGCCTTGCCCTGTTCGGAATTACGCGGGAATCCATCAAGAAGCCATCCGTTTTTACAGTCATCCTCTTTCAGCCTGTTCAGGATCATAGGGATGGTAATATCGTCCGGAACCAGGTCACCGCGGTCAATATATTCCTTGGCTTTCTTCCCAAGTTCAGTACCGCCTTTAATATTCTCCCTGAAAATAACACCGGACTCCACATGGGTAATATTGTACTTCTTCTGCACAACAGCTCCCTGTGTGCCCTTGCCGCTGCCGTTAGGGCCAAATATCAGTACATTCATACATACACCTCTTATTTTTATTTTTTATTTTCATCCCCCTGCCTCCGAGCGGGGAGATTGAAAGTACGACGGGAAAAACCGGCTCCCCATTGCAGTGGATAATGCACGCCACATGCCAGCGCATCATCCGGAAACGCAATACGCGGACCACTCCAGTAATTTTTTTCTATTCGCGTGAGGTACAGCCGGATTTTTCTATATAATAGGTATATAGATATGTTGTGCTATTTATGTCAAGAACGTTATGAAATGAAATGCGCAATACCTGAAACAAAAAAACGGCTTCATATAAAAAAAGGGGCTGACCTTACTTTAGGCCAGCCCCTTTCATGTATTCTATGGTTTTTAGTAATTACCGTTTCAGGTTAATTAATTCCTGCAGCATCTGATCAGAAGTTGTAATGGTACGGGAGTTCGCCTGGAAACCACGCTGGGTAATGATCATATCGGTAAACTGGTCCGAGAGATCAACATTTGACATTTCAAGAGTACCCGCAACAACTTTACCCCTTCCGGCGCTGTTCGCGGAACCGATATTGGCCTCCCCTGAATTGTTCGACGATTCGAAAAAGTTCTCCCCGCTCGCGGTAAGCCCCATGGGGTTGGTGAACACCGCCATACCTACCTGCGCCAGTGTCTGCCGCACACCATTGGAATATACTCCGGTTATAACCCCTGAATCATCAATATTATATGACTCCATGTATCCCATGCCGTACCCGTCCTGTTCTACCGCACGCGTCGTTGACTGTGAGGAAAACTGGGTGACCCCCTCAAGAATCCCCGCCTTCCCCAGCTCAAGGCGCACTGAACGGACATTGGGGTCACCGGCGATCCTGAAATTCATGTTCGCAATCAGGTTACCCTGGTTGAGTTCATCGGGGCTTGCGTCATCGGCTACGGAAATAAGCCTGCCTTCAGGAGAAAACCGCAGATTGATACGGGTGCTGGTATTCGCCTGGTTCGGCTGGTTTGCCCCTCCGGGAACGTCAATAGTCACCGCGCCCTCAGTATTGGTAATTGCCGCTGACGCTGTCCACTGGTTGGGACTGGTTTTCCAGAAGGTGAGTGTAAGCCGGTGCGGATCACCCTGGTTGTCGTATACATCGATATTGGTCGTTACTCCCGCGGAGGCACGCATCCTTGCGGTGGCATTCGGCGGCACCACGGGCATCCGTGCATCCAGGTTCGACTGATACCGTACAAAGGAGGTTTCACGCGCTTCAACTTTACTGTAAATCGGCACTACGATATCTTCAGGAGTCCCCGAGGTGTTCACAGCCATCTCGCCGTTCTCATTCCGCGTTGCCATCCATCCCTGGACCTTCAGCCCGTTTGCCGGGTTCACAAGGACACCGTCACGGTCAAGGGCGAAATTACCGGCCCGGGTATAGAGCGTCCTGTCTCCGTCGGACACCATAAAAAATCCGTCCCCTGATATAGCAAGGTCAGTCTGGTTTCCGGTTGTCTGAAGGCTCCCCTGTGTAAACAGCCTGTCTATGGAAGCAATTGTCATACCAAGCCCCACCTGCCTCGGATTAACACCCCCGACATTCTCCTGGGGACGTGCTGCGCCGGAAATGGTCTGGGACAGCATATCCTGAAATGTAACCCTGCTGGCTTTGAAACCGTAGGTGTTGACATTTGAGATATTGTTACCGATCACATCCATCCGTGTCTGGTGGTTTTTTAAACCTGAAACTCCTGCGAAAAGTGATCTCATCATAACGCGTATACTCCTGAACTTTAGATTATTACAATTATACTGCTACAACCCTTTTCCTACTGTGCCGCACCCGGACGAACCGCCGCTTCCCGCCGCTGGTGAAGCTGCGGTGCAGTGTTCCGGGACGCCGAAGGCGCCTGCTGCTGCTCCGGAGGATACACCGCGCTTATTTCTGACATATCAAGCTCTCTGTTGTTTACAAGGAGCTTCACAATATTATTTCTGTATGATACCTTTGACACAGTCCCTGTAATCTGTTCCCCTGACGAGGTAAGGACCGCATCGACTTTCTTGCCAAGAAGAGAAAATGCTTCCGATGCACGAGAACTTTTATGAAGGTTCTGGATGGCTTCGTTGATATTGGTCATCTGCTCGAGGGATGAAAACTGCGCCATCTGGGCAATGAACTGCTGGTCCTCCATCGGTTTTGTCGGGTCCTGATGCTGGAGCTGCGTAACAAGGAGCCTTAAAAAGGCGTCTCTTCCAAGTTCCCCGGGCTGACTGCCGTTGGACCGCCTGAGTCGAGAATTCACTTCATTTGTAGCCAGCTGCGCACGCATCCGTTCCACAGGCGACATTGTTTGATTCAATTCCATTACTACTCCTCCTACGCGGTCATATCGAATGATCCGTCATGACGGACCACCGCACCAAGTTCATACTGATGCCCGGGGTCCAATTGTACTCCCGCCCCCGGTGCGTCGCTTTCTTCTTCTCTATTTTTACCGGCAAACTGCTCCTGCTGCTGCCGTACGTTTACCTGGAACTCGCCTACCTCTATCCCCGCCTCAGCCATTTTCTGACGCAGCGCGCCGAGATTTTCAAGCATCTGGTCCCGTGCCTCGTGGCTGTCCACAAGGAACCTTCCGTGAATAATTCCATCCTCAAGCCCCAGCCGTACATTCACCCTCCCCATTGATTCAGGAAACAGCTGCATCGTGAAATGGCCGTTTTTTCCATCCTTCACCACAAGGCGTGAATTATTCAGCATGCTCTGAAGCTGGTCGTTAAAGTTCTGCATCCGGGCCATGTTGTCCGGCGCCGCACCGGCGCGGGTAAACTGCTGCCCCTGCCTGAACTGGTTAAAACCGATGTTTGAATCATTGTTCCCCTGGGAGGATTCATTGCCTGTCCCCCCGGAACGCAGTGATTCCATTACACTTCCGCTCCTTTCAACCGACACCGCGACGGAAACCTTCTGCTCACCTTCAACGGGCCTTTCACCGGAGGGCCGTGCCGCATGCTCACTGTATCTGCTCATCATTTCAGAAAGACGCGCGAACTCCCTTTTTAAATCCGGCGCATTGTCCCGGAGGGCTTCCAGGAGCCGCGAGGCATCCCGGCCATCTACGGCGGCATCACGCAGAACCGTTTCAATCTTTGTTTTCAGGTCTTTGAGAAGCGCCTCAAAGCGCTGCGGCTCCTCTCCATTCCGTAAAAACTCCTTCAGCTGTAAAAGACCTTCTTTTATATCATTGAGTGCAGCGTTGTCACCCGGCATTTCACGAATCATTGAGAGAAGACGGTCAACCTGCCCCATCGGCTCATGGACATCCGGTAAAAACTCCATAGTTTTCCCGGGAGCACCGGCGAGAAGTGCACCTGCTGTTTCTTCCATCGCTGCTGCTTCTTCTTTTTCATTCACTGCAGCTGTTTCAGTTTTTTCATGTGCATCTGATTCATTACCCACAGCTGCGTTGTCATGTTCATCCGGTTTCTGCATCTCACGTTCTGTGTTATTTTCCGGATCCCGCGATTGATCGAAACGGGATACCGCAGGATCCGGTTCGTCACTTCTTTCCCTTGCAGCCTGAGCATTTTCCGGGGCCCTTTCCTCAACAGCGGGCCTTTCCCTGGGCGAAATATCCTCCCGGGGCTCCGCTTCTCTGATATCGCGGAAGGAAACATTATTTACCTGCTCCGGAGGCCTGTTCATTTCACTGATCCGCTCCGCCAGCAGGTTCATGAAACCGGTATCCCGTGAATCAGATGATGAAACATGATTTCTGGCCGCAGCATTACTGCTGTTTCCCACAAGGTTCAGCACATCAGCCTGTATACGTTGCGTCATATAATCACTGCCTGGATTCATAAAGTTAACACCTGTGCCGGAAACCGGCATTTCATCCTTCTCACCGCTGTTACATGTTAATTATCGTTATGGCTGGAAATTATCTGAATAAAATTTTACCCCCGAAACGGGGGCCGGAGAACATACATGAAGTAAATGTCGGAAAACAGTGTCATTATGTCACATGGAAAGCAGTTTCGCAGATTAAAACAAGGAGGGTCCGTTACAACAACGACACGTCAGTTTCGGGGGGCGATATATTACGCGGAAACCGGTAAAAACCTGCAGTACATGAAAAGGAAGCAATGCCGGAAAAGCCGGCATCACCCTGCAGGCAATGCCGATTCAATGACGTCATGAGCTTTGTCCATAAGCTCCTGAATAGTATCATCCGTGAAACCCTCAATGCCAATAGGTTTATGAATTACAAGGCGCACCTTCCCCGGAAACAGTTTCATGGTGCCCGCGGGAAGAATATTTTTAGACCCGATTATTGTAACCGGCAGCACCGGAAGACCCAGGTCCAGGGCCATTTTAAAGGCACCTTTCTTAAATTCTTTCATTGTCCCGTCTTTGCTCCGGGTCCCTTCGGGGAAAAAAATCACAGAGGTGCCGTTTACAATTTTCTTTTTCGCTTCATTCAGCGACGCAAGTGCCCGCTCATGGTTCGAACGGTCAATAAAAATATGTCCCACCTTCTCGCAGCCAATCCCGATTCCAGGGACTTTTCTCAACTCCTGCTTCATGACCCACTTAAAATCAACCTTGAGCCAGCCGTAGAGAACAAATATATCATACTGGCTCTGATGGTTTGAAACAATTACATATGACTGATTCGGGTCAATATTTTCATTGCCGGAAACCTTCACACACATCGGCGTCAAATAACCGTTGAGCCGGGACCATATCTTCCCGCATATAAAACTTGTGATTCTGGGTCCCGTAAGAGGCAGCAGGATAACTGTGAGAAATCCGAAAAAAATAGTTGAGACCGTCAGGTAGGGAATAAAAATCAGCCACTTGTACGGCTGATAGAGAATATACAATAATTTCCTCATACTATCCGCCTTTCCAAAAGAAATAATACGTGTCGCATTGTGGGCAGATTGGCTATCCATCACGATGCATTTTTATATTTTTTTAAAATCACATATTGCACGAAATCAGACAGCTGTCAAGATATATACAACTTCTGCCGCATTTAGTATGCAAAAAAAACGGCCCTGAATAAGGCCGTTTTTACGGGGGGTTACTATATACGTGTTACTCAGTGTACGTGTAATACATCTTTAAAGGCCTCTACAAATGACTGTTTCGGCAATGCCCCTGCTGCCATCCGGGGACTTCCCTCTTTCGGTATAAAAAGAATAGTAGGTATACTTTTAATCCCGAACATCGCCGCCAGTTCCTGCTCCTTTTCAGTATTAATCTTGTAGATATTCACTTTTCCTTCATATTCTTTTGACAGTTCTTCAAGGACCGGGGCCACCATTTTGCAGGGACCGCACCAGTCCGCGTAAAAATCTATTACAGATGGTAATTCCCCATTGTATTCCCACTCTTTGTTGGATTCGAAGTCGAATATTTTTTCTTTGAATGTATCCAGTGTAAGGTGTTCCATGATTATATTCTCCATTATTTTGTTTGATTATTTCCCTGCCACATGCAAGGTCTTTCTTCCAGCCGCCGTTCCTATCCAATAACACTTTCCTGATTCAGTTTTTAGATATTCCGGAAAACGTTTCACGTGTTTAGTATTTAATAATTTAGTTAAATATAAAATAACTAATCTCTCTTTTTTTGTCAAGCTTTCAGGATGATTTTTTTTGATTTTGTAAAAAAATATACATTACACCACACTTCAACCGGCAGGATGATTTTTTGTTACAGGAAACTTAATTTTGAATTCTGTGCCGTGTTGCCCATAAAGGGTTATTTCCCCATTTATCTGCTTAGCAAGAACAGAAACCAGCAGCAGCCCGAATC
>DAOSYC010000049.1:3219-21243 GCA_035380905.1 Spirochaetota bacterium | reverse complement strand
ACTGGATACTATAGAAAGGTCACTTATGACCGAACCTGATATGCAGAAGAGAAAGTCTCTTGCGGTGAAACGCAAGGATTATGGTGAGCAGATGCGTGCGCTGCGTGTGCGGGAGGAATATTATAAACGGAAATTCCTTCTGAACATGAACCGTGCCATTGATGAGGTTGCCGTTCGTATGCGAATTGATTATGTGTTCAATATCGGTGAAGGCCTTGTATATTCGCGGAAGGATTTTGATGTTACCGAACAGGTATTACAGGAACTGCGGAAGGTGAAAAAACGTAATGAACCCCAGTCACGATAAAAGATATACCCGCCCCGGGAGGAAAATCCGCTGTGTTCTTCTGGTCGCCGCAGCGATGATGTTTCTTGCGTCATGCAGTGATAAAAGGAATGCTGTTGTTGAAAAGGCATTCAGTAATTTCAGCGGAAAATATGTCATCCTTGTCATAAAGAAAGATTTCATGCTTTATGTCTATGAGAGGGGCGCTGGTGTTGTGAAAGAATTCATGATTGCGTACGGCCTGAATCCTGACAGAAAACCGAAACTCTATTCCGGTGACAACAGAACTCCGGAGGGAATGTATTCTGTAACAGAAATACTGAGCATGGATGCGGACCCGTCAACCGGCTGCTATAAAAAGCTTTCAGGAATGAACAGCGTGTTTTTCAGGGCCCGCCATGGTCATTATAAGTATGGAAAAAGAAATGAAGACCTTGGAGATAATGCCTATGGTCCGCGGTTTTTCCTTCTGGATTACCCCGGGCCTCATGACAGGACACGCTACAGGAACGCTGTTCGTGAGGGGCGGGTTCCGGTTGAGAACGGTGCTCCGCGTCCCATAGGTCATGGAATTGCCATACACGGAAACTGCGATATGCATTCAATCGGGCATCTCGCAACAAGCGGATGTGTACGTATGTATAATAATGATATTGTTGAACTTGAACAGTACATACAGCTGGGTACGCCGGTAATTATTTTACCTGAATAGATTTAAATGTTGACATAATTGCCGAGTATATGAAAGTGTGGTGGTGTATCTTGAGTTGTGATGAGTAATTGATGAATTCGACGGGTTCTCGCCTGAAAATATTATCCAAAGATTTCGGAGGTTTTGCGTGTTAAATCTGGTGACAGTTGCATTTGCTCAGGTCCAACAGGCCGCTCCAGCCGCTTCCGCCGCTCAGCAGGCACAGCCGGGTGGATCGATGTGGACAAGTTTTATTCCTATTGTTGCAATGATTGTTATATTTTACTTTCTCCTGATACGTCCCTCCCAGAAGAAGGAAAAGGACCGCAAGAAAATGCTTGAAGCCGTTCAGAAAGGTGATAAGGTCATCACTGTAGGCGGAATATACGGCACTGTGGTAAATGTGAAGCCCGAGGAAGGCATTATTGTACTGAAAATCGGGGATGGTACGAAAGTTGATTTCGCGAAGAGCGCAATACAATCAAAGATTTCCTGAAGCATGTAATGAACCTGTGTAATAGAAAGATAGTTGTGCTGATATTATTTGTTGCTGTCCTGGTATTTGCGGCACGTTCAGGAAACGGCCAGGATACAGGAGAGGAACAGGTTGCTGTGCCTACGGAAGAGAGCCGGCAGGAGACACCCGCCGTATCAGCCGTTGAAGAAAAAAGAGAACCGGCGCCGCAGGATAATGACCGGAAAGTAACAGCTCCCAAAGTACCGGCAGCAGCGGAGAAAGCGGTGCGCCGCAGAGAAACCCCTCCGCGCCCAGCTGAACCGGTCAGAGCAAAGGAACAGCCGGCGGAAGCAGCAGAGCCGGCGCAGAATCAGCAGTATCAGGCCCTTGCACACAGCGGCGGTGTACTCGATATGGAAGAGGGAACATTCAGATATTCGAGAATTCCGGAAAAGGTAATACCCGCTGTTACTGCGGATAATTATATTGCCCCTGACCAGGGAGCGAATGGTGAATTTGCTGAATCCCCCGGAGAAAGAAGAGGGCTTTTCGGGTTCGGGCCGGATGCAACCGGTTATATCGCAAAAGGTGTTCTTGTGTTTGTTATTATATTAATATTTATAATGTACCGAATGCGTTCCGGGTCACGGGACAATAAGGTTTTGAGACGGTTTCCCTGAGTCTCCCCCTGTAAAACGATAAAAAAACTACCACGTAATGAGAAGTTTTTCATAATACGAGAATAGAAGAGGACCCTGATGAATCGAGGAATGATATACAAGACTATATTTATCGTATTTCTTATTGCATTTGCCGTTGTCCTCATCCTTCCCACTGTCGGCGAGCGTGAGATGAACATCATCCTTAAAGAGGATGTGTCCAGTGAGCAGATCGCAGCTCTGAACAGCAGATTTCCTTCAGATAATTATCAGATAGGCAGGAGCGCTGATTCGTTTCTTGTGAAAGGGTATGGTCTGAATGATGCCGTAATGAATGAAATACGTACCTTCCCCGGCGTGAAGGATGTGAAATTTGTCCAGCACTGGGCGGAGCGTAAGCCGATATCAGCCAAAAGGATAAACCTCGGCCTTGACCTTCAGGGAGGCATGCAGCTGGTGCTTATGCCGAATTTCGCGTCAATTGAGCGGCGACTTGGCAGAAAGCTTACGAATGAAGAAAAAACCGGATCAGCACAACAGGCCCTGGAGCTGTTGCGGGGCCGTATTGACCAGTTCGGGGTATCTGAGCCATCTCTGCGGAAGAGGGAATCAGGTGCAATTGAGATACAGCTTCCCGGCGTCCGTGACCCGGAAGGAGTAAAGCGCCTTATTGGTACAACGGGACGTGTGGAGTACCGGATTGTTAATGAAGCGTATACAAAGGCCGCTGAGGAATGGTTTAAGGATAAACCTGATTATAAAGAGAAGGGGCTCCCCACCGGTAAAAAGGAATTATTTGAGCTCTCAAAGAAAATTTCAGAAGATATAACGCTTCCGGATAACCTGGAAATAATGTTTTTCTACAGCCGCGTGAAAAACACCAAACGGATTGTCCCCACAACGCCGATGGTCCTTGAAAAGAAACTCTCTCTCGCGGGGGATGACATAAAAAAAGCATATCGCGGTTTTGATGACTATGGAAGGCTTGCAGTCCATTTCGCTACTACAACTGAAGGGGCGGCAAAATTTGCCGAAGCAACGTCCAAGAAAAATCACGGCAAGCGGCTGGCAATTTCAATTGACAGCAAAGTGAGAAGCGCGCCGTCAATGAATGTGCAGATATCCACGGGGAATGCCATTATTCAGGGGGATTTCACGCAGGAGGAGGTTGATACTCTTATCAGTATAATCAAAGAGGGTGCCCTCCCTGTTGACCTGGAGAAAATAGAGGAACGGAGTGTCGGCCCGTCAATGGGTGTGGGTTCCATTAACTCCGGTATCAAGGCCCTTACGGCGGCCCTGATTGCTGTTATGATTTTCATGGTGATTTATTATAAGCTCAGCGGAATTATATCGGCCCTGGGTCTTGTGCTTAATCTTGTGTTTATGGTTTCGATACTTTCATGGCTCAACTTTACCCTGACCCTTCCCGGTATTGCGGGTTTTGTCCTTACAATAGGTTTTGCGGTTGATGCGAATGTTATTATTTATGAAAGGATTAAAGAGGAGCTGGCGAACGGCAAGTCAGTACGCCTTGCGGTATCTTCAGGCTTTGACAGGGCATTCTGGACTATTTTCGATGCAAATGTCACGACGCTTATTGCGGCTTTTATTCTTTCACAGTTCGGAACAGGCCCGATTAAAGGTTTTGCGGTAACACTCTCTATTGGTGTTATTACCAGTATGTTTGTTGCACTGTATATAACCAAGTTCATCTTTGAACTCATAACCATGAAGAAAGATATCCAGAAACTCAGTATATAGGGAGAACGGTCTTGGATAAATATTTAAAATTTATACAGTACAGATTTATTGGATACGTCGTCACAGTTGTTCTCTTTATTGTGTTTATTACCGGCACAGTGATGAATGGCGGTTTTAACTGGGGGATAGATTTTGTCGGCGGAATAAAAATAATCGCGAAATTTGACCAGAGTGTCACTGCCCCGAAAATACGGGAGGTTCTCCGGGCGGGGAATATCAATGCCGATGTACAGAAGTACGGCGGAGACGAGGTAAATGAATATGTAATCTCCACAAGGTTACCGGAGCGGGCCGCATACGCAAATGTGTATGAAGGTGCACAGGAGAGGGCCGCGGAAATGGCGGCTGCCGCAACGGGATCCACTCTTGCGGTTACGAACACAGGCGCTGAACGGATTCAGGCGTTGCTGAAAAATAATTTCACCAACGTGCAAATCGTTGGTATTGACGAAGTGGGGCCTGCTATCGGGGATTATCTGAAGAAATCCGCGATATACCTGTTTTTCTGGTGTGTTGCTCTTATGATGGTGTATCTGGCATTCCGGTTTGAGTTCCGTTTTTCCGTGGGTGCCCTGGCCGCGATTGTCCATGATGTGGCGCTGACATTCCTTTTCTGCGGCATGTTCAGTATCGAAATTAACATTCCAATCATTGCGGGGATATTGACAATATTCGGGTATTCCGTAAATGATACGATCGTTGTGTATGACCGTATCAGGGAAAACCTTACAAATATGGCGAAACAGTCATTCATGGAAATCATCAACCGGTCGGTAACACAGACCCTGAGCAGGACTATTCTCACCACGATAACGTCCCTCATCGCAGTATTCTGTCTTTATATGATTGGTGAAGATGTGATAAATGATTTTGCCCTGATTCTCCTTTTTGGTTTTTCGGTCGGTGTTTTTTCCACAATTTTTGTTGCGTCACCTCTTGTGTATGAATGGAACCGTATTAAAGGGAAATAATGCATCAATGAAATTATTCCGCACTGCTTTGCGGATTCTTGCTGTTGTAGTATTGTATTATGTAATTACGGGGCCCGGTGTTCTCATGGGAGAGACGCCGGGCCTTTATCATGAATACAGCAGAGATACTATTCTCGGTTTTACCAGACACCTGGTTCGTAACGGGGAATATTACCGGGCTTCCGTGGAACTCGAACGCCTTGCGGTTTTCTACCCTTCAACCATAAGCATTGAACAGTACTCTGTTTCACACATGTTTCTTCTCATGAAGGGGCATCAATACCGGCAGGTTGCTGCATCAGGAAACATCGATTCCGGAGGGCCCGCTGCATGTGTCCGGACCCTTCTCAGGTCTGACGCGATGCTCTATGCTTCCAGCTATCAGGATTCTGCGGCGCTTCTTGTAAACCCAGGGATGCAGTGTGATAGTACTTTCGGCGCGTATTTCTGGAAGCGCCGTTATGTGGCATCGCTCCTCGGCAACAGGCCGGAGGAGGCTTCTGCATTACTGGAAACAAATAACCTGCCCCCTGATATTCTGCAGAAGAAGCAGTTGTATCGGGACATGTTGTCGTATTCAGAGGGTAAATTGTCCCGGACCGTTGCCCCATGGAAGGCACTCTGGGCAGGTGCTGTTCCCGGATTGGGATATGCCTGTGCCGGCAACCGCCCGACGGGTATTGTGGCGTTTGTCATGGTGTCTGTTCTTTCGGCGCTCACTGTTGCCTCCTTTAAAACTGACAATGAGCCCCTCGGAGTATGTTTCGGCGCGGTGGCGGCTTTTTTCTATTCAGGGAGCATCGCGGGGGGATATCTTGAGGCAAAACGCAATAACAGGATTATTCGTGAAAACCTCAGGGACTCTCTCTGCGGGGACGCAGGTTTTGCTGAAGACTGGGACCGGCTGAACAATGAGTACGGTCTTTCCCTCAGTGAAAAGTGATTGTAGCCTGCGGGTAAAGAGAGTACCTGTGGCGGTGAAGGTATTGTTTCTTCGGGTCGATATCGCCCTGTAAAAACATATACTGTATTTCTTGAGACCGGGTGAACCATTTGGAAGAAAAAAATTCGTTTATGAGCTGTGCCCTTGAGCAGGCCTTCGCAGCGATGGGATGTACATCTCCAAATCCAGCGGTAGGGGCGGTAATTGTACAAAACGGTACTATTGCTGCAACCGGAAAAACCGCTTCCTGCGGCGGAGACCATGCGGAAGTCACAGCAATAAAAAAGGCCTCTGCACCCCTCGAGGGTGCGGAAATGTTTGTGTCCCTCGAGCCGTGCTGCCATTACGGGAAGACCCCTCCCTGCACCGACGCAATTATAAGGGCCGGGATAAAAAAAGTATATATCCCGATGCTTGATCCGAATCCGATGGTCGCGGGGAAAGGCGTCCTTGCGCTTAAAGAAGCCGGGGTCGATGTGGTGATGATGAAGGAATTTTCCTCTAAGGCGGTTGACCTGATCCGTCCTTTCCGGAAATATATTCTGCGTAAAAGACCATTTGTTATACAGAAACTTGCGGTGACCCTTGATGGAAGAACAGCAACAAAAACAGGTGACTCACGGTGGATCTCCTCAGATTATTCCCGGTACCTTGTACACCGTCTCCGGGCAATAGCGGACGCTGTTATTATTGGAAAGAATACACTTATGGCCGATAATCCCTCTCTGAATGTCCGTCTTGAGGAATTTTCCGGACATGTACGTGATTATTTCAGGGATACCACTGCAGCCATAGCCGGATATGATAACTATTTTCTGAAGATGCTGTTCAGCGGGGATATTACAATGGAAAAGGATATGCCCCTTCGTATTGTGATCGGGCTCCCTGATAAAATTGATCCCGGAGCAAATTTTTATAAAAGTGATGACTACATCTTTTTTGTGGATGAGCATACACAGGCCGCAATGGAACGGCGTGAAGATTACGGGATACTCCGGGAAATGGAGGCACAGAATAAAATTGTGTTTATCGGAGGCGGGAGCAGAATAGAACAGGTCCATGCTATCCAGGACGAACTGTCCAGGCGCGGCGTCATGATGGCCCTCCTTGAGGGGGGAAGCGTTATTTCAGGAAGTTTTTTCGATGCAGGGGAAATAGATCAATACCTGTATTTTATTGCTCCGAAGATCATAGGGCACGGCACTCCCGCAATTGATGGTGATGGCGTTTTCGCAATGCAGGATTCTGTCGGGCTCAGGGACGTCTCGACGGTAATGATAATGCAGGACCTGCTGTATTCAGGATACAGGGAACCATATAATTTTGAAATGATGTGAGGCGCAGATGTTTACCGGACTGATTGAAGAGACAGGAATAATAAAAAGTATAATAAAATCAGGGGACGGCGTTGAAATTACCGTTACCGCGTCCCGGGTCCTGGACAACACTTCCCGCGGAGATTCAATTGCGGTGAATGGTGCCTGCCTTACCGTTACCGGTTTATCGGATGAATGGTTTTCTGTGTTTGCTTCGAAGATCACCTGTGACCTGACGACGGTGGGCAGCATGAAACAGGGAGATGTGGTGAACCTTGAACGGGCACTGGCTCTGGGAGCCCGGATGGGGGGCCATATTGTGCAGGGGCATGTTGACTCTGTGGGGACAATTGAATATATCAGAAAAGGTGAAAAGGGAATAGATATTACCGTTTCCCTTGATGAAGGATCGATGAGGTATGTGGTGCCGAAAGGATCAGTTGCGGTAGACGGTATTTCCCTTACTGTGGTGTCAGTGGATTCCCGGGGGTTTGGCCTGTATCTTATTCCTGAAACAATTGAAAATACCACACTGAAGAGAAAAAAGGCCGGGGATACAGTGAATATTGAGACTGATATTCTTGCAAAATATGTGGAACGGCTGCTCGAGGGAAAGGATAACCGTCAATCCCCTGATGACGCAAAGCTCAAAGCGAAACTTATGGAGGAGGGATTTATGTAAATCATCAGTCCTTTTTTAAAAATTCCTTCTTCGTGGTTATAGTAAAAAATTTATCGAGATACGCCAGTTTAAAAATTTTCATGATGTCCGGCTGAACATCGAGAAGGAAAAGGCCTGCATTTTCGTTTTTTGTTATGTTCATTGTTTTTATAAGAGAACCGATCCCCGATGAATCTATATATTTTAATTCACTAAGATCAAGACATATATTCTTGAAACCAGATTTGAGAAATTCGCTGCAGGAAGATTCAAAGGTAATGACTTCTTCAATGTCAAATCGTCCGTCAAGTGTAATTATTACAGTATCCTCTGAGGGATGTTTTGTCGTAATCTGCATTTTGCTGTTCCGTTATTTACTATTATAGAGTGAATATCTTCCTTAGATCAATACTATCTTGTTTAACGGGTAAATCAATCTTTTTTCCGGAAAAACCTGAAAGATACAATGCATGTACTGCCTCAAGGGCCTTGTAGCCGTCCTGTCCCGTGGAAGTATAACTTCTTTCTCCGCGCTGCATGAACCGTTTCACTTCCCGATATTCCCTGGTGAAGCAGTTTACCCCTTTTTTCAGATTTACCGGTTTCTCCTTCAGGTCCCTGAAGTTTTTGTATAAGGTTGATTTTTTGCTTACAAAGAGCTTTTCATAACCGTTGCCGATAACTATTCGGCCCTCTGTTCCGTATATATCAAGTTCAAAATGAAAATAATGTCTGTTCCCGCCGGCTTCAAGAAATATGTCGATATTATTTCCTGCTTTGAGCCAGCCTGCTGCCCTGTCCTCAAAACCGCTTTTCCTGCCGCTTCGCGCAAAGGAACCTGATACAGACGTAATATCCCCGAAGAGGAACCGGATAATATCAATAAGATGTGTCCCGTCCTGCAGAAGTGGACCGCCCCCTTCACGAATGTCCGATTTACCGCGGTACCCGGAGGTGAGAATTGAAGCATGGACAGTTTTAATTTCTCCGATTTTACCGGAAACAATAAAATTACGTATTGTACGGTATCGATGATCAAATCGGCGTTCATGGTTTATAATAAGTTCAGTACGGTTCCTTTCACATGCGTCAATAAGTCTCTGCGCTTCTTTCAGGTCCGGCGCTATTGGTTTTTCGCATACAATGACCTTTGCTCCTGACTCTGCTGCTGCTATTCCAATGGGCACATGGCTGTCGGTCCATGTCGCAATAATGACAATTTCCGGATGCAGCGCGGTAATGAGGTCATTGTAATCCGTGTATAGGTGTTGTTCCGGGATCCCTGCAAGGTGCTGAAATGTACGGAGCCGTGCGGTATTGATGTCACATGCTGCATTAATTGAAATACCTGCGCTTTGTGCGCCGCCGAAATGAGTACATGGTTTATAACGGAGAGGGTCGGATTCAAGCATGAAACCGATCCTGCCGCATCCTATTAGCGCTGTATTAATCCCTTTCATGGCGATATCTGTTTTCACTCACAGGGTACACAGGTATTATCGGGGTCGAATACCCGCATCTGCGCAGACAGAACATGGAAACGCCTGGAGTGATCAAAGAATAGGAAGATATTCACTGATTTCATAATCAGTGATATAGGAGTTATATTTATCGATTTCAAGCATCTTGTTTTCGATAAATTTTTCAATAACGAAATCACCGAATGTCTCACGCATTAGCTCGCTTTTCTCAAAATGGACAATGGCTTCATTGAGCTGTGTCGGGACCGGGTCAAGTCCCAGTTTCTGCATGTCACGGCGATTGGTTATCTCCCGTTCGATATCGGCCGGTTCCGGAAGTTCGTATTGTTCTTCAATACCCTTGAGTCCGCTTGCGAGAATTGCCGCAAATGTCAGGTAGGGATTGCATGCTGAATCCGGATTTTTCAGCTCTATCCGGAATGACTCAGGTTTATCGGGCCTGCACTGGGGAATCCGGATGAGATCATTATGGCCTCCCGTGCCCCAAGAGATGTAGACCGGCGATTCAAAGCCGAACTGCAGCCGCTTGTAGGAGTTCACCCACTGGTTTGTAATTGCGAAAAAATCCTTACAATGCTTAAGGATGCCTGCTACATAATGGCGCCCGGTTTTTGAAAGGGAGAGTGGACTTTTATCATCAAAAAAAACATTTGTTTCACCTTCAAAGAGGGACTGATGTATATGCATCCCGGAACCATTCTGGTTCGCAAGGGGTTTCGGCATAAATGAAGTGTAGATATTATTAAGGTGCCCGATCTCCTTGGCAATGAGCTTAAATGTCATAATATGGTCTGCGGTAGTGAGGGCGTTATCGTGGCGCAGGTCTATTTCATGCTGACTGTTTGCCGCTTCATGATGGGACGATATCACCCCGATACCCATATCTTCAAGGGTCAGTACAATCTGCCGCCTGTAGTCACTGGCCACATCAAGGGGGGTAAGGTCAAAATATCCCCCTCTGTCCAGTATTTCCGTTGATCCGGAGTTCCTGAAAAAAAAGAATTCAATTTCCGGGCCGGTGTAAAACGTAAAATTCTTTTCCGCGGCTTTCCGGAGTGTTTTTTTAAGAACGTACCGGGAGTCGCCCTCAAATGGTTTCATTTCTGTCGTATAGATATCGCAGAAAATCCGGGCAACGGAATCCTCCTTCGGTCTCCATGGAAGAATTTTAAATGTGGAAACATCAGGCATTGCGATCATTTCCCGTTCGCTGGGGCGGATAAAACCCATAGTAGTGGCGCCGTCAAAACGGACCCCTTCTTCAAGGGCGTCTTCAAATTCATCAATTGTTATGGCGTAGCTTTTAAGAAATCCAAGAATGTCAGTAAACCACAGGCGTACAAATTTCACCTTGTTGCTGTGGGCAAGCTTCAGTACAAATTCTTTATCTTCTTGCATTTATCGTATTCCGTTTCGTTTTATACCATGTAAATTAGCTGCTTTTTCGACAGCATTATAATATTCGCTTCTGCTTATTCTTCCGGATGTCATTTCTTCATACAATAACCGTAAAAGGAGATAAAACATGGCAGTCCTCCTTAAAGCAATGATGGTTATTATATCGGCAGAAATGATAGTAAAAATAATGGTATCGGCAATGAATTATGAAAAACTCAAGTATATCAGGAGGACAAAAATTACCAGTATCAATACAAAAAGGCCGATTATTACATAGGTTGATTTCGAAAAACCAACTGCTCCATCTGATTTTTCGTCCAGAGAGGTGTTCGATTGGACCTTTTGTTTGGGTCTGGCTTTTGCCGGAGGACCATCTGCAATAGGGTCATATATTTTCAGCTTAACCTGTTTTTCATCTTCCATGCATTTCCCGTAAATACCGGGGCCGATTTGAGTGAGAATTTCAATGGGGCCGCTTTTGCCGGAAGATTTAATGTCAATAACTTCACAGGGAATCGGTTTTATCACATTTTCCTGACGCAGGTCCATGAGGTCGATAAAGTAATTTGCTCTGTCGGAGTTAGGGGTTATTCTGCCCATTATTTTATCGCCGATTTTCAGTTCATAAATGGGTTTTCCCTTCACCGGGGAGAGGATCGGTTCAATCGGCAGAATCGCGGAGCCGTCTTCAATTGCGGGTTCATTTGTTTTTTCAGATGACTTGTTCCTGTTTTTTTTAGTCTCCTGAAACTCTTCAGTCGTTGTCTCCTGAATCCCAACTTCCACGATAAGATTTTTATCGTGAATTATTCTATTGATCGCGTCGAACATGAACACTTCGACATTGTCATAGTCGTAGTTGTTTAAGTAATCATAAAATTGAGATTTTAAATTCTGATCATTTGATATGGAGTTTATCTGGTCCATAAGTGAGGTTGTCATGCTGTTGTTGAAATTACCTTTCCATTTGAGCTCAAGAATACTCTCTTCGTAGCGTTCCCATCCCACATGGGGTTCTAAATCATAAATACTGGAATACGTTGAAACAACGGTATTAAAAGAATCAATTTCCTGATTGCTGTTAAAAATTACTACAAGTATACCATAAAGACTCAGAGAGTTTGATTTAAACCGGGTTTTCAAGATTATGATGCTTTTGTCCACAGGAGGGTCCTCAATGCTCTTTTTTTTTCAAATTCTATTCACGCATTTAATATTCCGGAAAGACTTACAGAACGCTACTTACCTATTCAGAATTTGTAAACAAAAAAAACTTATAATGTCAAGATTAATATTTTTCAATAGTATTTGCAATAACAAATTGTGCATTAAATAAACATATTTTACCCGGACCAGCGGTCTTTTGTGGTGTGTCTGACGGGCCGGAGAGGAATGTACTGTATACTATTTGTACCGGATATGTGTAATGATCGTATGGCTGAATCGTATGGGATACAGTATTTTTTTGGTCATGATATATGAAATAGTTGACTTTTATTTGTAAATAACGCATAATTTTTATTGGAAATGGCATTTTTTTGCTGATGATGTTGTATCAACGAATGAAGGGTGTGATAATAATCAGCAATGGGGTCGATATATATGATACCAGTGAAAAAGTATGTACGGGATTCCGGGACTGGTGAGAATCATAGTGATTACAGGGGGCTTTCTGTGCGTTATTTAATTTGTCTTCTCGCTGTTATGCTTATTGGGAGTGGTCCGTTGTATTCATTTTCGGATCAAACAACTACAGAAAGAATATTACGGGAGAATAAAGGTTTCATTAATTTTATCGATGTGTGTGTGACAAATTTCGGTAAAGAAAAGATTGCAGATATTGAAACTAAATTTAAAAAAATTTATCAGGCCCATTTTAATGCGCAGGTTGCGTATCTTCAGTCAGAATACAAGAACTCATATTATAATATCCGGCGTTCACAGAAGCAGCAGATTGACATGACCAGCGATGTTCTCAAACAGGTGTATCTGGAAGATGCAAAAGTTATTCTTGATAAGCTTGCACCGGCAATCATACGATCAAAAAATGCCAGGTCCCGTTTATATCTCACTCTGGGTTACCGTGACCGGGCAGTGGGAAGAAATTATGAAATTGTTGCAGATGCTTCCAACCCTAAACTTTATTCCTATAAAATATTCAGGTATATTGAAGGCATAAAGCTTGCGAGGCGTGCAAAGCGTTACGGGTTTCTGGCATTATATGAAAGCAGGGACAAAAATACTAAAAAGGAAATATTCGATAATCTGTTTAAAGCTGAAAATGATGCGGGGAATAAATTCTACCGGAGGTTTCTGAACAAATCAGAACAGGATTTTTATAAAGAGCTGAATTTGACATACGAGGAGTATGAAACTGCATCGAAAAAAGCCTCTGAATCCAGGGAAAAAGCACAGCAGGAATCACCACAGCAGGCTCAACAGGCAGCGGGAGACGGTACTGATGAATTGAATGTTGAAAAACGGGTCCGATTCAGAAAGGAGCGGGTTACCGCGAAATTTCTCCTCCATGCGGAATATGAGCGGGCAGAGGAGGTAATACGGGAATATGTAAAGGACTTTAACTTTAAACTGATTCTTGCAACGTTAAAGGTCCTCGGCAGCAAAGGGCAGCAGGATTCCACGAATTATAATTCGTATATTCCGCACCATTATGATAATTACGGACGGCTGTATAAATCGTATGGGGAGCAGGAAGCAAAGGCGGGGGAGGGATCTGCGTTAATAACACCGCAAAAAAAATCCATGCTTGACATTATTGCAGGTGATGTGAAGGTTGTCGGGGACATCAACAGAAACGGTGAACCTGCAGATAACCGGACGCTGGATTCCGGTTCCGGCGCGGCGCAGGAAGGACAGTCAAAAAAGAAGGAACAGCAGAAATAATTACCTGTTCCTTTTATCAAAAGGTGAAACTGGAAAATGGATAACTCCGATCTTCTTAACAGGGTGCATAATAGAATGGTAAATGACCTTCTCAAAAACAAGAGTACTAAAGATGCCGGCCCCGGTGTCATGAAGCACATTATCGACAGGGACCAGGTTCTGAGAAAGGCAATTGCCGACCTCTATGTGTCACTTGAAAAATTAAATGATCCGAAGCTTGCCGTTGAAATGCTTGCGGAACATATTACCATGATGGTTGAAATGCTGAACCAGTTCAAGGGGAAAGCCGGCAGATAATATCTGACTGCTGTTTCCCTTTATTCTGCGTTGAGTTCTGCGGCAAGCTCCTGTGCCTCTTTTCTGCTTAGTGAAAGGGACACTGTTCCTCCTCCGGGATGTGCAAAAGTAAGAACTGTATCCTCCCCTTTTTTTGTAAGGTTCCATGGGCGTGTGCCGGCAAACCTGGATGTTTCAGGGAGCCAGTCATCAGGGCGGAATTCTGCTATTTGTATAAGGACCCCGAAGGCGTCACGGGGATGAATAAAAAGCTCTTTCCACATGTCGCCATACTCGATAAATCCGAAATAGGGGATGCCTTTTTTCTCGAGAAATGATTTTGTGTTTCGTATATCTGTTGTCTGAAATGTAATATGGTGGACCCCCCCTTCCTTTGATGCGAGGAAATTGTCCAGAAAACTCCCGGAACCCGTAGGTGTTAATAGCTCCAGTCTTGTGAGGTCTCCTAAAGAGAAAATTTGCCATAGGTATTTCATTGAATCGTCCTGTGCCGATGCTCCCGGTACCGCACCAAGAACATCTGTAAAAAACCGGTAGGCCCTGTCGTAGTCTTTCACGGCGAGTGAAACATGGTCAATGCGCTGAATCATTATACCCCTCCTGTATCGGTGTCTCCTCCCGGAGGATATATCCGGCGTACGGCCGTTTCAAGCGTAATTTATAATGATAACATAACTGAAGATAAAAATATTCTTGCTTTATTGCAGAATATAGAAAATCCTTGCCGGATTAAAAACAAATGTACGGAGGAGTATCGTGAGTGAGGTAATTGGAATCGGTTCCGCTTTACTGGATTTTACCTATGAAGTGGATGATGTTATATTAAAAGACCTTGGACTGAAAAAAGGCACCATGAGCCTTATAACAGAATCAGGAAGTGAAAAAATACTTCAGAAAATGAAGGAATATCCTGTAAAGGTGAGTCCCGGAGGAAGCGCCGCAAACACGATGGCGGGAATAGCTGTACTCGGGGGAAACGGAGCATTTATCGGGAAAGTCGGGAACGATATTAACGGGAAAATCTATATCGCTGAAACGGAAAAATTCGGGGTAAAGGCTCATATCAACTCCACGAATGCAATGACAGGCCATGCGATAACGTTTATCACCCCTGATTCTGAACGGACGTTTGCCACAAACCTTGGTGCTGCACTGTCTCTGCGCCCGGATGATGTATCAGAAGAGGCAATCAGTAAAAGTTCGATTCTTCACGTTGAAGGATACCTCCTTGAAGGGGACCTTAAAGACGCCAGTGTTCACGCGATGGAGCTTGCAAAAAAGCACAATGTGAAAATATCTGTCGATCTTGCTGACCCGTCGCTGATTGCACGGAACCTTGGCGAGTTTAAAGGTATTGTCCGGAATTATGCTGATATAGTGTTTGTCAATGAGGACGAAGCGGAAGCTTTTACACAGAAAACCGGCCACGAGGCGCTTGATTTTATACATCTCTTCTGCGAAGTTGCTGTTGTGAAGCTTGGAGCCGGGGGAAGCCTGATCAAGCAGGGTGACCGTGTGCATACCATTGAACCTGTAAAGATAAAGGTAGTGAATACCAACGGGGCCGGAGATATGTATGCGGCGGGTATTCTGTACGGCATAGCACATGATATCCCGATGGAACGTGCCGGAAAGATTGCCAGCTATGCAGCGGCGCAGGTCGTCGGACAGGCGGAGGCGCGCCTCAATGAACGAATTGACGTTAACTCAATTTAAATCGGAAGATATAGAACCTGTCCGCACCTGAGGCGGTTCGGGTTGCGCAGGTCGTTGAAGAGAACTATGTTTGAAGTCGGAATATGGTAGCGCCGGGCTATTCTGCTCAGGGTGTCGCCTCTTCGCACAATGTATTTTTTTACATGTTTAAACCGGAGCGTATAGAGCTTGTCGGCGTTTTCTTCCAGTGTTCCCTTCGCCTCTGCAGGTACCCGCAGCTGGTACGGTGCGGAGTCCGGTGGCGTATAATTCCGTTTAATCCCCGGATTGTATAACCGCAGTATTTTCAGGGGGGTACCTGATATATGGGCCACCCTGCGGATGTCAACAGGATAGCGGAATTCCATCAGTTCGGTTTCGAATGTCCTCACCGGCTCAATTTCATCACACAGCTCGAAGAGGTCCTGGTTCATATAAATGACCGCAAGAGCGGCATATCGCGGCACATATTCGCTGGTCTCTTTTCTCAATGCCCCGGCACGCATCAGTTCCCAGAAGTCCCTGGAGCCTGTTTTTCTGATTGCCTCCTGAACATGGCGGGCGCCTCCGTTATATGCCGCAAGTGCCAGCTCCCAGGAGCCGAATGTCCGGTAGAGATACCGGAGGTGCTGCAGGGCCGCCTCGGTTGACCTGTGTATTGTCCTGCGTTCGTCTATCCAGTTGTCAACACGGATTCCAAGGGCCTGTGATGTTCTGTACATGAACTGCCAGAGGCCCACAGCGCTGCTTCGTGACACAGCATTCGGGCTGAAGCCGCTTTCAAGAAGCGGTAAAAGCCTGAGCTCGGCGGGAATGTCTTCATATCTGCTGAATACATCATCAATGATGTCCATGTACAGGTGTGACCGTTTAATTCCGCGAATCACAAACTCCTTCCCGGATGTCCTGTAATCATAAATGAATTTTCTTACTTCTTTATGCCTGCATATTGACATGTCAATAATTGCTTCAAAAATATTTTTGTTTTCGAGGGGGGGGAGATATTGTATGTGGTGCTCATTGTTGACTGTGAACGTTTCTTCGTCCGCCCCCTGTGTGCCGTCACTGTCAAGAAGCGCAAAGAGTGTCCATGCACCCGATTGTACAGGAGCGATCACGATAAATAATACGAATAGTGTGAACAACAGGAATGCTTGAACCTTCATGCTCGGTAACCTGTCCCACCGGGGATTGAAAATGCAGTAACACTGCACACTGATACGCATCATTCTATCAAAGGGGCGCCGGAACAATCAATTCATTTTTAATAAAAAACAGCCGCCCGGGCATACTGTGGCTGCGAAACAGGGAGAAATATGGACACGGGTCACGGGGTGATATCGAAGCCTGTTTCAGAATATGTTTCCCTTGTATTCCGTTCTCAACCACGATACTTTTCCTATTTCGTGATGCTGTATCGCCCCCCCGGGTCTTTCACAATAAAGCCTTCCTGCTGTAATTCTTCAAGCACGGAAGATATATCCCCCCGAGGGAACCCGGCCCCCCCTGAAAGTTCTTCCACTGACTGCATCGGCATATCAATAAGAATTTTGATGATTTTCCCGCGGAGTTCCCGACGGGAGCCGGAAAATGCGCTCTGGGGACGATATTGTGTGCTTCTTCTTGAGATGTTGCCCTCACGTTTTTTCAGCATTACTCCATAGTCCATCAGGGCATTGAACCATCGTGAGGGATTTTCCCGGTCGATGGCTTTTTCGACCAGAGGTAAAAGGGTTTTGTCGTGAACAATATCTTCTTTGCTGAAAAAAAAGTGAATAAACACTGTACGAATGTTTGTTTCGATAAACGCGGCAGGAATGTTATATGCGTACACTGCAATTGAGGCGGCAGTTGCTTTCCCGATACCGGGGAGGGTCATGAGTATTTCAGGGGAATCCGGAACCACCCCGCTGTGTTCCCTGCAAATAGTTTTTGCGCAGTTGTGGAGGGCCAGCGCCCGCCGGTTGTAACCCAGTCCCTGCCATGCACGCAGAACATCGTTACCGGAGGCTGACGCAAGGGCTGTTATATCGGGAAAGCTATCAATGAATGATGTATATTTTCCGATAACACGGCTCACCTGTGTCTGCTGCAGCATTATTTCCGACACGAGGATATGATATGGGTCCCGTGTGTCCCGCCATGGGAGGGGGCGTTTTTCTTTATTGTAATACGAATATATCAGGGACCGGAAGCGGGCCGCAATGTTTTTGCTGAAGCCATTTTCTGTAATTGCCTGAATCAGGCGTGTTTCTTTTTTTATTAATGCATCCATGCAGGCAGGAGAAAATAATAATCTGGAAATGCAACAAATTTTAGGGTAACTATTATCACACAAATGGTATATAACCCCGGGAAAGGGCCTCATAAACAGTTCGGGAGACGGGTCAAAAAGTATTATCTATTATGTCTCATGTATAAATTCATTATTTACTACGGATAAAATTCTTGACAAAGATCTATATTATCATATCATTACTTTAAATAAAACCGGCCTGATT
>DAOSYC010000049.1:0-3119 GCA_035380905.1 Spirochaetota bacterium | reverse complement strand
GGCTGCATCTGTGATTTCATCGGGGAGTAAATCTGAGTTAACAATCATCTGTCATACAGAAGAAGAAATTCAAGTAAAAGGAGTTTACTCATGAAAAGGGAGGTTAAAACAGTAATATTGTCACTTCTTGTTGGCATCATGGTTTTTATTGTTGGAAATGATAATGTTATTGTAAATGCACAGACACCTGATGCGAAAGCAGGTCAGACCCAGTCGGGCAATCAGGACACTCTGGTTAAAAGCGGTCTTGTGTGGGACTGGATGAATGATTTTGAAAGCTGTGAAGACTGGAGAGCTGTTGCTACCTGTCCCCTCGGCGAAACAAAAATTCGTAAAATTGAAGGCCGGCCGAAAGTAATAGATGAAAACGGTAATGTTCAGGTTGTTCCTATAGATAATGAAAATCTCGGGCTGGAACGGGTAAGCGATGTTCAGGGAAAGGATGAAAATGGCCTTCCTCATGATATGAAGTATGTTATCGGGGTCAGAACTTATTTCCATGATAGAGGTTTTGACAGGGTTGAAGTATTTCCTCCCAACGAATATGTCGTACGCGGCAAAGCGAAAGAGGTAAGAGTATGGGTTCTGGGAAGAAAGTTCCGCCATACCCTTTATGTGAAGCTGCGTGACTACAGGGGCAAGATACATAAACTCAAAATAGGAAGACTGGATTTTTGGGGATGGAGAGAATTGTCAGTAATTGTTCCCGGGTGGCTGCCGCAGTCTACCAGGTATGCGTTGCTGGACAGGAATCTGCATTTTGTTTCCTTTTTTGTTGAAAGTGATCCATATGAGGTCCCCGGAACCTTCTATTTCTACCTGGATAACTTCAGGATCAGAACGGATATGTCTGAATTTACCGGCGACCAGTCCATAAGGGACAACTGGTGAAATTAAGACTTGGAGAAGAATGGAGGCTTTTATATGAAAGATATACGTAAAATTATTGTAATTATAAGCGTGCTGGCGGTAGCGGTGTATCTTTACCGGCCCGACAACGCCTTTTCCAGAATCGTAACAAATGTTCCGCCTGATATAAGTGCTGAACAGCTCAAAGCCTTTGTCGTTGAAGATTTTGAGGATGAAGGACAGATCGGTCCGGAAAACGGCTGGCGGCTCACCAGTGTACCTGCTGAGATAAAAGATGAAAGTAAGAAAAACAGGAATCCTATTGAAGTTCTTGAGCAGAAAATTATCCCCGGTGTACCCAGCGATATGCATCCGGAGGAATACACACCTCTTGATAAAAAGCTCGGAATTAAAAATGATCAGATAAACAGGGTGCAGAAGGTGTACGGCGTTCATTTCAGGTTTAAATATCCAGGTAATAATTCTGTTCATATTGAACCACCGGTGAACCCAGAGCTTTCCAGGATTGACAGAAAGCCGGCGAGCCGCGGTATCGCCCTGCCGGGAAGGGCAAAGGCTCTTTCGATGTGGGTGCATGGCCGCGGGAACGATTATAATCTTGAGTGCTGGATTAAGGATTATAAGGGACGGGTGCATATTCTGAAGTTCGGATCAATAAACTTTGTGGGGTGGCGGCCGTTAAAGACTTTTATTCCGGTGAATATCCCCCAGGCAGTGGATTCGTATCCGCAGACGAAGTTTCTCCGGATTGAACGTTTTGTTCTCCGTGCAACGCCGAATGCAAATATTGAAGATGTCTATGTGTTCTTCGATCAGCTGAAACTTCTTACAGACGATTATGAAGTTAATTTTGATGGCCAGGGTCTTCACAGGGCCTTCGATAAGGGCGATAGTGGAACCAGAAATACGCCGCAGCAGAAGTAAGGGTGCTCTTTTTTAGTACAGTATCATCCTTTTTTGCGGCACCGTTGATATTGTGATATATAAAACTCCCCTGTGATAGAATCGCAGGGGAGTTTGTTTGTTCTGGATGTGCTTATATCTTTTTATCTGAATGATTTATTCGGCATGTGTCAATTTATTATCAGTGTAATAAATTGCTTGCAAAAAAAAATGGCCTGAAATAAACTAACCCTATAACTATTAAATGCCTTTCTTCCTGATTTCAATTCAACAGGATGTTGATGAATGAATTGAGATTTGTTTTTTCCACTACCGGGTTATGAGATGAACCCGGTATATGTTTTTATCAAATAATGGAAATTTGTATCGTAGTGTTTATTAATAAATGTTCACTATTTGGTTGAATGTGGGTTAAATTTTTCAGGATCAAAGTACAGCGGCTGGTGAATTTTCCGATAAACGAAAGATTATGGTGTGCATCGGTTACCGGTTTTTAAAATAATACAGGGATAAGCGGGATAATAATATGATAAAGGAAAAGATACTGGAGAAATTGAACTCCCTTTTCAAAGAAGAGATGTGGGGGAGACTTGAACCTAAAGACATAGGAATATCCAAATTTAAAATACTGGATGACCTCTTTAACAATATTGTCAGTGAAGGTGTGTTTCGTGAGACACAGGATGAGTGCAAACAGCATATTGAAGAGAACCCCGGATCTGTCAGTGCGTCGTATCTGTTGGGGACAATAGGATATCACACCGGCGCTGTTGAGGATACTGTGTATCTGCGCCGTTTAATTGACCTCTTCTCGGATAATCATAAATGGTCGGTTGTGGAGAGAATTGCTGAAAAGATTCTTGAATATGGTGAAAACCGAATAGCATTAAAAGCTCTTGCTACGAGTCTTGAGCGTTTGGGAAAAAATAAAGAAGCGATTCCTGTTTGGGAAAGCCTTCTCAAAATTGACAGGTTTGACGCAGAGGTATCGAAAAAGCTCGCCTATGCATTAATTGAGGATGATCTTGATAAAAGCATTCAGTACATGAAGCTTTCCATTGAAGGGTTTATTAAAACCGGAGAATTTAATGAAGTCGGAGCTCTCTGGAACAAGCTTGTGTCAATAACTGAGGACGATATCCAGTTTTTTGAAAGAATTGAAAGAATGCTTGTTGAAGCAAAACAGCTTGAATTAACGGCAGCTCTTCTGAAGTCATTATTGAATAAATATCGGGATGAACAAAATCCTGACCAGTCCATTGAAATTTTGAAACGGATTCTCGAGTATATGCCTGATGATAATTCATCGAGACGTGAGCTGGTCAGGTTTTACGAAAAAAAATACG
>DAOSYC010000048.1:14205-21334 GCA_035380905.1 Spirochaetota bacterium | reverse complement strand
GCGAACAGAAGTACAGAAAATTGTTTGAGAACATGGTGCACGGCGTGTTTTATCAGTCCGCTGACGGCACCCTGGTGGACATCAACCAGGCAGGACTGGCCATGTTCGGATTATCAAGGGACCAGTTTATGGGCAGGACGTCATATCACCCGGAATGGAGAGTGGTTGACGAGAATTATACTGTTTTACAGCCGGAACAGCACCCGTCAATGGTTGCCCTGCACACTGCAGAGGAAGTGAACGTTGTAGTCGGTGTTTTTAATCCGGCAGAAAACATATATCGGTGGCTAAGCGTTAATGCCAAACCGCAATTTAAAAACGGAGACGAAAAACCTTACGAAGTCTTTGTCACAATGCATGATATTACGAAACTCAAACAGGCAGAAATAGCGCTTCGTGAGAGCGAATTAAAATACCGTTCCCTCATAGAAAATTCAAGTGATGTTGTTTTCTGTGTTAATGAAAAGGGGGAGTACCAGTTCACCAATAAAACGTTCGCCTCTACCTTCGGAAAAACGCCTGATTATTTTATTGGAAAAAGTTTCTGGGACATCTATCCCAAAGAACATGCGGATTACCGGCAGGCGACAAACAAAAAGGTATTCGATACTGGAGAAACACAATCGATTGAAGTTACTGTTCCCCTCCCCGACAGGACCCTGTATTATATCGCAAAAGCAAATCCGATAAAGGATGAGTCCGGAAAAGTATTTTTAAACCTCACCACAGCAACCGACATTACAGAACGAAGGCTTGCGGAAGATAAAATCAAATCACTTCTTTCTGAAAAAGAACTGATTCTGAAAGAAGTGCATCACCGCATCAAAAACAATATGAACACACTGATCAGCCTTCTCTCGCTGCAGGCAGGAAAAACAAGTGAGCCCGCGGTCATCACGGCCCTTGAAGAGGCCGGGAACCGCATAAAAAGCATGTTGGTACTATACGATAAACTGTACCAGTCTGCGAGCTTCCATGATATTCCGGTCAATGAATACATTCCTGCATTGATTGATCAAATCGTCAGCAATTTCCCCAACAGCGGATCTGTAAAGATTGAATATACTATTGATAATTTCAGTCTTGGTTCAAAAATGTTATCACCAGTTGGCATGATTCTTAACGAGCTGATCACAAATACAATGAAATATGCATTCCCGGGAAAAGACTCCGGACTGATTTCAGTAACAGTAAAACGTACAGAAAACCATATTGCCCTTATCGTTCAGGACAATGGTACCGGCATGCCGGAATCTGTTGATTTTGAAACCTCATCCGGGTTCGGGCTTAAGCTTGTAAAAATCCTGACACAGCAGCTTGATGGATCCATCCATATAGACCGCACACATGGGACCGCCATTACACTTGAATTTGATATACAACAATAATAATCCCCTGTGATGCGTGATGAACACAAATGGAGAGAATCATGGACTCATTGGCACAGGAGGAACTCATTTATGAAAATTGAATCATCATTCGCGGGAACACCATTGCGGGAATACAAAACCACGGTAGACTGGCGTGCAACAATGAACTACGCCGCGGCAGTTAACGACGACAATCCGCTGTATTTCAACGATGAAGGGGGAAATGAAATCATTGCACCGCCGATGTTTGCGGTAGCGGCGACCTGGCCCATTGCGGAACGGATATGGGATTTCATTGATGATGACAATTTCCCGAAAGATATCATTAAAACACAGGTTCACTATACCGAACACCTTGCGTTTCACCGCCCCCTCCGGCCCGGTGACGAGCTGACAATAAAGGGCCGGGTCGCGGCCATTATGCCGCACCGCGCCGGAACGGTGACGGTTGTGCGGTTTGACGCCCTTGACCGGAACGGGGAACCTGTTTTCACCGAGCACCTCGGCGCCATGATGCGGGGGGTAGAGTGTGTCGGAGGCGGCAGCGGCGGTGACAGTATACCCGTAATACCTGACAATATCAGCGGTGAGTCCACCTTGTGGGAACAGGTGATACCGGTTGACCGGATGCGCCCCTTTATCTATGACGGCTGTACGAATATATTTTTCCCCATCCATACATCAGTGGCCTTCGCGCGGATGGTGGGGCTCCCGGACATTATCCTCCAGGGAACCGCAACACTCGCCTACGCCGCACGGGAGCTTGCCGGCAGGGAGGCGGGAGGCAACTCACGCAGGTGTAAGGAACTCTCATGCAGGTTTACCGGCATGGTAGTGCCGCCGGAGGATATCCTTGTGCGCTGCACCGGCAGGGTCCCCGTCAACAGGGGGACAGGGCTGTTCTTTGAGGTGCTGAACAGCAGCGGTGCCAGGGTCCTCTCACACGGTTATGCACGCATCGACGATTGATTTTTTTAATGTACACAAAAAAACAGCCCCGGCTCAGCAGCGATGGATCATTCCGGAGCAGACCGGCCCGCGCGGCGTGCAAGAGCCCGTTCCATGCGTTCCTTCAGTGTACGGTTACGGGAGATAATTTCTTCATCCCCCGCATACCATGGCGGCACTTCATCGTAGTGAGGGATTCCGTCATCAATGAGATAGCGCGCTCCGGGTTCTTTCGGATACCCCATCGGTATTCCCCCGGCACACACCACCAGGAGTGCCTCCTCCGCGGCATGGAGGGCCCTGTGCGCGGAAGGCGATACGCGCACCGCATCCCCTCGTTCAAGGGGCACTATCTCTCCGTCTATCACCATTTCCCCTTTCCCTTCAATCACAAGGTACACCTCTTCCTGCCGGTCATGGCTGTGTGTGAACGTGTATCCTTCACCCGCGGGGAGCCGGATAAGTCCGAGAGCAACGCCGGTAAGTCCAAGTTCATGGCGCGGACTTTTCAGCGCGGGAAGCGTTTCAAAATTAAAATGGGTTTTTGTATATCTGTCACTCATCCCGTTACTCCATTGTTATTAAAACCATTTCTACAGTTTTGCTCAACTGTGAAATCAGGGACATGATACTATCCTCACCAATCGCCGCTGCTGCCCATGTATCATTCGCCGGGCATCTGATATATACTGCAGCATAAAATCATTGTCAAACCGTTATTGCATACCTACACTGTGTTAAAAATAATACTGGCTCTGCTGCCGGGAGGTTTCAAATGCCACACAAGATCCTTTTCACATGGAGCGGCGGGAAGGACAGCGCCATGGCTCTCTTCGAACTTCAGAAGGAACCTGATTATGAGTTATCAGCATTACTGACGACAATAACCGGCGAGTATGACAGAATAAGCATGCATGGCGTGAGAAGGTCACTCCTTGAAGAGCAGGCGGCGTCCCTCGGCATTCCCCTTGAAACAGTTACCATCACCGGGAACGCCCCCAATGTAGAATATGAGAAAAACATGACAGCGGCCCTGAAAAAATACCGGGACACCGGCATCTCCCTTGTCGCGTTCGGCGATATTTTTCTTGAGGACCTCAGGAAGTACCGGGAGGAAAATCTCCGGAAGATCGGAATGGACGCGCTCTTCCCTCTCTGGCAGAGGGACACTTCGGCCCTTGCCGCTTCATTCATCGATGCAGGGTTCAGGGCGGTTATTACTGCGGTGGACTCCACGGTCCTCGGGGGAAGTTTCTGCGGCAGGGAATATAACCGGCAATTTCTGTCCGACCTTCCTCCCGGAGTTGATCCATGCGGAGAGAACGGGGAATTTCATTCCTTTGTATACGACGGCCCGATATTCCGGAAACCTGTTGCATGTATGACGGGGGATATTGTATTTCGGGAAGAGAGGTTTTATTTCTGCGATCTGCTCCCTGTCAGGAATCAGGCCCCGGAGTTTTCAGAACATGAAATACCAGCAGGAGGCGGCTCATGGAAATAAAAATACTAGGGAACGGCGGGGCCCTGAATGACGGCCTTCCCTATAACGCATTTATTATTGACAGCAGGTTTCTTGTTGAAACGCCTCCTGATATCATGCAGAGCCTTTATCGGGAGCAGGTTTCACTGTCCGGGATAACCCATATCTATATTTCACACTTCCACGGGGACCATTTTTTCGGGTTTCCCTTTCTCGCGCTGAGGCTGTTCTACGATGCGATGCAGGGATCAGTATCGCCCCGTATTGCCATTATCGGGCCGGAAAAAATTCAGGAAAAAGCTGAAGACCTGTGCAGACTCGCAGTGGGTGACAACCATCCCCTTCATTCATGGATGCGTGAATCTTTGAACTTTTCTGAAATTCATGGAAATGAAAGCATTGATGCGGGAGATAATCTCCATATCACCCCCTTCACCATGGATCACTTTATTGCAACATGGGGATTTACCGCATCTCAGAACGGAAAGGCGCTTTTCTCATACTTCGCAGACACCCTCTGGAATGATACACTGCTGCAGCAGATACACCTGCGTCCGAAAATTATAATCGCCGACATGAACGGGGAGCCTGACGACCCGGTGCAGGTGCATCTTTCCGAGGAAGATGTTGTGGCGCGGGCATTGCCGTTCTGCGGGGAGGACACGGTGTTCTATGGTACTCATTTGAAAATGCAGAAACGGTCTATGCATCCGAAAATTCATTATGTGGTGCCGGGAGAGGTTGTTGTGATTGTGTGAAGTATTTATTTGTGCCTGAATCACAGCCTGAAATACTTCCGGGAGAAGATGGATTATCAGGCTATCTTCAGCTCATACCCTTCATGTTTCGCGATTTCAACAATAGGAGACCCTGAGTCCCTGCTGAAATATTCCTCACCAACAGGAACCGGTTCAATTTTATAATTACCAATTTTTGTTAGTTTCCATAATAATCCGTAATATCGGTCATTGTCATTATCGAAATCGGGAGACACAAGCAACAGGTCAATGTCGCTGTTATCGTTACTGTCTCCCCTCGCGTAGCTGCCGAAAATTATGGCACGGGTAATCTTTAAGCCATGGTCGGACAATGCTCCAATATATTCCCGCGCAAGCTTTACAGCATCTTCTCTAACCATTTCTGTGCCTCTTTTGTTTTTTCAAGGAACTTGAGTATCTGCATTTTGGAATGTCCCCCGGTAGAAGGTGAAGGATATCTTCCCTGTATCTGATATTTCATAAGGATCCCGAAAAAATATTCCATATCATCATTCAATGATATTCCTGATTTTTCTGAGAGCATGAAAAGATTATGGCTCTTTGGAGCAAATTCAGACTGCATCTTTACATAAACGGCCTTGAGTATTTTTTCAATAGCCAGATGACAGAAAAACATTCCTTCAGTATATTTACTTTTTTCAATCAGTATACCGGCTGTATCAACATCTGACAATGATCCTTTATGCCAGTAATCTATCTGTTTTTGAAGGTCCATTAATCGATTCTTGTTTTTTATTTAAGCACTACCTGTATTTCATATATATCTGTTAAAACACAGGTGTCAACATTTAAAAACATTATCAAGAATTATCATTACATTATTATTTTATCAAGACAAGACATGCTACACTTCTTTTATGTATTTTGCGGATACCATTTTTTATAACACCCACCTGAAACAGCAGAAGCGGTCTATACATCCGAAAATTCATTATGTGGTGCCGGGAGAGATCGTTGATGTGGCGTGAAGCTTCCTGTCCATGGTAAATGTATTGACATTGATGAAGATTTTCCCTACCATAGAGGAGAAATGTAAAGATGGAGATATACGAGGCAATGGCAATTCAGGAACGATGGAAAAACACACGACCCATCACAGTAACCACTGAAAGAGCGGTCGCCTGTTCTGCAAAAATTTTTTCTTCAGATTCCCGAATACTTGCCGCATATCTGTTCGGCTCAAGGGCACGGGACGGGGACCATCCTGAATCAGACATCGACCTTGCATTCCATGCGGACAACAGCTTTACATGGAATGACTATTATCTCCTCTGGCGCAGCATCTCAAAGGCCCTTCACAGCGATCGGTTTGATCTTTTGTGGCTTGATACAGCATCGCCGGATATTGTATTTGATGTAATAAAATTCGGCCGGCATGTATTTCACCGCAATGACGAAACTCTGAATGAGTTTGAGCTTTATGCCAAAAAACGTTTCTGGGATTATAAAATATATCTCCGAAAAAAAATTCCAGAAGGAGCAAGGGGTAGAACTTGATGGTATACCGAAAAGAATCTGTTGTAAAACGGATCGGAAAGCTAAAGGAGTACATGGTTGACCTTCAGCCCTATAGCACCATGTCGGCAGGTGAGTTTAAAACGTCCAAAACCGAGCGATACGCTGTTGAACGAATCCTTTTCCTCATAGCGGAATGCATTATTGATGTACTGGACCATTTTCTCTCCGCAAAACACGGTGTTGTCAGTGAAGGATACGAAGACATTATTGATAACGCACTTGAAAATAGTGTCATTGACGCCGGGCTATATGAAAAGTTAAAAGGGCTAGGTGGCTTTAGAAATGTTCTTGCTCACGGTTACCTGAAAATTGACTCTGCAGAAACACACAGCAATATGGTTAAGATGACGTTAATCATGGATGAAGTGATAACAAGATTCGAAGAAATTGCATAACCGCACAGAATCCTTACCCCCGGAGAATGCAGAAAAAATATTAGCTCACAAATAAATTACTTGAGAAAAAACACCCTCCGGACAATATTTGTTTTATACATATTGCCCCGGCAGGGGTGATTACAAAACTGTCTCCGTAGTTCAGTTGGATAGAATGCCAGGCTCCGATCCTGGAGATCGCAGGTTCGAGTCCTGCCGGGGACACAGAAGAAATTATGAAAAGCGGAGTTGCGGGACTCCGCTTTTTTTATTACGAGAACAGTTTAACGCCGTACCGCCTTCCGCTGATATAATGTCCCCTTCCCCTCCCCGGGAGTTGATTTTTTCCGTGATTCCCTGTATTATAGTACAAAAGGAGGTATCCGATGAAATCGAAATTAACCGGCACGTTTCAAACAACCATACCCCCTGCAATCAGGAAAAAACTTCATCTGAAGAGAAATGATGCAATTGAATGGGTATTTGATAAAGACCACGCGGTGGTATGGGCAATCCATCCGGAAACGATGAAGGGTGAAGGGGCACTTCACGGACATGCCGCACATGCTCACAGTAAAAAAATGTCCCGCGAAGAAACAATGCTTGAAAGGCTGCACACCATAGAGGAACGGCTGACCCGTTTTTAGAATGCAGTCT
>DAOSYC010000048.1:0-14105 GCA_035380905.1 Spirochaetota bacterium | reverse complement strand
ATATTCACCGTATCGCCGATAACGGTGTAATCCATCCGTTCGCTGCTTCCAATATTACCCGCGATAACCTCACCAGTGTTAATGCCGATTCCCACCGCCAGTTCCCGGTCCTTTTTGAGCTTTTGCAGTTCATTAAACGCGGCGAGTTTCTGTATCATAATAAGGGCGGTATCCAGGGCCCGGTCCGCGTGGTCTTCATAATTCAGCGGAGGCCCGAAGACCGCCATAATACTGTCCCCTATAAATTTGTCCAGGACACCGTCGTTATCGACAATGGGCTTTACCATTTCGTTAAAGAACATATTCAGGAGATCAACAACCTCGTTCGGGGGAAGGGACTCGGAAATGGTGGTGAAATTCCGGATATCACAGAAGAGCACCGAAGCCCGGATCTTCTCGCCCCCCAGATCAACGTATTTGCCGCGGAGAATTTCATCACGGATTTTTGGTGATACATAACGGCCGAATGTTGTTTCAATGTGGTTTTTCTCATCGGTGAGAATGTCGGTTTCCTTCCGGTGGCGCAGGCGGAGCGTATCGACCATACTGTTGAAATATTCCGCGAGGTCCCCCGCCTCCGTGCCGCGCTCGGCCCATACCTTGAGGGATTCGTCGTAGTGCTCCGTCTCAATTATTTTTTTCATTGAGTGGTTCAATTCAAGGATGCTTGAGTGCGCGCCGTGCTGTGACACATTCAGCCCTTTTTCTTCATCATCCGGCGGCACACGGAGCAGGTTGAACTTTTTCAGAACCAGCAGAATAATAAGCGCCGACACAAAAGCCCACAGGAAAGCGGCCCCTGCACCAAGTGACTGTATGCCAATCTGCTCAAGTCGCGTCAGTCCTGTAAGGGCAAGTTTTGGCGGGGTGATAAAAATTCCCACAGCGATGGTACCCCATGCCCCGGCAAAGCCGTGAACAGAGATTGCCCCCACCACATCGTCCACATGAAACACTTCATCAAGAATACGGATCCCCCCGTACACAATGATCCCCGACACAATGCCGATCACCATCGCCCCCGTGGTTTCAACAAAAGCACACCCGGCGGTAATTCCCACGAGGCCCCCGATAACGCCGTTCGCCAGCATTTCTGCTTCCGGCAGTTTATTCTCGTTAAAGACCCAGCTCATCAGTGTACATGAAATACCGCTGAAACATGCCGCAAGGGTAGTATTCAAAATGATACCGGCGATATCCTCTGTCGCGCGGAGGGTGCTCCCCGCGTTGAACCCGAACCACCCGAAAAACAGGAGGAAAGTCCCAAGATACACAAGGCGCAGGCTGTGGGGATGAATTTTCCGCGATGAACCGTCGGCATTGTATTTCCCGATCCTCGGACCCACGACAAGGACACCCGCGAGGGCGACCCATGCGCCGATGGAATGCACCACAGTGGAACCCGCGAAGTCAAGAAACCCCAATGCCTCAAGCCAGCCCTTCTCCCCGCCGTGAAGAAAACTTCCCCATGCCCAGTGGCCGAACACCGGATAAATGAGAATTGAAATAAAGAATGACATGATCAGGTATCCGGAAAATTTAGTCCGTTCCGCGACGGCTCCTGAATCAATAGTGGCGGCGGTTCCCGCAAACATTGCCTGAAACACAAAGAATGCCGCCCGCCACGGATTGTTTCCTATCTCCATAAAAAAATCAGTTGTACCGAACAGCCCGGAAAAGCTTGTGCCGAACATAATGCCGAACCCGATGAACCAGTACCCGATGCTCGCGATAAGGAAATCAGCGAGATTTTTTGTCGCCACGTTGATGGAGTTTTTCGCACGGGCCATCCCGGACTCAAGACTCATGAAACCCGCCTGCATGAGAAATACAAGAATGGATGCAACCATGACCCAGACATAGTCAAGGCGCCGCTGGAGGGCCGCGGAACCGGGGGCGGCATCTTCCGCGAACAGGGGCAATGAGATGCTAATTACGAAGGCCGCTGTCATGAGAAGGCGATGTATGGTTTTTCGTTTCATATAAATAACCATACTCCGCGGCTGATAACGGTCAATAAATATTGGCGGTTATATATTTCGCAGATGTTAAATGAAGGGAGAAAATAGTACGGGTAAACTTTTATGAAGAATCAGTTGTCAAGCTCCTTAAGGGCCTTTTCCGCCTTGTCCACTAATGGAGCTTCATATGAATGGAATAAATCGAGGAGTTCCTCCGGTGACGCAGAGACAAGTATAGAATCCCTGTTCGCGCTGTGCAGAAACCCTTCATCGACGGCATGGCCAAGAAATCCCAGTAGGCCATTGTAAAACCCGAGGACATTAAGCAATCCGCATGGTTTCCGGTGAAACCCCAGCTGCCCCCATGTAATGATTTCCAAAAATTCCTCGAAGGTTCCGATTCCGCCTGGCATCGCGATAAATCCATCAGAGAGTTCCGCCATAAGGGCCTTCCTCTCATGCATTGAACCGACAATTCTGAGATCGGAAACGCCGGTATGGGCAACCTCCCGGTCCACAAGGGACTGCGGGATCACCCCCGTGACCCTTCCCCCCGCATCAAGGACAGCGTTCGCGATCTCATTCATGAGCCCCACCCGGCCCCCGCCGAACACCAGCCCGATGTTCCTTTCAGCAAGTAATGAACCCAGGCTCCGTGCAGCATTACGATATTCAGGTCTATTCCCGGGACTTGACCCGCAAAACACGCATATCCGTTTCATCCTTCACATTCCCTTATATATCAAATATAGTACTGCACGTATCATATCGTTCTCACATCAATTCCACCAATATAAAACGCGGAAAAACGTTGCAATAATTAATCACCTTGTGTACACTACATTTTCCGCTGTGAAAATTTTCAAAAAGGCTGGTACAGAGGATGGTACACAGTATTTTTTCTGAGGGGGGCCCCGTTGTTCCCGCACTGGCATATTTCTGCGGCATAATAATCCAGTGCCTCAGTATTGTGCGGTCACGTCCGCCCAAATGGGGTATTGTAACGTTTTTCGGCATGCTGATATACATGGGGGTGATGATGATATATGCCGTGTCCTCCAGCACACAGGCATCACAAATCAACAGCATGTCATATATTATGCAGCCCCTGCTTTCATTCGGCTTTGTACTGGGATTCCTTTTTATCGCGGTGTTCCTGAAACAGGTGATAAAGGTGATCAATGAAAAGGTCATCTTCTCTGTCACCCTGAGTTACTGGTTCCTGCTTCTTATCAGGGGAAGCACCCTCGGCACAGTGACTTTGATTTTTCTTGTACTCCTTGGTGCCGCTCCCACAGCAGGGACCATCATGCTGATATATTATCCGGGAAGAATCAACGAGAAGAGTAAAGTCCTGTTTTACGGATGGTATCTTTTTGTGAATGCCCTCTTCGCCGTGACATATTTTCAGAGCCTGCCGGTGCAGTTTATGGCGGACGGCGGTATGTCCCTTCCCTATTCGGAGTCCATTCCCCGGCTCTTCGCCCTGGGAATGGTGGTGGTGCACCTGCTTTTTAACGGGGGGATATTATACTATACCTTTATTTATTCCCTTCTTTCCAGGGAAACCAGGCATGCAGTGGTGTCCTATACCAGTGAAATCTTCAGTGATGAACAAATTTCCGCGAAGGACATAATGTACGTTCTTGGCATACAGACAGCCTGCTTCATTGCGTTCCTGTTTTTCGGCCCCGCCGTACAGTTTCTTGCTCTTTCATTCTGGATACTGCTGACGCCGGTGATTATTATCATTCTCATGAGTGGACGAAAGATATTTTCCGGCACCCGAAAACGTTCTTGACATTATTTATTATTTGCGCAATATTTTTTATCGGGATTTATTACCATCAATAACGGAGAGCATGATGAGAACGATTACATTCTTCTTTCTGTGTACTGCGGTTCTAAGCGGCCTGAGCTGCCTGCCATCAATTATGCCGGAGCAGAAGGGGCATAAGTTCGGAGGGAAGTACATTCTTCACGATAATCCTCAAGTGGGAGATTACGCGGTGTACAAACTGTACGGCAGGGCCATACACCGCGGTGCGGCACATGCCGATATATACTGGGAGTCATATCGCACCTACTGTATTATCGATATTAAAAACGGTGAGATTGAAATTGCCGAACTTGAACACATCAAAAAGCAGAAGGCGGAAAATGTAAGCTGGCATGCATCAGTAGTATTAATACCCGAACAGCGGGTGATATATACTGACATGGAGGGTAATATCAAACGTGCGTATTTCACCAACACCTTTAACGGCGCCCTGTACAAGGTTCCCATAGCACAGCCGGGAGAGGAAGGGTTTATACGTTGGAATACGATTCCAACACAAGTGAAAATCTATTCAACGAGCGGAAAAGAATATATAAGTCAGCCGGTGTGGTTTAAAAAGAGAACCACAATGACCGGAGGAGTAAGCTTCTATGACATAAATTCTGACTTCTCCATATATACCGTAAAATATCTTAATGACCGTCTGAAATTTAAAATGGCCATGATGCAGTATACATTCATCGGGGGGGGAGGTGCATCCGTTGATTATTCCGCGATTGCGGGAAACATTGTAACGTCCCTTTCGTTTACAAATTTTTTCTCCCAGCCCGCAAGCCTTATACGGGGCGCCCCCAGGGGAAGTTATGTGTCATACCTGAAAAAGAATGTCATGCCGTCCAAGCAGGAAGGACTTGATTCTTTTCTTCAGAACATGGGAAACGGCCTCAGAGTCGCTTTTGAGAGTGAAATGCAGGTGTCTATGGTGATGCAGTATGAACGTGAAGGGAGGATGACGACGATCAGGCTTCCACGCGGCTGGGAGCGTTTCTGCAAATAATCAGTTTTCCTGAGGTCACCTGCTATACTCAATGAAGGGTGTCAATATCAACCCCCTCACTGCCGTGTCCTTTAACTTTATATAACGAGGAATCCATGAAAAAGATTTACATTATTGGACATAAAAATCCTGATACCGATTCAATTGTGTCCTCGATCGCATACGCCGGGCTGAAAAAGGCCCTTGGGCATGACAACTATATTCCCGCGCGCGCGGGGAAGGTAAACCTTCAAACCGAGTATGTCCTTGAACGGTTTCAGGTACCCAAGCCTGAATTCATCAGCGACCTTATCCCGAAGGTTATGAATCACATGAGCAACGAACCTGACACGCTTTCCCATAACACTCCATTATGGGAGGCAATGCAGATTCTTAACACAAAAAAATTCCGCATGCTCCCCGTGGTGGACGACGACAACAAATACCTTTCCGCCCTTCACTATAACACGTTTGCGGAGAACATTCTTAACAAAATTGACCCTCACAAGAACAGCATCATCTCAACATCGGTATACCACCTGATAAAAACATTGAACGCGCAACCGGTTGTCATCAACAACGAGGAGGACGTGTTTAACGCACAGATCGTTGTGGCGGCGTCGGAGAAGGAAACACTCCGGAAGTTCATTGATATTATGCCCGCTGAAAATTCGATAGTGATTGTGGGTGACAGGAAGGACATCCAGAAATATGTCATAGAAAAAAAGGTGAAGGTCCTTATTGTGTCCGCGGGGAACATGATCAGCAAGGATCTGAAGGAGCTGGCTGAAACACATAAGGTTTCAGTGCTCATTACGCCGTTTCATACATCCAGTGCTTCGTGGCTCGCGCTGCATTCGGTACCCGTTAAGTATGTGGGAGATACTTCACTGAAGCCCCTGGACTCCGATGACTACATACGGAACATACGTGACAGGTTCACGGAATCCGCGTCACGGTCGCTCCCGGTAGTTGATGAAGACAACAGGGTAACCGGCGTCCTTACCCAGAGCGACCTGATGAATGAACCGAACATAGGGGTGGTCCTTGTGGACCATAACGAGCTCACGCAGTCCGTTGAGGGGGTGGATAAAATTAAAATCCATGAGATAATCGACCACCACCGCCTGGGGAACCCCTCCACGGGATATCCCATTACCTTTATCAACTGGCCCGTCGGTTCAACATCCACAATCATCGCGAACCTCTACCGGGACAATACCGTTCCCGTTACCCGGGAGATTGCCTCGCTGCTCCTCGCGGGAATTCTCTCCGACACCCTGATCCTGCGGTCCGCCACAACAACGGAAACCGACATCAGGACTGCCGAATACCTGTCCCAGATCACCGATCTTTCCATTGAAGAGTTCGGCCACGAGATCACCGCGGCCGCCTCCCTCATCAGCCAGAAGCCCGTTGAGGAAATTGTCGCAATGGACATGAAGGCATATACCGAAGGAGATTATTCTTTCTCCGTAAGCCAGGTGGAGGTGAATTACCCCGACGAGATAATGGAACGCTCGGAAAACATCCTTCAGCATATTCAGAACATCTGCGACAACAAGGGGCTCCTCTTCTGCGCGCTCCTTGTAACGGACCTGAACGAACTGAGCAGTTATCTCTTTATTAGAGGTAAGGATGAGTTTATAAAAAAGATAGCCTACCCGAAATACCGCGACAGCATCTATCTGCTGAAAGATGTGCTTTCGCGGAAAAAGCAGCTCCTGCCGTATATCATGGAAATATTACGGAAGCTGTAATTCAAACGTGCCCCTCTCCGCTGATTTTCCAGGGATTACGGGGCGATATAATTCTGACAATGGAGACAACGGCATGGTAAAAGGATATGACGCGCATCATCAAAGGCAGGACACCCTTGCCTCATTCGGGAGGGAGCTTGCCCGGCGGTCCGGGTCAAAATGCGAGCTGTGCAAAGCCTCCGGAGTAAAACTCACGGTGTTCGAAATACCACCGGCTCCTGCAGACCCCGATGCCGCCAGGTGCCTTTTCCTCTGTGATACTTGCAGGGAGCAGCTCGATAATCCGAAAAAATTCGATCCCCCTCACTGGCGCTGCCTGAATGAAGCTGTGTGGAGCGAAGTTCCCGCGGTCAAGGTAATGGCAGTGCGCATTCTGCGCCATCTTGCCGCTGCAGAATCCTGGGCGGGAGATATCCTTGAAGAGGTATACCTTGATGAAGACGAGGAGGAATGGGCGTCGAAGGACCGCTGACATTCTCCTCGGGTAACGATTCTTTTAGTGCATCATACCGCCCATTCCGCCGGATATAACAATACCAGCGGGGAAGCCGCCGGCAACAGAACCGGCACTATAAATACTGATTTTTTCATTAAAGAAATTCCTTTTACGCATAATACCGTGTAAACCTCCCACGCTGTTGAACGTTTCCATTTTTACATTATGTGAAACAACAATACAGTATCTACTAAAAATCTTAAATGTTCTTGACAAGTGATATCCGCTATATACTCTGGCGATCATCCGTGTAACATAATTGACATTTCCATGCACATCAGATAGTCTTCACTGATTGGTTGATGCAATAAGAGGCATATCAGATACTACGAGGTTACAATGAACTGGACGGGAAAGCTTGCCAGGGTATTCGTAAAAAACGGACGCCTTTCACTCTTGATAATTATCACACTGTTTATTTGGGGTATCGCGTCCTTCTACGCCACTCCCAAACAATACAATCCGAAAATTACCGCACCTTCTTTTCAGATCCAGGTAGATTATCCGGGCGCCAGCAGAAGCGAAGTGCTGGAACAGGTAACAAAGCCCCTTGAGCATATCCTCGCGGACATCCCCGGCGTCGACGATATTTATTCAGTCTCGATGAGAGGGGGGAGCTCCGTCGTGAATGTAAACTTCCATGTCGGAGAGGATTTTGATTCCGCCATAATCATGGTTGACGACCGGATACAGAGAAACTTCGACCTTGTACCCCTCGGTATCGCCCCCCCGAAAGTACGCTCCATCGATCCTGACGATGTCCCTGTAATGACAATTGCCCTCACCTCGGAGAAGGTTGATCCCGTGGGGCTGCGTAAGTTCGCGTTTAAACTTCGTGACCGCCTCAGCATTATTGAGGGGACATCAAACATTGAAGTAGTTGGCGGAAGAAAACGTGAACTGGCGGTAATACTGGACCCCCTCCGCCTCGCGGAAATAAAGGTTGGCCTTCCATCTATACAACAGGCACTTGGAAGAGGAAACATTTTTCTTCCCTCAGGCCTCATCAAAGGTGACAATGAATTTACCCCTCTTGAAGCCACCAGTGTAGTACGGAGAAGAAGCGACCTGGAAAATACTGTTGTCGTAACCGGCGACTACGGCCAGCTGTACCTCAAAGACCTCTCACGGATAGAGGAGCGGGTGGAGGAAATTGACAGCTACGTGCGCCACATTGCGAAGAAAGGGGGCACTGTTGAAGAAAGGGACAACTGTGTCCTTATCAGCATTGCGAAGATGAAAGGCACCAATATCACGTCTGTAACAGAAAGGGTTCGCAGCGAACTGTCGTCGCTCCGCAATAATTTCATTCCCCGGAGTATCCAGGCGGAAGTACTTGTGGACGAAGGCAGAACCGCGCAAAGAGAAATAAACACACTCGTATCAAACCTGTTTACCGCGATATTTATTGTTGTTGTAGTGCTGCTCCTTGCCCTTGACGTTCGGGCCGCGCTCCTTGTGGCGATTTCAATCCCCCTCACCCTTGCCAGCGTGTTCGGTGTGGGGTTTCTTACGGGGCAGAACATCAACCGCATAACGCTTTTTGCCCTTATTCTGTCGCTCGGGCTCCTCGTGGACAACGCCACAGTGGTCATTGAAAACATTGTGCGGAGAATGAAAGCGGAAAAGAAAAAAGGCAGGATTGATACGGTGATATCGGCCGTCAACGAAGTGGGGCCCGGCCTTTTTATGTCTACGGTGACCACCGTGATCGCCTTCATACCAATGGCCTTTGTAACAGGCATGATGGGCCCCTACATGGGGCCGATACCGTTTTTTGTTCCCGCGGCGCTGATCCTGGCCCTGGTACTCTCCCTTACACTGAATCCCTGGATGGCATCCGTCGTATTAAAACCCGAAGCGGAAAAACGTTCGCTTCGCCTCCCTTCAGCGATCCGGAACATCCTGGACCGCACGAAAGAACTTGGTAATAAAACATTTGAATCATACCACCGCTACCTTCACAGGCTTCTTGTTGACCGGAAGGCGCGTCGGCGTGCCATGTCATTTATCGGGTTACTGCTCGTTGTGTCCCTTATGCTTCCCGCGGTGACACTGGTAAAATTCCGCATGCTTCCAAAGGCGGACCGTGAACAGTTTTTTCTGTACCTCGACCTTCCGGAGGGGACACCTCTTGAACGTACATTCGAGATAACCAGGTTTTTCGAGAAGAAACTCCTTCAGGAAAAAAATGTGGTAATGACCCAGAGCTATATCGGCCGCCCCCCGATTCTCGATTTTAACGGCCTCTTCAGAGGTGTTGAATCCAGAAGAAAAAGTTCACAGGCTACAATCCGTGTCGGCCTCACAAATCCTGATCATCGCGACACGAAGTCGGCAATACTTGTACAGCAGATGCGGCCGCGACTTGAGCGCGCCGCCGCATCACTTACCCGCATAAAATCGGTTAAACTGAAACTTGTGGAAGACCCTCCGGGGCCTCCGGTACGCTCAACATTTCTTGTACGCGTGCAGGGGTACGATGTGGACCTTATACGTCAGACCGCGAAGAAACTGCTGCCGGATCTGCGCGCCATTGAAGGCGTGGTTGATACAGACATTTCCATACAGGAGGAAACTGAAACACTGCAGGTCACTGTGAAACATGAGCGCGCGTCCATCAGCAGGGTAAGCCCTGCACAGATAGTCAAAACACTGAACACCTTTTACTCCGGGCAGATTGTGGGAATATATCATAATCCGGAAAACATTGAACAGGAATATATCACTATCCGTATGGACAGGGCCCTCAGAAAACACCCCTCCCTGCTGAGAAAACTGTTCATCTGCAACGACCTCGGGATACGGGTACCGATGAAGGACCTCATAGAAATTTCCTCCCGGAAGACGGTTATGCCGGTGTACCGCGAGAACAGGCTTTCAACAGAATATCTCTATGGTGAAATGTCCGGACGTTCCGTCACATATGCCGCGATTGATTTTCTGAAACACCTCTGGAACTTCAGACCTTCGGATGGCCGCAGCGAGCGGACCGGTTTCTCTCTTTTCGGCGCTGACTACCGGACTCCTGAAGGGAAGGTCATTAAAATTTCTCTCGGAGGTGAATGGGAGATCACCCTTGAGGTGTTCAGGGACCTCGGTATAGCCATGGGAATCGCGGTATTCTTCATTTATTTTGTACTGGTTGGGCAATTCAGGTCATTCCGGCTTCCCCTCATTGTGATGTCAACCATACCTCTGGGACTCATCGGCGTCATGCCGGGATTCATGATTCTCGGCTTCACAATAGGGCTGTTTTTCAACGCAACTTCGATGATAGGGGTTATCGCGCTTGCGGGAATTGCGGTGAACAATTCAATCATCCTTCTTGAGTATCTTAATTCACTACAGCATAACGGCATGACCCTGGAGGATGCCCTCATTGATGCCGGCAAAACACGGTTCCGGCCCATCATGCTCACAACTATAACCACCATGCTGGGTTCCCTGACCATTGTAGGGGATCCGGTCTGGGCAGGACTTGCCTGGGCAATTATTCTGGGACTTGGGGTATCTTCAGTGCTGACACTGATTGTGTTTCCTGTAATATATTATGTGGTGATGGGCAGGCAGTGGGACTCCGGCGATGTTCCTGAATAGACTGAAGAATTCCATTATTATACGATTATACAGTGAAACCCCTATCGGCACAGGTAATGACCATTTAATTTGATAATAATCATTGTTGCGATACTGTTCATGATATAGCAACCCCTATCTAATTCCAGCTGCAGGGAGCAATGTACTATTTATGAATGATGAGTTTGTACTGGATTTCGAGGATGATTTTGACCATCTTTTCCGTGATGAAGAACTTTTGAAGGTGTCCACTGATATTGTCAGGCAGCATCTCGAATTTATCATTGCCGCGGGACTCCCTATCAGGAGAAAGAAAAAGGACGGATCTTTCGGGTTTGTGCCCCCGAAGGATTTTGATATATATCTGAAAGACCGGGAAATGGAATTCTACCTCGACCATGACTCATTTCAGCAGCTTCAGGACCAGATAACAAACACTGAAAAAACCGTAGAACGCGAAACACCCGCAGCATCGGTCTCAAGCACCACCCCTGCCGTTGAGAATACAGGACCCTCGTCACGGGTTGATACTGTCTTTGAAAACCGCCTGGCTGTAGCCAGGGAGATGGACATCATAGAACGTATCCAGTCCCTCATGAACCACAACCACAAGCTGAAAGAGTATACTATCGAAGGAAAGCGCTTTGACGCGGACATGATGGATGAAACAGGGAAAATGTTCGCGGAAAACATGTGCATCAGCAAAGTCACCCTCGAAGAAAACATTGAGAAGGGGATTGACCAGGGGCACATAAAAAAAATGGTTTCCGAATCCTTTGCGATGATAGACAACCTCATCAGCCTGTTAAGCAGGGGAAAAGCCACCTACAGTGACCTCGCGCGGCTGCACCATATCCAGACACAGTCGGTAACCCTTAATCACATGAACCGTATCCTTATACGATATATTTCATTTCTCTTTTTTTACAACAGTTATTTTCAGAAATACTCCAATAACGTAAAACGGTTCAGAGCTGAATTCGATAAAAGATTTTACCCTTATTACAATAAACTGTTTCGGGGATCTCAGAAAATATCCCTTGAAATTGTATACAAGGGAGGAATTACTCCTGTGCGTGAACGGTCCTCATTTATTGACTTCGCGATGGGAGGATTTATTCATGACATCGGGAAACTCCCCCAGGTGGATTATCATGACGGAGGAGAGGGTTACGATCCGAAGAAAGCCCGGCGACACGTGTTTGAAAGCTACAACATGCTCATTGAATCGAAGGAGTTCAACACCGGCATTGTATCGACGGGATTATTACACCATGATTATTACGGAGCGCCGTACGGATATCGGCAGCTTGGCACGTTTCAGAGCCGTTTTGAAGAACGGCGCGGTTCGAAACGGGACACGTCTCCCACAAAGTACTGCATTTCATATAACATCAACGATGTGGGATACGGGAATACCCTGTCCTACTTTCCCAACAAAATTCTGGAAATAATTGACGTGTATGACGCCATGACGGACTCAGAAAAAAAATACCGCTCAAAACCAATGACTCCCGGGGAGGCACTCACATTAATCCGTAAGGATTTTCTGGAAGGAGATTATCTTGGAATTGATCCGATACTTTTTGATATATTCGCTGATTTCCTTCATGAAAGCGGCGTTATAAGAAACCCGGATTTTATTAAAGAAATTAAAATTTAGGACCTGAAACGCCATTAACACAGGTTACAGAACATCGCCCCTCTCCCGCAGGGGAAACGTAATCGTGAACCGTGTGCCTTCCGTAAAGGAATATGAAACCTCCCCCCCTATCTGCTGTGCCAGGGAAAACACCAGCCTCATCCCCAGCGTGTCAGGATCTTCAGGATTGAAGCTTTCAGGAATCCCTTTGCCATTGTCCTGTACTGTCAACATAATGGATTTATCAGGGCCGCCGTTTTTCATCGATACTGATATCTCAGGATCTTCAACATGTTCAAAGGCATGCTTGAGGCTGTTTGTCACCAGTTCATTGATAATAAGCCCGCAGGGAATTGCATCGTTAAGCCCCAGGGCGATATCATCAATATCAGTTGCAACCTTCACCTGCCCCCTGTTAAAGGTTGCAATGAGATTGTTCAGGAGGCTCGCGGTATACTTGCTGAAGTTCAGCTCCCCTATCTTGTCGGAGTTATAGAGAATTTCATGGATGATAGCCATCGCCCTGACACGGTTTTTGCTTTCTTCAAGGGCGGATATTACTGAGGGCTCTGTTATCCGGCTAATCTGCAGACTAAGGAGACTCGATACAATCTGAAGGTTGTTCTTCACCCGGTGATGAATCTCTTTGAGGAGCACATCCTTTTCCTTCAGGGAATACTGAAGGGCGTCTTCAATCACCTTTTTCCCGGTGATGTCGCGAATCAGCATTACCACACGGTCGCGTTTCGCGGTATCACCTTCGATGGGACTGATCCTCGCATTAAACCAGCGCACTTCACCATCAAGGGGAACATTATAATCAACATTATCCGGAACACCCGTATCAAGCACATTCGGAATAACTGTTTCAAATGGTTGTGCGAAATCCCTCCCGAATATTTCCCTGATTGTCTTCCCGATGAGCTGGTCCCTCGGAAGAAAAAGAACAGAGTCGTCAGCTGTCCAGATATTCATATATCGTCCGTCCCTGTCGAACTCCATTGCGATATCGTCAAGGGATGCCACAAGGAGATGTAGTTCTTTTTCCCTGCTGAGAATTTCCTCCTTAGCCCTCTGAAGCTCCCGGTTCTGCTCCTGCAGTTCCCGCGTACGTTTCCTCACGAGACGTCTGAGAGACGCTGACCAGAGAAGAATAACGCCAAGAATTACAACAACCGGAGTAAGCACCCAGAATAATATCTTTTTTATATCATACCTGGGAATAGTTCTATCTGCATAAATTTCAAACCACTTATGATAGAGCCGGTCAATAGTCCCGTTCTTTCCCAGCACGGTAAGAGCTTCATTTACACTATGGAGCAGCCGGGTGTTTCCTTTTTTTACTGCATAGCACACCTTATGCTTTATCAGATGTTCATTGGTAGCAACAATGTCCGTTAATCCGAGATGATCAGCCCAGTAAAGCCCGGGAAGTTTCTGCATCAACGCGCAATCATATCTTCCGGTATCAAGAAGACGGAGCATCCCGGAATAATCCTCCGACACGACGACCCTGTCGGATATATGATACCTCATCAGATAGTCATGGCCTATATCGCCCCGTGTTACAAGAATTGACCTCCCTGTCAATTCTTCCGCCCGGATATACGGCATTCCTTTTTTTATAAAAATTGTATGGGTTGTGTAATCAAATGGTATGGAAAAATCATAAAGCTTGTCGCGTTCTTTCGAATACGCCATTTCCTGTACAAGCTGTATACGTCCCTCTTCCAGATTTTTCCGGACATCTGCCCACTTCTCAAGCTTGAATTGAAACCGGAGGCCGGTAACTTTTGCAATTTCCCTGCTCAGATCTGTGCAGAAACCTGTCGGGCTTCCGCTGCTGTCCAG
>DAOSYC010000047.1:18785-21520 GCA_035380905.1 Spirochaetota bacterium | reverse complement strand
CCATATACCGGAACACCCCGCACAATAGCCCATGACTTTCTTGACATGGAAAAAAAGTTCGGCACTGTCGATGAACACTATACCTATATCAACAGCCTTATAAACAAAGCGGCGAAGTTAATAATACCAAAAGAGGATTACACCGACAAGGACGCGTTTCAGATTCTCGGGCAGATAGACGGTCTTCTGAAAAAAGAGGGGTTCCGTTTTAAAAACAATTTTCTCCTGAACCAGGGCATACGCAGCAAGGAAATTGACTGCGATAATTACAGCACACTCTATACTGCCATCGCGGAAATTCTTCGAATTCCGATAATTCCCGTATATGCGCCGAACCACAGCTTCGTACGCTTCAACTTCAATGACGGATCATATGTAAACTGGGACCCGATAAAAAACACAACGCTGCCGAATGCTTTTTATATCAAACAGATGAACATTGCACCGGAATCAATTCAGAAAGGGGTATACCTGAGGAGCCTTACCCGAAAAGAATTTTTAGGCGTGGAATACAACAGTATCGGGACATATCTCATTACAGAAAAAAAATACCGTGAATCAATCCCCTACTTAACCATGGCAATAAAACTGTATCCGGACTTTTCCTCAGCCTACCACAACAGGGGAACAGCGCTCTATGCCCTGCGGCAGGGAAAACACGCGCTCCGTGATTTACTTGGAGCGGCAAGCCTTGACCCGAACCGCGCCTCGACACACAATACAATTGGCGATATTTATTTTGACCTGAAGGACTACACAAACGCGGTGCGGCACTACACCGCAAGCATCAAGCTTGATCCGGCGCAGTATCCCCCATACGTCAGTATAGGACAAATCATGAAGCTCCAGGGGAGAGAGGACCTCTCCGAAAAATGGCTCCGGAAAGCAAAGGAAATAAAAGCGCGGTATCCGCAGTAATTACGGTATGTATTTGCCATGGAGAACAAGGCGGCTTTAGCCCCCTGTGTATCACATGGAATACAACGCTGCACTGCCACAAATGCAGGGGGTTAAACCCCCCTGTTCTGAATACGCGGCAGACAATTCACTCCATGGGCCGGAGATTTTATCCTGATCCTCACAATGCCCTGATCGGCAGAACATCTCCTGCCGGTATCAGTTAACTTTCTCGTTCAGCACCTTCACCGGCTCCATGCCGAGAGGCGTGCCTTCCTCTATTGCCTTGAGGACAGCACCGCCACCGGTGAAAATATAATACTGGGGGTGATCAATCGCAACGATATAAAGGCCCGGCAGGAGGCGCTTCAGTTCCTGCATGGTATCGCCGCCGCCGTAGAGCTTCGTGGCCTCCCGGTTTTCATCAATAAGCTGGTCAAGGGCAATGGTCCCCTCGTTAAAGTGCGGCGTAAACCCCATGACGGCATTCACGAAAATTGTTTTCGCGTTCATGAAGTCCTTCCTGACTTCAGCCTCGTCAAATGACTCCTTCGCCACGTCAAGAACATAGTTGAGCTTCTGACCGGGTTTCAGGTCGGATATTTTATGCACACGGTACTGCCCTTCTTTTCTTCCTTCCAGTGTATCAGACTCCACAATAAAGGGAAGTTCTATCAGCTTCCCGGGATACTGTTTCGCGAAATCAACAAATTTCTTTGCTGAAGCAAGATCATCAGCTTCAATCCCTTTAATTGCGATGTCGTACTTCGCGCATAAATACGCGTTATAAATGACCCCCCCCAGCACCAGATAGTCAGCTTCTTTAAGCAGGGTAAACATGGGATCAATTTTCGTGTCAAACTTCGATCCGGCAACCACTGCCACGAAAGGCCTGCCTGGACTGTAAATCCGTGTGAGGTTTTCAATCTCCTTCTGCATAAGAAATCCCGCGTATGAGGGGAGATATTTCGCGACAAGCACCGTTGAAGCATGGGGCTGCCATGACCCGAACGCGTCGTTCACAAAAATATCCGCGAGTCCCGCAAGCTGGTGCGCGAAACGGTCCGCGTCATCACCCTTTGCCTCCTCACCGAAAAACCACCGGGTATTGGGAAGGTAAATACCGTCAATTTTATCTTCCTGCAGTTCGCGGATAAGATGGTTTACAGAGGTCTCAATTCCCATGTATCCTTTTTTTTCGTCTCTATAGAAGTCAGGGATTTTCATCGTTATATGCAGTTTTTTCTGGATGTATTCCACGATGGGCTGCACAGACGTATCAGGTGAGATTTCAATTCCGCCGGTTTTTTTATCACGGGGTCGCCCCACATGTGTCATGAGAATAATTTTCCCCCCCTTGGCGTTAATATAGTACAGCGTTCCAAGAGTGGCATCAATCCGGTATGGATCAAATATCTGTCCCTTCTTCACAACATTATGATCAACCCTCACAAGAACGACTTTTCCCTTCAGGTCCGCATCCTGAATACGAGGCAGATTGACAATGTTCATTTTGCTATCCCCTTTCAATTATTTTTTCCGGCCCCAGCTGTTTGGAAATAAAGAGTGTGTACTGAAACAATTCCGGCGTCAACAATAATCCATAAACCCGGAGTTATTGAAATTTAACCGCGATCATGGTAACGTCATCACGGGCAGTCCCCTTCGTTTCCTTCGTTACTGTTTTCCTGACGTCTTCGGCAAGTGATCCGGCGCTTATGTCCCTGTCTTTTCTGACAATGTCGTACAGGTCTTCCATACTGAACACGGAACCTGCCTCCTTTTCAACAAGTCCGTCCGTAAAAAGCAGAAGGATATCACCCTGTTCAAAAGGAATG
>DAOSYC010000047.1:0-18685 GCA_035380905.1 Spirochaetota bacterium | reverse complement strand
ACATCGGCTACCGCAATGCTGAACCGGCCCCCCTCAAGGGTTGAAACTTCGTAAAAATCACCCCCCACGGAATGTGCCGCCATGGTGAAGGCGCCGATGTCAGCACCCTGTATTCCCGATGGAATTCCTGAAAGCGCCATCTTCTGAATCTCTGCAGCAATCGCGAGGTCCTTGTCCATTATTTCACGTTCAATATCACGCTTCTGCAGCATGACGTTTTCATAGGTTTCCGCGACCTGGTTGGCGACGGTGGAAAGGACCCGGAGGTCAAAAGAATCAAAGATATCGCCCCGTGGCTTGTCGGTAACATTGAGGACCCCGATCACTTTTTCCCTCAGCTTCATCGGCACGCAAAGGAACGACTTGGAACGGTAGTCCCCCACCCTGTGCAGTGATGTTTTATACCGGGAGTCATCATCAATATTGTACACCAGCATGGGATCGCCGGTACGGATCACATGACCCATAAGGCTGTTGTCAAGATCAACGGGATGGCTTTTCCCCTGTGTTGATACAAAATACTTCACGCCGGTACGTGTTTCATCAAGGATTACAAATGAGCACCTGCCGGCGCGGATTACCCTGTTCACCGCATGAAGAATTTTGCCGAGAAACACCTCAACATCCAGGGTAAAGTAAATGGACTGGGCAATTTCATAAATACAGGTGAGCTCATCAACCCGGTTTTTCAGGTTCACCACCAGCTCCCTGTTGTTAATGGCAACAGCCGCGGCATCCGCGAGATACTGCAGCATCATCAGGTCATTCTGAATAAAACCCTCAGGGGACATTGAATTCACCGCTTCCAGAACCCCTATCCGGACATTCTTCACCATCACCGGCACCGCGATAAGGTCCCTGGTTTTAAAACCGCTTGACCTGTCAATATCCTGACAGAAACGGTCGTCCCCGTCGACGTCACGAATAAGAACACGTTCCCCTGTCGCCGCGACATGGCCCGCCAGGCCCTCACCGATTTTGAGCCGCCTGTCACGGATTATTTCCCCTTTTTCGCTAATCACAATATCAAAAATCAGTTCGCTGGTTTCACGGTCAATGAGGAGAAGGGATGCCCCTTCGACACCAATCAACTCCTTCGCGGAATCGATGATCATTGAGATGAGGTCCTGAAAGTTCATCTCGGAATTGATTTTGTTCATTATTTCAATCAGCTTCAGGTATTTGTTCATGGGAATATTCCTTAATGGTCAGCAACACCTTTACCGGCAAAATTCAACGACAGTTCCTATATGACCATGATTGTAATGCATTACATGGAAACAGTGCAACTACATTTTTCCGGATCCTGATTACCCTGGTACCATTCCGGCAAAAAGAAAAGGGGAACACCCGCGCTGCGGACATTCCCCTTTTCTGAATTTCCGATATATTTCAATCAGGCAATTTTATTTGTCTTTCTCCAGATCTTCATATCCTGTGCTTCCTTAATCAGCTGGTCCCTGAAGTCGGGGTGGGAAATTCCAATTAAGGCTTCGGCACGTTCCCAGGTTGATGTCCCTTTCAGCTGGGCGATACCGAATTCAGTGGCCACATAATGGGTAATGGACCTGGGTACCGTAACCACGGAACCGGGAGTAAGTGTCGGACGAATCCGTGAGTGAAGATTCCCTTCTTTATCGGCATAGGTGGAACTGAGGCAGATAAGCCCCTTCCCGCCGTGAGACATGAAGGCGCCGAAAATAAAATCAAGCTGCCCCCCGGTACCGCTGATCTGCCTGACACCCGCCGTTTCGGAGCACACCTGGCCGAAGAGGTCAACCTCAATAGCGTTATTCACCGCGATGACCTTGTCATTCAGCGCCACGATACGGGGATCGTTTACATAATTCACCGGATACGACGCGCAGGTCGGATTGTGGTGAAGGAACTCATAGAGTTTATTGGTCCCCATTGCGAAGGTGTAGGTCATTTTAAAGCGGTCAATGCTTTTCCTCGCGCCGGTCACGCGCCCCTTGTTGTAGAGATCAACACAGGAGTCCACAAGCATCTCCGTGTGAATACCGATGTCCTTAAGGTCGCTGTCAGCGATCATCTGGCCAATCACATTCGGCAGGCCCCCGATACCAAGCTGAAGGCATGTACCGTCCTCAATCTCCTTCATGATATGTCCCGCGATCTGACGGTCCGTATCTGTAGGCGGAGCAGGGGGGATCTGTGCAAGGGGGTTGTTTTTCCCCTCCACAATATAATCCACACGGGATATATGCACCGATTCCTGGTTTCCACCGAGACAGTAGGGAACATTTTCATTGATTTCAACAACAATCTTTTTTCCCTTTGCGATGGCAGCGCTTGTCACAGAGTTCGCGAGACCGTAATTAAAGTACCCTCGCGGGTCCATGGGACTTGTAGTGAGAAACACCACATCGTAATCAACATATTTTTTAATAAACCTCGGCCCCTGGTGATACACAATGGAGATGTAATTGCAGAGGTTGTTGTCGTGGAGCTTCCGCGAAAGTCCGCTGAAATGATAGTCATTCATAATGACATGTTCCCGTTTGGGGTCAGCCGCAACGATCTGGGGCATCCGTGTAAAACAGACACTCCTGAGATCAAGGTTATACAGCTCCGGGATCCTCTTTGCCAGCGCCTCATCGAGGGCCTCCGGGAAAAGAACAAATTCTCCGTAAAAGAGCCGGTCACCGGACTTTACCATTTCTGCGACTTTTTCCGGTGTTGTAAGCTTCTGTTTATATTCCCACATCTCTATATCACTCATATGATACCATCCTTTACAATCTTTAATAATAAATAGTGTGTGCAGTTACCTGCTTATTTTCTGTTACTTTTTACCCATATTTTCATTTCATCGGCCGCCTTGATAAGGTCATCACGGAAATCAGGATGGGCTATGCTGATAAGCAGTTCAGCCCTCTCCCATGTCGACTTGCTCTTAAGCTGCACAACACCATACTCCGTGGCGACATACTGCACCAGCGAACGGGGTACCGTTACGATGGAACCCACCCGCATTGTGGGTGTAAGCGTGGAATGGACAACTCCGTCATCGCCGGTAAATGTTGAAGGAAGGCACACGAACCCTTTTCCCCCATGGGAATTAAAAGCCCCCATGATAAAATCAAGCTGCCCTCCTGATCCTGACTTCTGAACGGTGCCGATGGTCTCCGAAGACACCTGTCCGAAGAGGTCCACTTCCAGGGCCTTGTATGTGGAGAAGACCTTGTCATTCATCGCGATAACTCTGGGGTCACTGATATAGTTTACGGGATACGAAGCACAGCTGGCATTCTGGTGAAGATAATCGTACAGCTTCTTTGTGCCGATCGCAAAGGTATACGTCATTTTATACTTGTCGATATTCTTTCTCGCGCCGGTTATCGCTCCCGACCTGTTGAGATCCATACAGTATTCAACAAGCAGCTCCGTATGAATACCAAGGTCCTTTATGCCGCTTTCAGCTATCCTCCTGCCAAAAGCATTATGGAGCCCGGTAATGCCGAAATTAATACAGCTCCCATCCTCAAGTTCCCGCATGAGAAGATCTGCAATTTTGTTGTCAGCTTCAGTGGGCTCTGGTAGTGCTATTTCCGGCAAAGGGTTGTTGCTGCCTTCCACAATTTTATCGACCCGTGAAATATGAATCGATTCCTGATTTCCTCCAAGGCAGTATGGGACATTTTCATTGACTTCCACTATTACTTTTTTCGCTTTGCTGATACTGGCTCCGGTCCCGGAATTCGCGATACCGAAGTTGAAAAATCCCTGCGCGTCCATGGGACTTACCGTAATAAACGAAACATCCGCCTCCTGATATTTCTTTAATACACGCGGCCCCTGATGGTAGGTATTCGGGATATAGAAACAGAGATTGTCCTCCCCCAGCTTCCTTGAAACCGGCCCGAAATAATAATCATTAAGTATAAAGTGCTCCTGTCCGGGGTCGGCCTCAACGATCTTCGGGACCTGTGTAAAATAGACGCTTCGGACATCAACATCTTTCAGTTCCGGTGCACGCTTTGCCAGGGCCTCGTCAATGGCTTCGGGAAACAGCCCGAACTCGCTGTAAAGGACCCTGTCTCCCGATTTCACCATTTGTACCGCTTCGTCGGCACTTGTCAGTTTTTCCTGGTATAATTTCCTGAATTCTTCACTCATTGTACTCCACTCCTGGTAGAATTTGAAAAATAGAACGCTGTTATATTTTTATTACGTAATCAGTATACCCCTGTTTCAGAATCATACAAAAAATTTCTTTTATGATTATATTTTGGAATGATTTCACCGTTATATCACATAAAAAACGGCCCCCTTTCGGGAGGCCGTTGCCATATGCCTCATACTACACATTTCAGCAAACAGGTTGCAGTTTAATTTTTTGCGTCCCCATACAGTGTTTCAATAACATCACTGTATTTTTTTTCTATCACGCGCCGTTTTACCTTGAGCGTGGGCGTCAGTTCACCGGTCTCCTGCGTAAAGGGCTGTTCAATAAGCGCAAACTGTTTCACCTGTTCCACGCGGCCGAACTCGACGTTAAACCCTTCAATTATTTCCCTGTACTTCGCAATAACCGCCGGATTTTTGACGAGGCTTTTATGGTCCATATCCGTTATTGAGTTCCGCGAGGCCCATTCGCTAAGCGCGTCAAAGTTCGGGGCGATCAACGCAACAAGGTATTTACGCCTGTCACCAATCACCGCGATCTGTTCAATAAGCGTGTTTGACTTGAACTTGTTTTCAAGTACCTGGGGTGCAACATTTTTACCGCCCGCAGTAATAATGATGTCCTTTTTCCTGTCGGTAATTGTAAGGTACCCGTCACTTTCAATAAACCCGATGTCACCGGTTTTAAACCAGCCGTCTTCAGTAAAGACTTCCTGTGTGGCCTCAGGCTGTTTGTAATACCCCTTCATAACCTGGGGGCCCTTTATAAGGATTTCGCCGTCATCTGCAATTGTACACTCCGTATCGGGGAGGGCAGGACCGACGCTCCCGAGTTTTATAGGCATGACTTCCTTATAGGTGTGCACATGGGTCACGGGTGACGTTTCAGTGAGGCCGTATCCCGGATGGACCTCAATTTTTATCGCCTGAAAAAATTCATTTATATATGTCGATAACGGCGCGCCTCCCAGTCCCACGACATGGAGCATGTCCATCCCCAGGGCCTCCCGAAGTTTCGAAAAGACAAGCTTTTCCGCGATATTGTATTTTTTCCTCAGGAAAAACGGCAACTTCCTGTTGGTGACGATATAAGGAACAGCTTTCCTCCCAACACGTTCCGTCCACCTGAATATCCGTTTCTTTGAAGCAGGGGCTTTTTCCACATTGGTCATAATCCCCTCATAAATTTTTTCAAGGACACGGGGCACCACAAGAAACGCCGTGGGACGAATTTCAGTAAGATCCTCGAGGAGATGCTCCGGTCCGCGGCAGTAGGCAACTGTCTGCCCGAGAAGCAGAATGCAATGGTATCCCACAGTGCGTTCAAGAGAATGGGAAAGGGGAAGAATTGAAAGTACGGTCACATCAAACGGGAAGGGATGGTGCGACAGAAACTGATTCGCCTGTGTAACCATGTTGAGATGGGTCAGCATAACACCTTTCGGATTACCCGTTGTCCCCGAGGTATAAATGAGGGTCATAATATTTTCGGGATTGATATTTTTTATCCGGGAATCAACATCTTCCGGCAGAGGGTTGTCCGTGCCCTGCTTCATTACCTCTCCGAGCGGCACCACGATCGGATCATCCGACGGAACATCATCAAACACGATGATCTTCTCAAGGTTCGGCATTGTGTCTTTCACCGAAAGGAGCCTGTTCAGCTGCTCTTTGCCGGAACAGAAACAAAACCGCGAGTCAGAATCGTTTATAATATATGCGGCCTCGGGACCGGAATTAGTAGCATAAATTGTGACATCAGCAGCCCCTGCCGAGAGAATGGCAAGGTCCGCGAAGGCCCACTCCGGCCGGTTTTCCGAAAAGATGGAAATTTTATCATCCGCCTGAATACCGCTCCCGATAAGCCATGACGCTATCGCGTCAACACGGCGCTTTGATTCACTCCATGAAATGTCCTTCCACCCTTCCGCAGTCCTGTATCTGGCAAGAACCCTTTCAGGAAACTCTTCTGCCCTGTTCCTGAAAATCGCGGGGATGGTACGTTCCTCATATTTTTCCGCTGCACCCATGGTTTCCTCCAAACAATTTTTTTTTTACGCATACGCATACAGGACAGCGCACCATCCTGTAGATCTGACAGTGTTCGACGTAACAATATTACTGACATTATAGTGATCAAATGTAATACTTTTAGAAATCTTCGTCAACACTATTAGCTGTACATACCGTCGATAATATTTTTAAAGTGTTTTTCGATGGTTCTCCGGCGTATTTTATGCGTCGGCGTAAGTTCCCCCTCTTCCATTGAGAATTTACGGGGAAGGAGCGTGAAGCGGCGTATTTTTTCATGGGGCGGGAGATAATCGGAATGCATATCGATCCGCTGCCGGTAGAAGTCATATATTTCCGGCTTCCCTGTGAGGTCCTCCATTGACGTCCAGGATATTTTTCCCGAACGGGCATATTCCTTCAGGGCGTCATAGTCCGGAACAATAAGGGCCGTCAGGTACTCCCGTCTGTCCCCTGCAACTATAATGTGCTCAATGTAATGGTCCTGGCCGATAAGGGATTCGATGCCCTGCGGTGCAATAACCATTTCCTTATCATTGACAATCACATCACGCTTGCGGTCGGTTATGTGGAGAAATCCCTCATCATCCTGGTATCCTATATCGCCGGTCCTGAACCAGCCTTCAGGTGTCATGGCAGCGGCAGTGGCTTCCGGATTACGGTAATACCCTTTCATCAGGTTTCCGCCTCGTGTCAGGATTTCCCCGTCATCATCAATAATAAATTCGCACTCCGGAATTGCGGTGCCGGCGGTACCGAATTTGAATTTCCCGGGATAATTACAGCTGACCATTGAGGAATTCTCCGTAAGGCCGTACCCCTGGGCGATAAATACCTTCGCGGCAAAGAAGAACTCTTCAATTTCACGGGAGAGCATCGCGCCCCCCGAGGAAAAGAAGTTAAGCCGTCCCCCTATGAAGGAACGGATCCTTTTCAGCACCAGGGGATACGCGATATAGTGTTTAAGGCGCAGCAGAGGGGAGATGGTCTCACCCCTGTATTTTTTATAGCGGTACTGTCTGCCGGCGCGTAGAGACCAGTAAAAGAATTTTTTTATAAACAGGGATTTATTTTCAACACCGGAGATAATTGTGGAATAAATTTTCTCATAGAACTGCGGTACCGAGACCATATACGTGGGGCGGACTTCTTTAAAATACTCAATTACCTTTTTCGGGTCCTCACAGTAATATACTGTAGCACCGCGGGACTGCACCCAGTATCCGGAACCTTTCCCGTACGCATGGCTCAGCGGCAGAAACGCAAGGTCAACATCATCCTCACCCAGGGGAAACCGCGCATTCAGGGCATTAAACTGCACAAAGAAATTACCATGGCTGATCATTGCACCTTTTGGGTCACCTGTGGTTCCGGAAGTATAAATGATAGCCGCTGTATCTTCAGTGTCCGCTTCTGAAAGCCGCCTTTCAACTTCAACACCGGAAGCTGATTTTCTACCCATTTCCACCAGGTCCCGGAAATACAGTATGTCAGGGTGATCCACAATCGGTACAGTATCATCAATTACAATAATTTTTCTAAGACCAATGCCTTTACGGAACAGCGTTACCGCAATGTTGTACTGCTCAATGCCCCGGGCAAATACAACGCCGGTTTCCGCGTCATGTATTATATATTCAGCCTGCTGTACTGAACTGGTTGCATAAATTGAAACCGGAACAGCCCTGATGCTCATTGCGCTGTATTCAGCAAAAACCAGTTCCGGACAATTATCTCCAAAAAAACCGATATTCTCCTCTTCCTGTACCCCAAGGTCAACAAGGGCCGCGGCAATAGAAATAATCTGCTCATCCATCTGTTTCCATGTTACAGGTTCCCATCTCCCGTTCTTCCTGGCATACACGGCATTTCTATCACCGTACTTCCGGCATTGTTCCCGAATCATTAATGATAGGTGTTGTTTTTTCATACACAGCTTCCCCGCATTTCCTTATTTTACAATAAGACCGGCCGTATCGGGCATATACTCAGGAAACGTGATATATGAACCCGCACACTTTCGGTACAAAGAACCGCAAATCCGCACAATGCCCGGCCAAACTCTTCGAGCCTTTCATGCTGTAATACAATAACGGTGTAAGATATACTGTCAATTATTATGTGACTGGAGGGAAAAAAAAGCCCCCCCCTCCCAGAGTGGAGTGATCCTGGATCGGAGGCTATACGGGAGGGGGGCTGTGTAAATAAATGATGTATAAAAAAATATGAAGCTATTACGCTCCCGGCATGCTTATGAAGAATCCCTGAGGATCTACTTCATTCCGGAGCAGCTCTAAAATCTCTTCATTCGGTATTTCTGTAACTGGAATTTCCCCTTCCGGCCTTACAAGCTCAAAACCTGATGCAAGCTGTGCAAGCTCCGGTGATACACCGGGATGAAGAGTCTTAATTCTCATACGTTTTGTGTCGGGTTCAAAATCATACACTCCCGCTGTCGTTACAACAGCAACAGGGCCCTGACCAAGAAGACCGGATTCCTGCCGTGCGTTTCCACCGGTGAGATGCCCGGCAGATGTGATAAAATCCACCTTGGAAACAAATTTCTGCGGGCTTTGAATACCGACAAAAACGATTTTTTCACAGAGCGAAGCAACATCGTTGTTTCCCCCTGATCCGGTAAGACGCACTTTCGGGTTAGTAAACTCCCCGCCGATCATTGTGGTATTCGCGTTACCGTACATGTCGAGTTGCGCAAATCCGAGAAATCCCGTATCCACAAGACCCATTGCAGCCTGACCGAAAGAATATGGCATCTCCAGAATCATGGGAGATTTCCGGTAAGTTTCCGGACCGCCTACAGACCAGGGCATTCCCCCTTCAATGGGGTCCTGACCGCCGGACTCGTATACAAATGTAATATTGGGAGCATGGGTTTTTTTCGCAAGGATACCTGCTACCATCGGTAATCCTGTCCCTATATACACGACCTCATGGTCGTTGATCTGTCTTGAGAGTACGTATGCTAACATCTCTAAAGGATTCATAGGCTTAGACTCTGCCATTGTTCTCTCCTCCTTGTTTCAATTGGTTTCATTAAATATTCAAAAATTTTCCGGATCAATCAAACACATCCGGCGGTGTATTCGGGGTCCATGGCTCATACTTGAATTCAACACCACTGTCCTCATTATCCGCTTCAGCAGCTTTTGCAAGCCTCTTCTGGTTGATCATGAAGTCAATACCGCCAAGTTTTTTCAAAACCTCCCGGGTATCCTTGGTGTCGAGAATCCATTCACGAACGTGTTTCTCCATTGCCTCCTGACCCTCACTCATCATGGCAAATGTCTTTTCCCACCATCGGCGTGCCCAATAGTAACAGCCCGGCATATAGCCCGGTACGGCACCATACGGCAGCTCAACAACCGCATCAACATTCTGGAACGGTATCTGAACACCTTTATTATTCCACCTGATATCAGTGTTTGATACAATTTCCTCCGCGGTGATAACCAGCTTTCTTGTCGCCCCTGCAAGGGCAAGGTCATTGACGGCAGGTCCGTAAAACCGCGCGTTCCCGTACATATCTGCTGCATGGACATGGATAAAAGTAATATCGGGACACAATGCCGGTACGAACACGCACGGGTCGCCATTCTTCACCATGGGATTGTTGATCACCTTGAGGTACGGATTATAATTCACAAGGTCAGATCCGAGACCGGATTTGGCAAAAACACCCGGCAGTCCAAGCTGCGCCGCCTTGAAACCAAGACCCATAAGACCATGGCTCCAGTCAGAAAGAATTTTTACCGCGCCACTTTTAATGTTTTCCGAAAAATATTTGTCATAACCCCGCATCTCCGCGCCTGCATACGATGCATGAGTATACGGAGTATTACCGAACGTAACGCCGTACGACTGGCATGTGTTCGGAGAACCAATTGACTGGAGACCCTTCTTCCCCTGACGAATAATCTCCCAGTCGCTCTGAAGCGAAGTCCGTACATACCCGAATCCTGTGTATCCCAGGATATCCCCATCCTGCACAAACTCGGAGACAGCTTCTGAAAGCGACATCCTCTTGTCGCGCTGGGAATGGTCTTTTTTGTGACGTACATCCCGCGCGTGCCTGTAATCGACCAGGCGATCCAAAATTGAGGTATCTTCAATTTTGAGATTTTTTACAGCTTCTTGGTTGTACTCAAATTGAAAACTGCTCATCTTCTTCCCCCTTAAACAAAAATGAAATTGCACTATATAATGATTTCAATTCTACGCATAGTTATCAGCAACCGCTCCATGTTACGGGAAGGGAGGGCATCCCCTTCCCGCCGCCGCTTCATTTATATATCAGAAAAATCCTGCACCAATGCACTGAATTCAGGTGCACAGATCTGCCGCTATTTCTTATTGCTCTTTCTCCATATCTTCATTTTCTCTGCGTCTTTTATCAGCTCATCCCTGAAATCAGGATGGGCAATGCTGATAATTTTCTCCGCCCGCATCCATGTCGGACACGCCTGCAGTTTGACCGCTCCGAATTCGGTCACGATTATGTCCGTCATCTGGCGAGGTATCGTTACCGCGGTACTCGGAGCAAAGCTCGCTACGATTCTCGATTTTATCTCCCCGTTCGAGTCAGGATAGGTAGCAGGGAGGCAGATAATACTTTTTCCACCCTCAGACCACTGGGCCCCGAGAACGAAGTCCCACATCCCGCCATTTCCTGAAATCTGGCCGCCTCCATGACTTTCCGCGTTCACCTGTGAGAAAATATCAACCTGAATCGCGTTACAGATACTAATCATGTTATCGATCTTACAGATGACTTTTGGGTCATTGGTATAATCAACAGGATACGACGCAAGACCGGGATTGTTATGCATAAAATCATACATCCGCTGTGATCCGATGGCAAATGTATATGATGTCTTGAAACGGTCAATATTTTTACGTGACCCGTTCATCTTTCCTGATTCAATCATATCAACATAGGCATCAACAAACATCTCCGTGTGCCCGCCGAGGTCTTTCAGATCGGACTGGGCAATGAGCTGCCCCACCATGTTGGGCATCCCCCCTATACCAAGCTGAATACAGCATCCGTCAGATATTTCCTTCATGATGTGTTCCGCGACTTTTTTATCAATGTCGCTTGGCGGCATCTGTGGAGCATCATAGCAGCCATGGTCATCAGGAGCTTCAACGATATAATCGACCCGTGATATATGGACCGCTTCTTCATTACCGCCGCGGCACACCGGCATTCTTTTTACAACTTCGAGGATTACAATATCAGCAGCGTCAATAGACGCCGATGTTTCCGAATTGTGAGGCCCCAGGTTAAAGAAACCCGCGTCATCCATCGGGGCAACACGGACAATTGAAATCCACTTTACATCTTTACTTTTTGCTTCGTCCTTGTAGTATACCGACCTGTAACCTTTTGTAGTATTATAATGATCCACCAGGGACCGGTAAAAATACGGTGCACGATGATACAGGATAGGAGAATAATATGCCTGCTCCACCTGTGAATGCATTATCCGTGTTAATTTGCTCCACTGCCAGTCCATATAGCTGAAACTTTCAGGATACTTGATAACTTCAGGAACCGGAGGGACTGTTACCGCAGTAAAGATGCTCACATCCCGGAGTTCTTCATGCCTCCCCGCAAGAGCGAGATCGCATACAACCGGTTTCCCGTTAAAAAAACCATAATCGACAACATCCCCCGACCTGATGTCTGCAACGGCTTTCTCCGCAGGTACACATTTTTTTTCATACTCTTTCCTATAATCCATATGAATTCCCTCTTTGAAATAATAATATTTACGGAAAAGATTATATTGCACTTCCCGGGAACAGCTGCCCGGGACCCCCATCCCGGCGCTACAGGCAGGAAAGATACTCCCCCTTCCCGAAAAGAATCCGGACATCATGTAGTGAATTTTCTCAAAACAAAGGCGGGAACGGCATCAAAGGACTACGAAAAAACATGGTTGATTTTTCTCTATAGCATGCCTTTCAGTAATATAGTATGTACAAAGCCCCCTGATTACACTCCCTCTTTAAATGGAGAATAATCCACCCCAGAAAAACAAACAAACAGTATCTTTATAAAAATCGTTATACCAACTACTGCCGAAGACAAATGAAACATCCCGCCATACCGTCCGGATGGTTGCGGATATTTTTTTTCGCCTTCACCCCCAAAAGCAATATATGAATTATCCCTTTTTTTTAGAATAGGTTAAATTATAAAAATACAATAGCAGAACCCCTATTTTTATGATAGTAGAATCCCCCAAAGAGTACCCGAGGCCGCCCCTAATCTGGGTAAGTTTATTTTACTATTTCTCACATTTTGTATAATATTTTTGCTTGAATTTTACAGAGGAAAGGGAATTATGGTCCATACGGGCCTGCTGCAATTATTAAGAGATTTACTATGATGCATCACCCCGGGGCAGCGTTACAATGATGTGTACACCCGGTTACACCCTTATCCGTATCACTAATGACAGGAGATGCTGTTGCCCCCTGCTTGAAGAAAAAAACGGACTGGAAAAACCTATGAAAAGCCTTTACAGAGAAGAAAACAGAAGAACGTCCCCCGGCGCGCTAAAGGACTTTAATGCGAAACTTTACACACTCTACAGAATCAACCAGCTGCTTTTCCGGGAAAAAAAGGATTCCTGGACCCTTGATGACATATGCAGCACAATTACCCGCCACGGAGGATACCTTTCGTGCTGGATTGCCCTTGTAGGGAACGGGGGCTCCATTGTTGAGTTGTCCCATGGGAACAGCGAGGCGACGGCCAACGGCGAGATCAGCAGCCGGGACATATACACAATTGAAGAATTTATCCGCGCCGAGGTAGCATGTTCAGAGATACTATTGATAAACAGGGCCCCTCTTCTCTCGGCACATGAACGGGAAGGGGTCCGGTACCCGCAGGATATTTCATCAGTTACCGCACGCCTGGAATATAATGCCACCTTTTTCGGTGCCATAACCGTAATGGTGGACAATACATTCTTTTCCACAGAAGACGACGTTATAATGCTCAATGAGATCGCCGTGAATGTCTCCTATGCCCAAAACGACAAGATTGTACAGTCGAAATTCAGGGAAATGGAGGAAATGATCAATTCCCTTGCAAAAAACTACCGCACGACCTTTGAAACAACGGGAACAGCAACAATTCTTATTGAAGAAGACACAACTATCGCCCTTGCGAATTCCGAATTTGAAAATCTATCCGGTTTTTCAAAAGCGGAGCTGGAAGATAAAATATCCTGGACCCGTTTTATCGCTGAAGAAGACCTGGAGATGATGACGGAATATCACCGTATGCGCCGGAAGGAGCCCTCGAAGGCCCCGAGAAATTACAGTATCAGGTTTATCGACCGGGATCATAATATAAAGGATATCTACATGACAGTGGGGCTGATACCGCAGACGAAGAAAAGTATCGCCTCGTTTCTTGACGTGACGGAACAGAAGCGCCTGGAAAGTGAGATACTGAGGATCAGCGAAGAGGAGCGCAGGAAGATCGGCAACAATCTCCATGACGGCCTCGGGCCGCATCTCGTGGGAATCAAGTTTATGCTGAACCTGCTGAAACAGAAGCTTTCAAGGAAATTCATCTCTGAAGCGGGAGACATTGATGAAATTAACTATCTCCTCGACCAGGCAATAACCCAGACACGCATGATCGTCAAGGGGATCTGTCCTGTGGATATAGATGCGGAGGGTCTGATCTTCGCACTTCTCGAACTGTCATCCCAGGTGCAGTCCATGTTCGGGATAACCTGCCAGCTGACCTACGAGGACACCATAACCTTCAGCGATAATGTCGTTGCGACCCAGCTGTACTACATCGTTCAGGAAGCAATTAATAACTCCGTAAAACATTCACAGGCACAGAATATCAACATAGTATTCAAAAAGAAAACAGGCACCATATCTCTTTACATTGATGATGATGGAATCGGAATTCCCAATATCAGCACCTATAAAAGAGGCATGGGGATCAACATAATGAAATACAGGGCGCGGGTTATTAACGCAATTCTTGACGTCATAAAAAACCAGAACGGGGGCACCCGTGTTATCTGTATTCTGAAAAAATAGTCTCCATAACGGTGCCGGAGAAGGTGCCGGATTCCCGTACTTATTGACAAATTATATTATCAGGATTATCGTGACCGGCATGCAGGAAAGACAGAAATTATCAGACAAAATACAGATATTCCTTGTTGAAGACCATCCCATTTTCAGGAAAGGTCTTGCAGAAATATTGAATAACCAGAAACACTTTGAGGTGTGCGGCGAGGCGGAAGACGCCCTTGAAGCCCTCAAGGCTATCAGGGAAAAGCGCCCTGATTTTATGATTATTGACGTATCCCTCAAAAACAGCAGCGGTATTGAGCTTATAAAAGATATCAAGCTCCGGTATTCTGACATCCTGATTCTTACGCTTTCAATGCATGACGAAACCATTTACGCGGAGAGGGCGTTACGGGCAGGCGCCAAGGGTTACCTCATGAAGCAGGAAGCCCCGGAAACAGTTGTCAAGGCAGTAACCCATATCCTCGGCGGCAATATTTACGTAAGCGACAACATCGCCACCAGAATGTTTAATAAACTCATTGAAGGGCAGTCAACGATTGAATCCTCACCCGTAGACCTTCTCACAGACCGTGAACTCGAGGTGTTTCAGCTTATAGGCAGAGGCCTCGGCACCCGTCAGATTGCCCAGAAACTTCATGTAAGCGTAAAAACAATTGAAAACCACAGGGCGCACATAAAGGAAAAACTAAATCTCGGCAGCGCGATTGAGCTGGTGCAGCATGCCACACTATGGGTCCAGGAAGAGGGGGTATAAACAGCATACTATGCCGTGGGGATTTCCCCTATCCGAGAATTGTGATTTCCACTATCGAACAAATATATCTTTGACTATTGAAGCTAATTTCGCCTATACTTATATTTTATTGAAAGTGCGAAATTACAAAACAAGTAATCATAGATGTATTTTAATCTGTGCTCATGTTTTTCAAAAGCGGGAATCAGCACGTGCAGTGATTTCCTGTTTTATATTTATTTCGAAATAAAATTTTTCCATATAGACAATTACCTCCAGGTTTCCGGAAATACGGGGCCTGCCTTTAATCGCTACACAATCGGGTACGGGGCGATATATCACTGATTCCGGAATCTATATAGTACCATGGGAAGAGAAGCTGTTTCGTAGTCCATAAAAAAACGAACTACCCGCATTGTCGCCTGTTACCGGACAGAGGGGTTGAAAGTTACAGACACGAGAATTCTAATCAAGAACCGAAAGGGGGAGTATTAATGGAAACAATCATCATTGCGTCATCACGTGAGGGGGCCGGCAAAACAAGTATTATTGTAGGTATCGCGACCGCGCTGGAAAAAACATACGGATACATCAAGCCCTTCGGAGACAGACTGATATACCGACGGAAAAAAAACTGGGATTATGACGCAAATCTGATTGTGAACATTTTAGGCCTTGAAGAAGAGCCGGATAAAATTTCACTGGGCTTTAACCATTCCAAGCTGCGTTATGTATATAACGAAGACGCCACCAGAACGACCTGTCAGGAAATGGCGGACAATAGCGGAAAGGACAAAGATGTGCTGTTTGTGGAAGGGGGAAAGGACCTTACCTACGGTGCATCAATACATCTCGACGCAATAGCACTATCCAAATATCTTAACGGGAAACTTGTAATTGTGGTAAGCGGCGACAGCGATACCATCGTCGATGATATTCGGTACATCAACAAATATATAAAGACACAGGACGCCGGATTTGCCGGGATTATCATCAATAAAGTTCAGGACCTTGAAGAATTTGAAAATGTATTCCTCAAGGGCATCACCGACCTCGGCATTAACGTGCTGGGAGTTATTCCGTACAAGGAACAGCTTACCCACTTCACCATGAATTATCTTGCTGAAAATCTTTTCGCGAAAGTAATTGCCGGAGAGAAAGGCCTCGGAAATGTCGTGAAAAATATTTTTGTCGGCGCCATGTCTACAGATGAGTCACTCCGGAATCCGCTCTTCATCAAAGAGCAGAAACTTCTCATTACCAGCGGTGACAGGAGTGATATGATTCTTGCGGCCCTTGAAAGCGATACCGTCGGGATATTGTTAACAAATAATATACTCCCTCCCGCGAATATTATCACACGGGCCTCGGAGAAGAATATTCCCCTGCTCCTCGTTGCGAATGATACGTTCATGGTATCAAAGCAGCTGGACAGGATGGAGGCGCTTCTCACAAAAGACAGCGAAAATGAAATTGAACTTCTCGCACAGCTTGTAACAAAATACGTAAAGCTGGATGAATTGATACAATAACGTTCAGGGCCGGGTTATGTGAAACAGCTCCGGACCGGCAGGAATCATTCAGTCTTTAAAAGTATACATGGGGGAAGAAATGCTGAATAAACCAAATATGCTCTACAACCGTTTTGTGATGCTCGTGGAAGAACACCACCAGGAAATTACAGAACGTTTCATGAATGACCTCCTGCATAATCCGGAAACACCTGCATACAGAAACCTTGACCGAAACGATATTTACGAACACAGCGACAGAGTGTTCCGGGATCTTTCAAGGTGGATTACCCGTGATTTTCCCAAATCAAAAATCGAGGAACGCTACAAAAAACTTGGACGGGACAGATTCAGCCAGGGAGTCCCGTTTTCCCAGGTACAGAAAGCCCTTGTATTACAGAAACGTCATCTATGGCTTTTTGTCATGGATAAACTCTACAGCGACCTTACCAGCTACAAGGAGGCCATTGACCTGAACAACAGGGTGGTTCTCTATTTTGACAGGGCGACTTTTTACATGCTGGAAGGTCACGAAGAGAAATTGCACAAGGGACTGTAACTGATGGCCGAAGATGATAAAAACAGTAAAATCAGGATTCTGATTGTTGAGAACAATATAGTCCTCCGCAAAGGGCTGTCACAGCTTCTGAATTTTGAGGACGACATAACTGTATGCGGAGTAACATCCACTGTATCCGGCGCCCTTGAACTTCTTGAGTTAAACAATACCGACCTGATTATTCTCGATATTGCGCTGAACGGTGTAAGCGGCATGGACCTGTTAAAAGAAGTAGCAAAGAACCATCTCCAGATTCCAATTATCGTTCTTTCAATGCATGAAGAATCATATTTTATAGACCGCTCCCTTCATATCGGGGCCAGGGGGTATATTCTTAAACAGGACGCCCCTGAGACAATAGTGGAGGCCATCCATAAAGTCCTTGATGGCGAAATCTTCATAAGTAAAAGCCTTAAGCATATTCCTGCCCAAAAAGGCATTGCCCAATCCTGATTAATGAAAAGCCCTCATCCCCGCCTATTTCTGATAATTTGAAAAATATTTCATGAACTGGGAACGTTCATACTGCTGCGGATCAGCCACGTTACTCCGGCTCAGTAAACCCCTGAACTCATCAGGAGAGGAATATCCTTTCTCTTTCATCCATTGCCCGAACTGCTGCAGTATTGTCTGAATATATTCAATACCATTATCATAGAATGCAGTTGCGACCTGGGCACAGGCGGCGCCGGCAAGTATTACTTTTGCCATACCATGGCCGTCATGGATGCCCGTTGACGCGGTAAGATCACATCCGACCTTACCATACAGCATTCCGATCCACCTCAGGGGAAGCGATATTTCCTCAGGACGGCTGAGCACCGGTGCGGATGTTATCTCCATTGATTCAACATCGATATCAGGGCTGTAGAACCTGTTAAAAAGCACAAGTCCGGAAACATCCGAATGCGAAAGGGACACTATCATATTGGCCATACTTGAAAAATACGTACCTATTTTCAATGCAAGGGGCAGCTTGACCCTGTCCACAATACCGCTCACAACATCAAAATATATCTTTTCCAGGTCCTCTCCCCGTGTTGAAAGATCAACCGGCATGATAAACATATTAACTTCAAGTGCATCAGCACCTGCAGACTCAATGCTTTTAGAAAATGAAATCCATTCTTTTGCAGACCTGCAATTCACACTTGCAATAACCGGGATTGTTACATTTTTCTTCGCGTTTTCAATGAGACGCAGATACTCGCTTACCGTATTCTCTTTCACATAATTATGAATATAATCAGAGGCCTCACCGTAACCATCAACCCCGTGTCCCTCCGCAGATATCGATTCACTATCCATGAGTATCTGTTCCTCAAAGAGTGATTTCAGCACTACCGCTCCTGCCCCGAGCTCCTCAATATGCCGGATTTTATCCGCGGAATCAGTAAACCCTGAACTGCTGACAATAAGGGGATTACGAAGCTTCAAACCAAGATACTCTGTTGTCATATCAATCATAAAAAACCTCCGGAATGTATAACAGAAAATACGACAGCCCAGCACAAAGCAGGTACAACCATGATACTCTTATGAAAAACCGTTATTGAGTCAAGCACGATATACATTCAGTATGAATAAAGCAGCCCCGGC